>NZ_JBEZDO010000006.1:0-357104 GCF_040648355.1 Nonomuraea sp. NPDC049152 | reverse complement strand
AGATCACCGCCGCCCTCGACGCCGCCTGACGGCACGCCGCCATCCGCCCGTTCAACCGAAGTAACAGATTCGAAGGAGCACCACCATGACCACCACCGACCAGGCTCGCCCGGAACTGCAGAAGGCCATCCAGGAGTTCGTCGATTCCGGTCTGGCCGCCGGGGTGCAGCTGCGCGTGAACGACGAGCAGGGCGAGTGGGCCGGCAGCGCCGGAGTACGCGAGCTGGGCCAGAGCGCCAAGCCGGCGACGAACGGACTGTTCCGGATCGGCAGCACCACCAAGACCTTCACCGCGACCCTGGTGCTGCAACTGGTGGCCGAGGGCACGATCGAGCTGGACGCCCCGGTGGACGACCACCTGCCCGAGTTCGGGCTGGACCGGCGGATCACCGCGCGGATGCTGCTGCAGCACACCAGCGGACTGTTCAACTTCACCGGCGAGTACTACCCCGACGGGACGTTCGCGCCGGGGATCCCCGGACTGGGCAAGGAGTGGGTGGCCGACAACCGGTTCCACACCTACCAGCCGGAAGAACTGGTCCGGCTGGCGCTGTCCAAGCCGGCGCGGTTCGAGCCGGGGACCGGCTGGAGCTACTCCAACACCAACTACGTGCTGGCCAGAGTCCTGGTCGAGAAGGTCACCGGCCGCGCGTACGCCGAAGAGATGCGGGCGCGGATCCTGCGCCCGCTCGGCCTGTCGGGCACGGTGATGCCGGACGCCTCGCCGGAGATCCCCGAGCCGCACGCCCACGGCTACTACCGCTACCAGGACGCCGAGGAGTGGAAGACGGTCGACACCACCCGCTTCAACCCCTCCTGGATCTCCGCCGCCGGTGACATGATCTCGACCACCGAGGACCTCCACACGTTCTTCTCCGCGCTGAACTCCGGCAGGCTCCTGCCGGAGTCGCTGCTGGCCGAGATGCGCAAGCCCGACCCCACGATCGGCTACGGCCTGGGGGTGTTCGTGGAGGACACCGAGGGTGGCGGCACCCTCCTCCATCACAACGGCGGCTTCTGGGGCTGGGCGGCGCTGATGTACAGCACGCCCGACGGCAGCAGGACCCTGACCGCCTCGGTGACCACCGGGGAAGCCGAGCTCGACATGGTCGCCATGTCCGAGGCGTTCGAGAAGGTGAAGCAGAAGCTCGTCAAGGCGGTGTTCCGCGACGAGCAGACCGGCTGACGAGGCCGAGCCGGCTCATTAGACGACAAGGCTGAGCACCCCAGACCCGTGCGATCAACCCCGAGCTGCTCGGCGAGCCTTTTGCCCGAGCGCGACACCAGAGACCAAGGAACCATGAAGATCCCATCCCCCTCAGCGATCACGGCGACCGGGCAGCGCATCCACGGCGTGCGCCAGCCGCCGGTGCTCGGCAAGGTCTTCCGCCGAGTGACGGTCACGGCGCTGGCGGCCGCGCTGCTGGCCGGGGCGGCCACACCCGCGGTAGCCGCAGCGGACAGCAGCGCCGTGCCGGCGGCCGCCGCCGGTCAGGACCGCCCGGAGCTGCAGGAAGCCACCCAGGCATTCGTCGACGCCGGTTTCGCAGGGGTGCAGGTACGCGTGCACGACGAGAGAGGCGAGTGGACCGGCAGCGCCGGGGTGCGCAAGCTGGGCCAGAGCGTGAAGCCGCCGACGAACGGGCGGTTCTGGACGGGCAGCGTCATCAAGCCCTTTACCGCGACCCTGGTGCTGCAACTGGTGGCCGAGGGCAAGATCGGGCTGGACGCCCCGGTGGCCGGCTACCTGCCCCGGCTCGGCCTGGACGAGCGGATCACCGTGCGGATGCTGCTGCAGCACACCAGCGGGGTGTTCAACTACACCGGCGAGTACTACGAGGACGGGACGGTCGTGCCGGGCATCCCCGCCACCGGCAACGCGTGGCTGGCCAACCGGTTCAAGTCCTACCGGCCGCAGGAGCTGGCACGGGTGGCGTTGTCCAAGCCGCCGCGGTTCGAGCCGGGCACGGACCAGAACTACTCCAACACCAACTACACCCTGGCCCTGCTGCTGATCGAGAAGGTCACCGGCCGCTCCTACGCCGAGGAACTGAAGCGGCGGATCCTGCGCCCCCTCAGGATGCGGGACACCGTGGTGGCGGGCAACCGGACGCAGCTCCCCGGCCCGCACGCCCACGGCTACTACCGCTACCAGGACGCCGCCGGCCGGAAGAAGACGGTCGACATCTCCCGCCAGAACCTGTCGCTGCTGGCCGGCGCCGGAGACCTGATCTCGACCACCCAGGACCTCCACACGTTCATCTCCGCGCTGAACGGCGGCAAGCTCCTGCCGCCCGAGCTGCTGGCCGAGATGCGCAAGCCGCACCCGAAGATGGGCTACGGCCTTGGGCTGTTCGTGCAGGACCTGGGCCCGAACTGCGGCACCGTCTACCAGCACAACGGCGCTCCCCCGCACGGCTACGGCGCGCTGATGTACAGCTCACCCGACGGCAAGAAGACCCTGACCGCTTCGGTGAACTACGTGGACGACGCGGCAAGGTCTCGGGCAGGGAAGTTCCCGGAGCCGTTGAACAAGCTCGTCAAGCAGGTGTTCTGCGACGGGAAGGCCGGATCGGCTGACAAGGCGGCCAAGCCGGCTCGGTAGACAGAGCTGAGCACCTCGGAGCCGTACGCCCTGAGGGTGGACTCCTTGCGGTCGTGCAATGGCAGAGCGCGAACCGGGCCACGCCGAGCTCGCTGAGTTCGGCGTGGCCCCACCACCGGCCAGGTCCTTCGTGTACGGCGCGCATAGGGCGGGCCACGGAGCGAATACGTGGGTGAGAGAAGGAGGACAGAGTGGAACCAGCCCTAGATGAGCCGCTGACTGGCCGCCGGGCGGTACTCCAGGACGATGGCGCCAGAGCCGAAGGTGGAGGTGGCGGCGAGCGTCCAGGTCGTGCTGTCGACGCCGTCAGGGAACAGGCGCTTGCCTGGGCCCACCACGACGGAATGGCGGAGCAGCTTGAGCTCGTCGACGAGATCGTGCTTGATCAGGTAGTTGACCAGATCGGCGCTGCCGTACACCAGGAGGTCCCGGCCGGGCTCGCGCTTGAGCTTGCTGACGTGTTCCGCGACGTCACCCTTGATCACGACCGCGTTCCAGCCGGCTCTCCGCAGGGTCGTGGACGCCACGTACTTGGGGATGGAGTCCATCCGGGCGGCGAAATCGCTCTCGTGCGCCATCGCCGGCCACACCTTGGACAGGCTGTCGAAGGTCCTGCGGCCCAGCAGCAGCGCGCGGCTGGCGAACAGGTGGCCGTTGTGGAACCTGGCGTGCTCGTCGTTCCAGAACGGCCCGGCCCACGAGGGTTCCTCCACGACGCCGTCCATGGAGACGACGATGACCACGACAACCTTGCTCATCGTTGTTCTCCGTTTCCTGCCGCGGGACCGTCCTGTTCAGCGTGCAGTACGGCGAAAGATCGAACAACGAGCCAAAGCGAAACGATCGTTTACTGGGGCTCAACGACCTGGAGGCCTCGTGCTTGAACGACTTGAGCTGGAAGCGTTCCTGGTCCTGGCCGAGGAGCTCCATTTCGGGCGCACCGCCGAGCGGCTGCATGTGACCACCGGCCGGATCAGCCAGACCATCAAGAAACTGGAGCGCCAGGTTGGGGCGCCGCTGTTTGAACGCACCAGCCGCGCGGTGCGGCTCACCGAGTTGGGGCAGCGGCTACGCGACGATCTGCGCCCCGCCTACGAACAGATCGGGGCCGGGCTCGAACAGGCCATCATCGCCGCCCGCGGCATCACGGGCACGCTGAAGGTCGGCTTCTCCGCTCTGTGGTCCGGCGACCTCGTCGTCACAGCCGCCGACCTCTTCCGCGTCCGCTACCCCGACTGCGAGGTCCACATCCGAGAGGTGCAACTTGGCGATCCCCTCGGGCCGCTGCGCGCCGGCGAACTCGACCTCCAGCTCACCGAGTTCCCCATCGACGAGCCGGACATCACCGCCGGTCCCGTCATCTTCTCCGAGCCCCGCGCCCTCATGGTCCCCGACGGGCATCCCCTCGCCCGGCGAGAGACCGTCTCCCTCGAGGACCTCGCCGGCGTCATCCTCCTGCCGATGATCGGCAACATCCCTGACTACTGGCTGGACCACCACTACCCGCATCAAACCCCCGCGGGCCGTCCCATCCCGCACGGCCCGCCCATCACCCACTGGCAGGAGGTGCTCTCCCACGTCAACGTCGGCAAAGGCGTCTCCGTCGTGGCCGCGCGCGGCGCCCGCTACTACGCCAGGCCCGGCGTCACCTTCGTGCCCTTCAGCGACGCGCCACCCATCGAGTACGGCCTCCTGTGGCGCAAGGTCGGCGAGAACACCCGGATCCGCGCGTTCATCCAGGTCATCCGCGAGATCCGCCGAAGCACGCCCGGAGAAGACGAGGCCAGAATGCACAAGAGCCGGATGGCAGGCCGAAAGCCGCCACGCCCGGACGGGGGCCGCAGACCGACTTCCTGACGGACGGCCTGAGCGGGCGGAACCCTGCAATAGCACGTACAGCGAACAACCGGCTACCTCACTCGGATGTCGACCTCTGCGCACGAGCACACCTGGCGATCCAAGGAGGGGCCACGAGAAAGGGAATTCATGACGAGCTCAGACCTGATCGATCTGTCAGGCCCGTGGGGGCGCGTGCTGAGCGGAACCCGGCTGCATCATCCTCAGGCGATGCAGTCGATGGCTGTGGACCCGGTCACGCGTGATGTCTTCATCGTGCAACTACGCGACGACGGCGCCGACGGCCGGAAACCTGTGCGTGAACCGCGCCGGAGCCGGGCGCCTACAACTGCGCACCGTCCGTCGACCCGATCCACGGCTGAGTCACCATCAGGTACCGGACTGGCTCAGCCGCGGGGTGGCCCCGTCCGGGTCGAGTGTGGCGAATTCGGGGCTCGCGCCTGAGGCGACGTCCCGTCCGAGGCCTTGGCCCAGAAGTGGGCGAGTATCTCGGCGTCGGCGGCGTCGACGCTCAGGCCGTACACGGTGTTGCACATGAGGGTATCCCCTTGGGGCAGGCGGGTTCAGACGGCGGTGCGGCCGCCGTCGACGGCGACGGTCGCGCCGGTGACGTAGCTGGCCTTCGACGAGGCGAGGAATCCGACGACCTCGGCGATCTCGGCGGGCTCGGCCGCGCGCTTAATCGCGGTGGTCTCGGCGAGCGCGTCGAACAGGTCGCGGGCCTCGGGCCGGGTGTAGACCGGGCCTGGGGCAACGGTGTTGAAGCGGACGCCCCGGCTGCCGTACTCGGCCGTCCAGCCTCGCGTCAGTGACGCCGGCGCGGCCTTGGTCGCGCCGTACACGGATACGAATACGTCAGCGGAAAGTACCTATTGCCAAGAAACGAAGATTCGGTATCAGAACTATTATGCAAGCTACGGTTACTATAGCCAACTCTATTATGCAACCGGGAATGTAATCTATCGCGGGATAGCAGAACAGGAGTATAAGCTGTACGTTCACTATTGGATGTTGTATCGCTCCTTCTGCTGATTCGACGACGTACAGAGGCTGAAAGGCTCGGCCGCTGCGGCCGACAGACCGATGAAGACGGGCTTGCCCTCGGTGGTGATGCCCCAGGCGGCCAGCACCGGCTCGGCGCGCCGCCCATCGTGCATCTTGAAGTGGGAGGCGTCCAGGAACAGGTAGTCCAGCTCGATGCCGGTCAGGTCGCGGCGGCTCCATGCGTCGTACTCGGCGACGATGGCCTGGCAAATCGTCGAGACCGTCGACTTGGCCCGCCCGTAGCTTCCAGCAAAAACCAACGATTAGCTTTAGATCTTGGTGTGGCGGGTCATCACCGCGGCGAAGCGGAGGTTGGCGCGGATGACGGTAAAGCTGTTGTCGCGGCTGTGGCGCACACGCTTGAATCAGCAGGCCACCACGGCCAACTGCGGATGAGTCGGAAGGAGGAGGCGCTTCATGAGTGAAGCGTTCTACTCGCACGCGAGGCTGTACGACCTCATGTTCCCGGGCGGCGGGCCCGCAGTCGACTTCTACCGGGCCGACGCCAATCGGCAAGGCGGGCGCGTATTGGAACTCGGGTGCGGCACCGGGCACAAGCTGATCCCCATCGCGTCCGACGGGCATCCGTGCGTCGGCGTGGACTTCTCGTCAGACATGCTGGCTGAGGCTCAGCGTAAGGCGAACGAGCGCGGTGTGGCGGTGGAATGGGTGCAGGGCGACATGCGGGCCTTCGATCTGGGCCGCACATTCGACTTCGTGTTCATCACAGCCAATTCCCTACTGCATCTGCATGAGGCTGAGGATCTGGTCAGCTGCTTCCGGTCGGTTCGACGACACCTGGCGCTTGGAGCACGGTTTGTCTTCGATGTGTTCAACCCGAGCGTGCGCCTCCTTGCCGAAGCCGATGGCGTGCGGCGCACCCGGGAGTCGTTGTCGTTCATGGATCCTGACCGTGGCAACGTTAGCGTCGATGTCGCTGAGATCTACGATGCGCCCGCGCAAGTCACACGCGGGACGTGGCACCTCTCGACTGACTCCGAGCCCGACTTCGTCGTCGCACCACTCGAAATCAGGAGCATCTTCCCGCAGGAGCTGCCGCTGCTCGTCTCGCTCGGCGGCCTTCGGCTCGTCGAGCGCTTCGGCGACTGGTCCGGTCGGCCATTTGCCGTGGATACGCCGCTTCAACTCTGCATCTGCGAGTCCGCGTGACTGAAGGCGAGAGCACAGTCTCGGTCAAGCAAAACTCGCCCTGGCGAACGACACGCATCCCGCACCGTCGACAGGCACTTCTACAGCCCGCGTCGTACCGGGGGTGCCGGTAACGAAGCTGCCACCGTGGCCGGAGTAGCTGTGTGTAGTCGTCTCGGGGCTTGGGGTCAGCGTTCGGGGAGTCCCGGGTTCGGCCAGCCGCTTTGATCTTGTCGATAAATCGTTCGGTTTCTGGACAAGATCAATTCGGAGGGCTCTGCCCGGTCAGCGCCGTCTGGAAACTCCGTCCGAAAACCCGGCGTGTCCAACAACACCGACACCCTCCGGACACCATCGCGGGCATGGGACTCGCCCCCGCCGGCTCGCCGGCCGATCTCCTCGCCCCCGTGCCGCTGTCCGGTGTCCTCGTCGGCTACGGCCGGGTGTCCACGCGAGAGCAGAACTTGTCCCGGCAGCAGGCGGCGTTGTCGGCGGCGGGGTGCGCGAAGTCGTTCTTCGACAAGGCGACGGGGAAGAACACCGACCGGCCGGAGCTCGCGCGGATGCTCGACTACGTGCGGCCGGCTGACGGCCTCGTGGTCGTCAGCCTCGACCGACTCGGCCGATCGCTGGAAGACTTGATCCGGATCGTCGGGCAGCTCAAAGCCCAGGGCGTCGGGTTCCACTCGCTGCACGAGCGTCTGGACACCACGACCCCGGGCGGGATGTTCATCTTCCATGTGTTCGCAGCGTTGGCGGAGTTCATCCGCACGATCATCGTGAACAACACGAACGAGGGCCTGGCCGCGGCGCGTACGGCCGGGCACCGGATCGGTCGGCTGCCGGCGTTCGGGGCGGAGAAGATCGCCTACGCGCTCCAGCTCCTCGGGGTCCCGGTAGTAATGGCGAAGGATCCAACGGATATGCCCCTGACCGCGCTCATGAAGAGGCCTCGAGCTGGTGGGGCCAGACCTGAGCCTGCCGATCAATGCAGGCAAGAGGCATATCTGCTGGATTTTCGGCCGAAGCTACGGGGACTGGCAGGAGCCGCCCGACCCCATCCAACACCGGATAGCTCGCGGCTCCTGCTCGCGTCTCCGGAACAGGTCATGGCCCTACACCGACGGGACTTTGATGCTGTGGCCATACTCGACGTGGAAAGACTCCCCTGGTCCGTAGCCACCAAGATTCGTGAGGTCACAGGTACCCGTCAGATATTCGGCGACCTGCACTTGGGTGTGGTTTTCGGCGCGTGCTCCCCCCTGGATCCAGACGGGGTAGCAGCCATGCGGGTCGTTGATGCCCACTCCGCCGATTATCAGAGTGCCAGGGACGGCCCACACCGGGGCGAGCGGCGACAAGGCCATCAGGGCAGCAGCGGCTACGGCCGCAGGCACGGTGCGCATGCGCATCATCGGTTCTCCCTCCACTGTGAACGATGCGGCTTGTGCCACACGCGACAACCTTCCAGCCATCGCAACGCGTCAGCCACTTACTGCTACGGCAGCGTGGTGTTTACCCCGTTATGACGGCGCCAGCCCAGGCCCACAGGAACCAACCCGCACCGAGGTTACGGAGGCCGCCGCGACGTATGCGGCCGTGATCGGCATACTCGCCCGCCGAGCCAAGCATTCGGGGGGATTCGTGGCCAAGTAGGAGGTCGGCCGGAGTACGCCAGAAGGACACCATGGGTCGGGGTGATGTACCGGATAAGGGACCGTTATCGCGTACATCGCCGACGTCACATTGCCGTTGACCAGCAGCGGCGTGAAGACGACAGCCGCGCGACTCGGGCACGTTAGCCGGTACATGCTCAGACCAGACCGCAGCGTGTCCATCGGCAGACGTGGAGCAGCCCCGCGAGGAGGAACCGATCTTCCCGAGTGAACGCGGGCTTGTTCACCTGCCGTTGCAGCACGGTCAGCTGATGCCGGAGCACCAAGATCTCGATGTCCTTGGCGCGATCGCTTGCCAAGAGCAGCCGCAGGAGCGAGAAGGTGGTCGTCACCATGAGATAGGCCAAGGGCAGCAACACGACCGATCATCCTGCCGATTATCTGGCGCAGCGCTCGAGGCGCTCGCCCGAAAGGACGGATCATCCACCATGCCTCTAACCTGCACGGATGAATACGGCACTGGCAGGGTCGACGCTCGTAGGCGTTCAAGGGCGCTGGCCGCGCTGGCCGATCTCGCCGTAAAAGGCTTCCGGCTCCTTGTAGTGCGCCGCCCAGATCTGGTTGCCGAAATCGAAATGCCACCACTCGTCGGCATCACAGCGGAAGCCGGCACCGATCATGGCGTCCCGCAGTCTCCGCCGGTTGTCCCTGACCAGGGAATCCCCAGAGCGTTCTTCGAAGTAGAGCGCCGCCGACTCGGGCCCGAAGTGATCGAAGGCCGTCCCCATGTCGAGCTCGTGGCCGGCCCGGTCCAGCAGTGTCAGATCCACCGCCCCGCCGGTGGCATGGGGAGGGATGCGTCGCGGATCTCCTGGCTCGGTGACGAAGATCTCCGCCTCCTTCCTCAGTTCGGCCTCTTCCTTCTCCGGGTGCGCGGCTCGAAGGTCCGCGAGGTAGTGCAGGTAGATGTTGCTCTGCACGGACCGTGGCCGGTAACCGTCCCAGATTCTGAAGGTCAGCGGAGCCAGGTCGCGCTGAATGCCGACCAGCATCTCGGCGACCGTATGACGCACGTACATCGCACTGGTCGGTGACAGGCCCCGGCGGAAATAGGAGGGGCACAGATCGAAGGGGTAGGAACGGAGATCCGTCAAGGGATCTCCGTTCTCCCTGATGGCGATGTGCTCGAAATCGACGGCCGTCATCCGCCCAACGCCGATCGGCAGATGCGTTCGCAGAGCTCGGGAAACGAGACCCCCGACGCCTGTGCCGACTGAGGGAAGAGGCTGGTCGCGGTCAGGCCGGGCAACGTGTTCACCTCCAGGCACCAGAGGCGTCCCTCCCCGTCCTGGCGGAAGTCCACGCGGCTGTAGGAGCTCGCCTTGAGGATCTCGTGTGCCCGGCCCGCGAGATCCTCCAGATCGGCCGTCAATTCCTTGGGGACGTCGGCCGGGAAGATCTCGAGCGCGACACCGGCCTGGTATTTGGCCTCGTAGTCGAAGATCTCCTTGTCGCGTAGCTTGATCTCTCCCACTGCCAGCGGCTGTCCATCGAGGACACCGACGACGAATTCTCGTCCGGGCACGAAGCGCTCGACGAGCACATCGGCGTCGTGCATCCGGGCGGTCCTGACGGCGTCGTGCAGGTCCTGCGGCTTCTTCACCAGGGTCAGGCCGATCGTGGACCCCTGTGCGTTCGGTTTGACGATCAGCGGGCTGTCGGGGGTGATCTCGAAGGGGATGCCGTCGGGATCGTCGTCCGGCTCCAGCAGTACCCAGTCGGGGGTGGGTATGGCCCCTGCGCGGAAGAGCCGCTTGCTCAGATCCTTGTCCATGGCCATGGCGCTGGCGAGGTGGCCGCTGCCGGTGTAGCGCAGCCCCGCCGCGTCCAGGATCGCCTGGATGACACCGTTCTCCCCCGCTCCCCCGTGCAGGGCGAGGAAGACGACGTCCGCGCCCAGCAGTTCCTCCACCAGCCGGGGCGCCATGCCAACGACGGACCGTAGGGCCAGGTCGGGCGGCGCGTATCCCACTGTCGCCGTCAGCACGCGCTCCTCCTCGGCGGAGCTGAGCCGGCCCTTGACGGTGTCGAAGACTTCCACGCTGTGGCCGCGCCCGCGCAGGGCCGGGATGACCTCGGCCGCGGAGGCGATCGAGACGTCACGCTCGGCGCTCGCTCCACCGAGGAGCAGCGCCACCCGCAGAGGCTTGGAAGGCAGGTCCATCAGATCATCTGCCTTTCGAAGGCTTCCACGATTCGGTGGATGTCGCCGTACAGCGGCATCGCGTCCTCCATGAGGAGGACCTCTGTCCGAACAGGTGTCGCGGTGGACCGGCAGGTCGCCATGTACGCGTGGATCGGCTCGATGAGGTCGCCGGGAACGAGTTCGGGGTTGCCCACCACCGCCGTCTTTCCGGCGTTGCGTAGATAGAGAGCGGAGATGATGTCCTCGTCGCCGGGTGTCAGACCCGGATCCACGATGGCGAGGTGAACGCCGTCGGCCAGCGCGCCCTTCCGCTGAATCACCTGCGCCGCCGTGACGACCTCGACAACGCGAAAGGGCGTTTCTCGTACCGAAGGAATTCCGCTCACCAGAACGACAGGAACGGAAAACGTCATGCTGTGACCCGGCGCATGCCCATCAGGCCCTCCGGTGCCACAACAGCGGCCCACCGCTTGGTCACGGTCTTCATCTCCCCCTGGTCGTACAGGCGCGGCGCAGTGCCGGGCCCGAGCGCGTGTAGTTGGAGCCGGCCGCTGGACGGGAAGGCGACCGTACAATGCGGGGTTCGTACGGTTACCAGGGGAAGAGCCGCTAATGATCGTTTTGTCACACGGAGGACCATACTTCGCCGAGCGAAGTATGGTCAAGCGAATGACATCGATCCACACTGACTGCGGATGCCGAAAACTCATCCGTCCAGGTCAAGCAGCATGTCGGTACTCCCTGAGGACACCACCGAGTCGATCATGTCGGCGGACGTCGAGCCGAGCAATCTGAGCCCGGTCGGCGCCCGGGTCAGGGAGCGGTCGGCGTGGGGCGGCCTGCCGGAGGGTTCGGTGCGGCCGGTGGTGGTTGTAGAACGTCTCGAACTCGCGCAGGACATGTAAGAGGTGGCGCTGGTTCCAGATCAACGTGCGGTCCAGCAGTTCGTGCCGGCCGGCGGAAGTGCTCCGCTCTGCCGATGATGGCCGGTATGCGACCGCAGACAAAGAAAGAGCCCCTGATCAACGAAAAAGGCTGATCAGGGGCTGTCTTGGTGTAGGCGGTGGCGTGCGGTCAGCGGCGGGCGACTGTGGTTGGTCGGGCTGAATACGCGCTAGAGATTCCGGACTGGTTCCGGATCACTTGTCGTCTCTGCGCCTGCCGAAAACGCCATCCATGCAGTTCAAGCGGCATGCGAGTACTCGTGGAGGACTCCGCCGAGCCGGTCGCGTCGACGGGGTCTGGATGCCAGCGTCGGACAGGATCTCGTCCATGAGGGCCGGGAACTTCCCGTCCCGGTCTCGCGGCCGGTGCCCGTTGTAGTGGTTCAGGCACTCGCGGAGCACCAGGGCCAGATGGCGTTCACTGAGGATCAGGATCCGGTCCAGGAGCTCGCAGCGCAGGGTGCCGATGACCCGCTCGCAGATAGCGTTCATCCTCCGCGTCTGCGGCACGGTGGCAGAACCCGCCGGCCGGTGGCCCTGGTGGCGGCGTTCCGGTGCGGTCAGAATCGAAGGCATGGTGTGAGCGGGCAGGTCCGCGATCGAGATCGCTGCAGCAGTACGCCAGGGGGAGGCAGCGGCAGTCGCGGTGGCCATGTGACCGGGGTGCCGCCTCGCTGTGTGACACCCCTTGCCTGCCGCCACAGCCCTTCACCCTGCCGGCGTCATCCGGTCCCTGTTTTGCCAAGCCATCCTCAGGGCTGAGGTGACGGACACACTTGGAGGTACCGGAGGCCGGGCGCGTACTGGGCCCACTCCGCGCGACTCAGCCCCGGCGTCGATGCGGGCCGCGAACGGCTGGCGATGGCACAGAGCGTCCTGGCGGGGTCGCCGGGGAGTGCCACGTCCCACAACTGCACCGTGCCGTCCTCGCCGGCGCTGGCCAGCACGCGGCTGTCCGGCCTGAACGCAACCGCACGAACGGCGCCGACGTGCCCGTTCAGGGGTACGCCGATAGGGCGTCTGGTGGCCACGTCCCACAACTGGATCGTCTCGTCGAACCCGGCGCTAGCGAGGAACCGCCCGTCGGGGCTGAACTCAACGTCGGTCACCTCGTCCAGGTGCCCGGTCAGGGGCCCGCCTGCCGGGCGCCTGGTGGCTACGTCCCACAGGCGAACCGTCCTGTCGCGCCCGGTGCTGGCAAGCAATCGCCCGTCAGGGCTGTATTCGACGTCGTTGACGTCGTCGGAGTGCCCGGCGAGGGGCGGGCCAGTGGGTCGGCGGCTAGCGACGTCGTAGAGCAGGATCTCGTGCCGGGCGCCGAGTCCCGGTTGGGGTGCCTCGCGGTTGCTGACGACGGCTAGCGTCCGCCCGTCGGGGCTGAATTCGAGGTCCGCCATGCCTTCGGTGTGGTCGAGAAGGGGTGGGCCTGTCGGGCGGCGGCTGGCGAGGTCCCAGATGAGAACGTTGTCGTCGGTGCTGCGGGTGGTAACGCCGGTGATGGTGCCGGTGTCTCCGGTGGCGAGCAGCTTTCCGTCCGGGCTGATCGCCACTTGTGTCGCCGTGAACGCCTCTTTGAAGGGGGCCTCGCCGAGGGGTGGCTCCTGGTGGTGGGTAAGGGTCTCCCACAGCAGCACTGCGCCGTCGCCGTCGGCGCTGATCAGCGTGCGGCCGTCGGGAGCGAACTCGAGCTCGTCGAGGCTCCCGGTGTGGCCGGCGAGGGGAGCTCCGATGGGGTGCAGGGTGCGGGAGTCCCACAGTCGAACGGTCGCGGTCTCCCCGCTGGCCGTGCCGGCCAGGAGCTGCCCGTCCGGACTGAACGCGACGGCCTCCGCCGAGCCGGCCTGGCGCAGGGGCGTGCCGATGGGGCGGTAGGTGACCATGTCCCACAGCCGGACCGTGGAGTCGTCGCTGCTGGTGCTGGCTAGCGTCCGCCCGTCGCTGCCGAACTGGATGTCGGTGATCCAGCCGGTGTGGCCGGTGAGCGCGGCACCGGCTGGGCGGCGGGTGGCGATGTCCCAGGCCAGCAGGACGCCGCCGCCTTCGCGACCTCCGGCGGCGACCGTGCGGCCGTCAGGGCTGAAGGCTACCGCGCGGATCCGGTGGCCGGGCCGTCCGACCAGGGGCCGGCCGGTGAGCTGCCCGGTGGCCACGTCCCACAGGCGCACCATGGTGTCGTCGGCCGCGGTGGCGAGGGTGCGCCCGTCGGGGCTGAAGGCCATGCCGTACACGCCGTGGGAGTGCGTGGCGAGCGGGTGCTCGCGCGGCTGTTTCGCCTGGACGTCCCAGAGCAGGACGGTGCCGTGCTCGTCGGCGCTGGCGAGGGTCCGTCCATCGGGGCTGTATTGCAGCGTGGTGACGGCACCCCGGTGGCCCGTTCGCACGCCGAGGGGGCGGGCGGTCTGGATGTCCCACAGCCGGACCACGCCGCTCTCCTCGCCGGTGGCCAGCGTCCGGCCGCCTGGGCCGAACCTGATGGCTGTCACGGGCCCGGTGCGCAGGGCGAACGTGCCGCGGGGGTAACCGCTCGGCACGTCCCACAGCCGCACGGTGCCAGCGTTGTCGGCGCTGGCCAGGAGACGGTCGCCGGGGGCGAACGCCACTGCCATGACGCTGCCCGTGTGCCCGGTCAGCGGCTGGCTGGCCTGGCTGCGCGTTGTCAGGTTCCACAACCGCACGGTGCCGTCCAGGCCGCCGCTGGCCAGGACGGGGCCGCCCTGGCTGAACGCTACGCCGGACACCCCGCCAACGTGCCCGGTGAGGACCTCACGGGCCGGGTGGGCGAGGGCGCTCAGCATGCTCCTGCGCGCGTCGGCGGTGGGCGCGATCCGGTAGGCCGCGACTGCCAGCAGCTGCGCCGTTGTGGAGTCGGTGGCGAGCAGGCTCTCGCTCTGTGTGGCGAGGTGCCTGGACAGGCTCTGGGCCGCCTGCTCGTCGGCTGAGCGGAGTGTGCCGACGGCTAGCAGCGCGGCGGCGAGCGTGACGGCCAGGAGCGCGGACCCGCCGGCCACGAGTCGGCGGCGGCGGCTGGCACGCCGGTTGAGCGCCGCCCTCTCCTCGGCCTCCGCTTCGGCGCCGGCGTCAAGGAAGCGCTGTTCCGCGGCGGTGAGCATGGCGGCGTTGGCCGCCGCCCACTGCCGCGCGGTACGCAGGCGGCTCCCGCGGTACAGCAGGGACGGATCCAGGCCGTCGTGTTCCCAGCTGTGGGCGGCGCTCGCCAACTGTCGACGGGTGCGGAGGCCCGCGCGGTCGGCGTCGATCCAGTCACGCAGCCGCGGCCAGGCCCACAGCAGCGCCTCGTGGGCGAGCCGTACGGAGTCGGAGCCCACGATCAGCAGCCGGGCCCTGGCGAAGGCTTCGATCACCTCGGTGGTGGCCGGGGTGGGGAAGTGGGCCTCGGGGAGCTGCCTCACGTCCACGGGGCGGCGGGTCTCGGTGCCGTCGTCGCTCACGCACACCAGGTGGGACAGCAGCCGGCGGGCAAGGTCCTGGTGGCCGGGGCCCAACGTAGCGTAGACGCGTTCCGCGGTGCGGGCGACGGCTCCGGCGATCCCGCCGACTGCGCGGTAGCCCGCCACCGTGAGCACGTTCCCCCGGCGTTGCTTCCACGTGGACAGCAGAGCGTGCGAGAGCAGCGGCAGGGCCCCCGGCTCGTGAGCGCGGCCGAGCTGTGGCGCGGGGCCAGGTTCTCGCGGTGGCGCGCCCATGTCGCGAAGCAGCAGCTCGATGAGTCCTGGCTCCAGGGTCAGGCCGCTCTCACGGGCTGGGCCAGTGATGACCTCGGCCAGCTCGTCCGGCGTCATGGGTCCCAGCGGGACATGGCCGTCGTGCAGCGCCTCCACCAGCTCGGGGTGGGCCAGGCAGTGGCTGTAGAAGTCGGCGCGCAGCCCGAGCACGACCAGCGATGCCGTGTCCTCGTCTGCCTGGCCGGGCAGCGGGCGGGATGCCAGAGCGTGGACCCCGACCAGGAAGGCGCGCCGCTGGGCCTGGTCGGCGCAGAGCGTGAACGCCTCCTCGAGCTGGTCGACGATCAGTACCGCACGACCCTTTACGGCGGCTCCCACCTGCGCCGCGAACGCGCCGGGATCTCGCATGAGGGTGGCGGCCAGCCCGGCCGCGTCGCCGCCGAGTGCCGTGCCGAACCCGGCGGCCAGCGCTTCCACAGGAGCCTTCCCTGGCGTGATCAGGACAACCGGCCATCCGCGCGAGCCCGCGGCGGGCAGCGCCCCGCGCTGGACGGCGGGCACCAGTCCCGCGCGCAGTAGGGACGACTTGCCCGCGCCCGAGGGGGCGACGACGACCAGCGGCCCGCGGCGGGGCTCGGCCAGCCGAGCCACCAGCGCGCGCAGGGCGCGCTCACGACCGAAGAACCACCGGGCATCGTGCGGCTCGTAGGCGCTGAGCCCGCGGTAGGGGCAGGCGCCGGCTGACCGCTCTACGAGCCCGGCGAGCTCGCCGCCGGTCTCCAGCACCTGGTCGCACCGGTGTGCCACGCCTGGGGTGAGCGTCTTCTCTCCCGATTCGATGCGGCTGAGGTAGCCCTTGCTGTAGTGCGTCGCCCGGGACAGCTCGTTGAGCGAGAGCCCGCGCTCCGTCCGCAGCCGCCGCAGCCTAGCCCCGGCTTCCTGCGACCCTTCCAAGGACACAGACCCCCCGCTTTCACCGGTCACCAATGCGTTTCCCACGGTAAAGGGAAAGGGCGGAGATCGGCCACCGGAAATAGCGGCACAGAAAAGGCTCATTTATTGCGCTATTGGCCCTGGTTGCCATTTGCGTAGGTTTCCCGGTTGCCCGGAACGCGAGGCGGCGGGCAACCCCTTTTCCCAGGTCACCGTCCGGCGCGATGGTCGAGTCAGCACCACCCCACCACGTCAGGAGGTATCCATCGTGTTTTTGCCCATGGTCCCGGCCGTGGCCGCGCTGCTGTTTTCCGCACATGGCGCCGCGGCCACAGAAGAAACCGCGAACACCGCTCGGAACGGCCGTTTCTGCTCGGTGCTGGTCGGCGCCGCCGCACCCAGGGGCGTCTCACCGACCCTCGCGCAATCGTGCTCGGACCTCTCGCGCCAGGCGGCGGACGCCGGGCTCCGGCTCAAGGCACGCGCCCTTGGGCTGCGGCACCAGGAGGTGCCGATCATGTTCTGGTACACCGACCCGGAGTTCCACGGCGAATGGACGACCGTCTATGGCCAGCACGGTCACTGCGACGCCGCCGGCTACACGGTGCGGCCGAACACCTATTGGGCGACCAAGCTTTCCTCGGTGAAGGGAGCGGCCTACTGCGACCGGATTCGGGTCAACGACGGCCCCGTCTTCGACCTGCCCGCTCCCCGGATGCCCGGAGTCGACTTCGCCAACAAGATCCACGTCTGGGCCAGCCGTTGAGGCGCCCCCTCATCACCAGCACGAGAAGGAGAACACATATGTCCTGCACCGACACCCGCCGCCCGTCCGTCCGCAAGCCCCTGCGTGTCCTGGCGGCAGCCGCCGCGCTGGCCAGCCTGGCCACCGTGGCCACCTCCGTCGCCGTGGCCCCGGCCGAAGCCGCGCAGCGGCGCGACATCTGCGATGCCACGGTTCACCGGGAGTCCGGCCTCTTCGGCAAGTGGTACGTCGAGTCGCGCTGCTCTCAACCGACCACCGCCTACCACCAGGTGGTCGGCAAGTGCGCGTGGATCGGCATCCGCGAGCGGATCATGTACTACACCATCGAGGGGCCTTGGGTGTCGGGAACCGAAGTCTCCCGAGCCACCTGCGCCGGTGTCACGCACTGGATTGAGGGCCTGGACGTCCGGGTGCGCGGCTGATCGCGGCTCACACAGGCACACACACGAGAAAGGATCACCCCGATATGAAGCGCGTTCTCCTGGCCCCGCTCGCTTCGGCCGTCCTCGCCCTGGTCGCGCCAGCCGCGCCGGCCGCCACCGCCGCCTCGACCGTGGTTCACGTGGGCGAGTGGGTGAGCCCGCACCTCACCGTGCACGCCTCTCCAGGCTCCGTCGTTCACGAGCCGGGACGGATCCTCGGCAACATGCTGCCCAGCTGGGACGCCAGCGCCGAGTGCTACTTCGATCGTGGCGCCGCACTGAACCTGTGGGGGCGACACCACAAGGTCTGGGTGAAGATCAAGTGGGGCTGGACCGGTTACGCCTGGGTGTGGGCCGGAGGCCTGCGCTCCCACGCCGGCCTCCCGTTCTGCACCCCCTGACCACCCGTCCGGGGCGGCCTGCCAGGCCGCCCCGGACGGTGCCAGGAGATATTGGCTAGGTGCTCACGATGGCGGAGGAATGATCTTTGTTGTGCTCTGATCTCTCGCTGTAGCCGAGCGAGAGGAGCCCGGGTGGCGAAGCCGAAGCCGTGGGAGGTCAGCGACGAGCTGTGGGCGGTGATCGAGCCGTTGCTGCCCCAGCGTCGGCGGCGCTTCCGGCATCCGGGTCGTCAACGGCTCGATGACCGGCTGGCCTTGCAGGGCATCTTGTTCGTGCTGCACACCGGGATCGCTCGGGAGCACCTGCCGCAGCAGCTGGGCTGCGGCTCGGGGATGACGTGCTGGCGCCGCCTCGCCTCATTGCGTTAGCAGCTCTCAGCCCACCAGGCGGCGAACTTCGTCCAACCCGGCGGACGACTCGACGTAGCCGAGCTCCGAACGCAGCACCTCGAGGAGGTGATCCTCAGCCTTCTTCGCCACCCTCCGCTTCCTCCTCGTCGTCGGGGTTGTCGTCCTCGACCACCGACCCCGGCTCCTGCGGAAGCCACGACTGGTCAGGGCCGAACTCGGTCACATCGGCGCCCATGTACGGCGCGGGCGGCGTCGGATCTTCGTCGTCAGGGGTCACGACGACCTCCACGGTGGTCAGCCGTAGCCAGTCGGCCACGGTCATCTTCAGGTCCGCGCTGGTCACGCGGATGGGGAGCACGGCGGGCACGAGAAGCACGCCGTCCTCGACGGGAAACACGGTCAACTGGGTCAGCCTCGCGTCAGGCTGATCAGAGCGATCACGACACCGGCGATCGTCACCAGGACGCTGGCGACGGCGATGATCTGCTTGGTCCGGTCGGACAGCTGGGCGCGGGTGACGGCTTCTCGTTCGACCGCGTCCGCGCGCGTCTCCAACTGCTCGACCCGTTTGGCCAGCTCCGCGTGACGGCCGTCGACGTGGTCGAGCCGCTGCAAGATCAGCGCGTTCTGGCCGTTGACCCGCTCGAAGCCCAGCTCGACCAGGCCGCGCAGCTCGGCCAGCGCGAGCGTCACTGTTAGAGGCTGCTCCTGGCTCGTCACGGCAGCACCGTCTCACCATCGAGCGAGTAGGTGATCTCGTAGTTGTCGTACTTGCGGGTCACCACCGTGCGGCCCTCGCTCGCCAGGGCTGAGGCGAACTCAGCGGCCGACACCGGCTCCGTCCGATACTGGCCAGGTAGACCAGTCGGATGGTCCACGATCGCGTACAGCACTCACCGGGGCGGCTGACCAGACGGGACATCCCGCACGCACACGAACCACGTCCGATCCGACAGGTACTGCACCTGGCCGCCCGAGTAGTAGGCGCCTCGGCGGGCGTGGCCGTACAGGTAGAACAGCTTGGCCGCCTGGTCCACCTTCACCAGGTCCGGATGTGCTGGCCGCCCGTCGCTGTGAACACGCCCGCGTCCGCAGCGAGAAGGCGAACGCGCCCACACCCCACCTCAATGATCCTTTCCGGTCCGCTAGGGGCGTGTCTTCCTGGCGAACCCGCTGGCGAGCGCCACGTCCCTGATGTCTTTGAGCGCTACAGGGCCCGTGGGAGTCTCCACCTTCCAGAACTCCCACCCGTTACCTACCTGCCCGCCCAACACGAACTCCCCGGCGGTCGAGGGCGCGGCGAACGTCTCACCGGACGCGACCTCGATGCACCCGTCCTCCTTGACCGTGGCTGAGAACGTCTTGCCGCGGCGGCGGGCGGTCAGCGTCGCACCTGGCTGGATCAGGTCGGCCTTGATGAGGTCGCGTGTCTCGACGGGATAGCGGCGGATGCGCGTTCCCTGAGGCAGGACTGGGCCGGGCGCGGCCAGGGACGTCTTGCTCGCCAGGTTGGTCACCACGCCGGCGCTCAGGACGGTCATGCGAGAGGCTACCGGCAGTAGCCTCTCGGGGTCGCGCTCGACGAGGAGTACCGCGATGGAGTTCGGCAGGCCACGGATCACCCTGGCAAGACCGGCTCCCTCAGCGGCAGTGAGACCTGCCGTGAACGCGTCCAGCAGCAGCAGACGAGGACGGGCGGCCAATGCCATCGCCAGCGCCAGCCTGCGCTCCTCGCTCAAGGAGAGTGCGCTGGTCGGCTCCTCCGCTAGCGCGGCCAGATCCACCCGCTCCAGGCACGTGCCGGCCTCGGCTGCGATCTCTATGCGCGTGCGCGCGGGAAGCCAGCCGCTCGACCCTCCGCCGCGTCGCGTGCGCACCGCGAGCTCAACATTGTCACAGCAGGTCAGCCCCACGAACGGGCTGCTGTGCTGAAGGACTCTGACGATACCAAGCATGGTCCTGCGCGACTCCGGTAGCCCGGTGATGGCCTCACCGTCGAACTCCACGGTGCCGAGCGTCGGCGTGAGCGCGCCGGAGATCAACGCGAGCAGCGTCGACTTGCCGGAACCCGGAGGGCCGACGAGCGCGCGGCGTTCGCCTTCCTCGAGGGTGAGGCTGACCCGATCGACCACTTTATGCCCGCGGAACCGCATGGTGACATCACACAAATTGAGCAGGGACATGCTTCCTCCAGAGTCGTGGGGAACAGCAGTCGTGAGACAAATGGCGAGCCGCGCGCCGACCAGCGTCTTCCGTGACCTGGCCGCTGGGGTAGGAGGCCTACGGGGCTCGCCGAGGCCTGGCGGCACGTCGCCGCGCATATCCGCCCGGACCCCGACCCTTCGGCGGCCCAACTCACGGTCGCCACGGCGCTGTACACCGAGGAGACCAGGCCGGCCGCTACTCGGGCCCGCCCCTGACCCCTGCGCCGGCCACCTCCTCCGGGCGCAACAGCGCAGCCAGCCGGTCGGCCGGGAGGAGGCCCTTTTCCAGGACGAGTTCGGCGACGCCGCGGCCGGTGGAGTGTGCTTCCTTGGCGATGGCGGTGGCGGCGGTGTAGCCGATGTGCGGGTTGAGGGCGGTGACGAGCCCGATGGAGTTCTCCACCGCCGCGCGCAGAGTCTCGGTATTGGCGGTGATGCCGGACACGCAGCGTCCGGCGAGGGTGAGGCAGGCGACCCGCAGGTGGGTGATGCTCTTCGCGAGGGAGTGCAGGATGATCGGTTCGAAGGCGTTGAGCTGCAGCTGTCCTGCCTCGGCGGCCATGGTGATGGTGATGTCGTTACCGATGACCTCGAAGGCGACCTGGTTGACGACTTCGGGGATGACCGGGTTGACCTTGCCTGGCATGATGCTGGAACCTGCCTGGGCCGGAGGCAGGTTGATCTCCGCGAGGCCGGCGCGCGGGCCGGAGGAGAGCAGCCGCAGGTCGTTGCAGCTCTTGGAGAGCTTGACGGCGATGCGTTTGAGCACGCTCGACAGGTGGACGAAGGCCCCGCAGTCCTGGGTGGCCTCGACGAGGTTGGCGGCGGTCACCAGGGGGAGTCCGGTGATGGCGGCCAGGTGTCGGCGGGCGGCCTCGGCGTAGCCTGCAGGGGCGTTGAGGCCGGTGCCGATCGCCGTCGCCCCGAGATTGATCTCGTGCATGAGCAGGGCGGACTCGGCGAGCCGGCTCTGGTCCTCCTCCAGCATCACCGCGTACGCGGAGAACTCCTGGCCCAGGGTCATCGGCACCGCGTCCTGGAGCTGGGTGCGGCCCATCTTGAGTATGTCGCGGAACTTCTCGGCCTTGACGGCGAAGGCCTCGCGTAGGAAGGCCATCGCATCGAGCAGTTCGTGCACCATGACGATCGTGGCGACGTTGACGGCGGTCGGATAGACGTCATTGGTGGATTGGCTGAGGTTGACGTCCTCGTTCGGATGCAGGTGGTGATAGTCACCCCTGACGTAACCCAGGATCTCCAGCGCCCGGTTGGCGATCACCTCGTTGGCGTTCATGTTGGTCGAGGTGCCGGCGCCGCCCTGGATCACGTCGACAATGAACTGGTCATGCAGGCGGCCGTCTCGGATCTCCTGGCAGGCGGTGGCGATGGCCGAGGCCTTGTCAGTGGCGAGCAGACCGAGCCCTTCGTTGGCGCGAGCCGCGGCTTCCTTCACCGCGGCGAGCGCGTTGATCAGGTGCGGGTAAGCGGATATCGCCGTACCGGTGATCGGGAAGTTCTCCGCGGCGCGCAGAGTGTGCACGCCCCAGTACGCGCCGGTGGGCACGTCCCGGTAGCCGAGCAGGTCGTGTTCGCGGCGGTGGCCGGCAGTCATGGGCGCAGGTGCTCCTTCACGTGATAAAGGGAGATTTGGGGGCGAGCGCGCCGACGGCCCGTAGGCTTCCGACAGCGGAGCTACCGCCCATGACCGGCGTGCTGGCGAATCCGGCGAGGATCTCGGGGTCGACCCCGCACCGGGCGAGGGCCGCCGCGGCCACGGGCATCCGGGCGCGGTCGGCGCCATCGGCCACCTTCACGCCGACGGTCCGCCCATCCGGCAGGGCCGCGACCTGAACGCCTTCGAATCCGTCCTTGGCGAGCAGGCCCGGCACCGCGCGCATCAGCCGGGCGACGTCCCGCCCCGTGCCGGAGGCCATCTCCGGGTGCTCGCGCATGGCGTGCGCGACCCGGCCCTCGTGGGTGTAGGGCGCGGCCGTCGCCAACCGCGCTACGGCCCGGGTGAGCCCGAGCAGGGATACGGACAACAGTGGTGCGCCGCATCCATCGACCGCTACCCGGGCGACCCCCTGTCCGGTGAGATCCTCCACGGTCGCGGCGACCGCCCGCTGCAGCGGATGCTCAGGGTCGAGGTAATTCGTGAGTGGCCAGTTTCGGATCTGGGCCGTCATCAGCATGGCGGCGTGCTTGCCGGAGCAGTTCTGGACGAGCCGGGTGGGTCCGAGGCCGCGGCGGATCCACTCCTCGCGTACCGCTGGGTCGTAGGGCAAGTCGGGGACGTTGCGCAGGTCCGCCTCTGTCAGCCCGGCGGCGTGCAGGATGCGCCGGGCCGCGGTCAGATGCCGCTCCTGTCCCGAGTGGCTGGCCGCGGCCAGGGCAAGCAGTTCGCCGTCCAGCGGCAGGCCGGCGCGCAGCAGGCCGACCGCCTGGACGGGCTTGAGTGCCGAGCGGGGATAGAACGCGGCCTCGATATCGCCTGCCCGGAATTCCACACCGCCATCCGCGGCCAGCACCACGACCGAGCCGTGGTGGACGCTCTCGATCACGCCTTCGCGCACCACGTGGGCGAGCGGGACGTGGGCCGGTTCGCGAATGGTGGGCGGGCCTCCCAGAGGACGGCCCATGCTGCCGCCCGCCCTGGTGGTGTGACTCATGCTCAGTTTTCGTCCTCGGCGCGCTTGGATTCCGCGGCGTCTCGTACGACGCTGACCCGGCGGCGTACCAGGAACCAGCCGACGACGAGCGCCGCCGCGATAGCGGGGAGTGCCATGACCGTGATGCGTCCGGCTCCCTCGTCGGCCCACATCAGGACCAGCACGAAGGCCAGGAAGGCAAGCGTGACGATCTCGGACCAAGGCGAGCCGGGGAGGCGGTAGTGAGGGCGGACGATGTGGCCTGACCGGGACTTCCGCCAGAAGAGCAGATGACAGACCATGATCACGGACCAGGTGCTCAGGATGCCGATCGCCGCGAAGTTCAGCACGATCTCGAACGCCTTGCTCGGCACGACGTAGTTGAGGCCCACGCCCAGCACGCAGATGGAGCAGGTGAGCAGGATGCCGCCGTACGGCACCTGGCTTCGGCTCATCACGCCGGCGAACTTCGGCGCGGAACCCGACATCGCCATGGAGCGCAGGATGCGCCCGGTGGAGTAGAGCCCAGAGTTGAGGCTGGACAGCGCGGCGGTGAGGACGACGAGGTTCATCACGTCGCCCGCCGCGGGCACTCCGATGTTGGACAGTACGGTCACGAACGGGCTCTCATCGGCCGAGTAGGCGCTCCAGGGCAGCAGCATCGCCAGCAGTACCACCGAGCCGACGTAGAACAGGGCCACGCGCCACATGATGGAGTTGATGGCCTTCGGCACGACCTTCTCCGGCTGGCTGGTCTCGCCCGCCGTGACACCGACCAACTCGACCGAGGCGTAGGCGAAGACGACGCCCTGGATCACCAGCAGCATCGGGAGCGCCCCGTTGGGGAAGATGCCACCGTAGTCCGCGATCAATGATGGCCCTGGAGTGTGGCCTTCGATCGACTGGCCGGCGACCAGCAGGAAGATGCCGATCAGCATGAAGCCGACCAGTGCGCCGACCTTGATGATGGCGAACCAGAATTCCAGCTCACCGAAGATCTTCACGGAGATGAGGTTCACGGTCAGCACGACCGCGAGCGCGATCAGGGCGATCACCCACTGCGGAACATCGGTGAACATGCCCCAGTAGTGCGTGTAGGTCGCCACTGCCGTGATGTCGGCTATTCCGGTGGTCGCCCAGTTCAGGAAGTACATCCAGCCCGCGACGAACGCTCCCTTCTCTCCGAGAAACTCCCGGGCGTAGGAGACGAACGCCCCCGAGGACGGGCGGTGCAGGACAAGTTCGCCCAGGGCACGCACCACAAGGAAGGCGACGACCCCACAAACCGCGTAGGCCACGGCCAGGGACGGCCCGGCGTTGGCGAGCCGTCCGCCCGCGCCGAGAAACAGTCCGGTGCCGATGGCGCCGCCGATGGCGATCATGTTGATGTGGCGGGATTTCAAGGACTTGCTGTAGCCGGCGTCGCCGGCGTCGACATGCGCGGCGGCTTGCTGTTGTCCCTGTTCTGTCTGGAGGGGTTGGCTCACGTCTGGTTTCTGCCTTCCATGGGGGGATCCGTGCGGTGGGGCCGCACGATGGAGGTCAGGGTCGTCTCGACTCGTTCCAGATGGTCCTTCATCGCTTCCACGGCATCGTGCTCGGACTGGTCGATGAGGGCCTCGACGATCGCGCGATGCTCCCGGTTCGACTGCTCGCGCCGTCCGCCGAGTTCGTTGAGGAACGCCGACTGGCGGGCCAGTGCGTCGCGGATCTCCTCGATGACCCTCCGGAAGACCGGGTTCTGGGCAGCTTGGGCGATGGTGAGATGGAAGAGGGTGTCCATCGCCACCCACGCGGTGGTGTCGCTCTCCTGTTCCATCCGCTCCAGCAGGTGCGAGAGATGGTCGAGATCCTCGGGAGTCCGGCGCACGGCCGCGTAGCCGGCCACCGGGATCTCCACATGACGGCGCACCTCGAGGAGGTCGCTCGCGGAGTAGTCGCCGAAGGTCGGGTCCTCCACCGGGCCGTTGGAGACGACAAAGGTGCCCTTGCCGGTGCGAGAGACCGTGAGCCCCATCGTCTGAAGGGCGCGCAGGGCCTCACGGAGCACGGGCCTGCTCACCGCCAGGCGGCGGCAGAGCTCCGCCTCCGAGGGCAGCTTCTCCCCTATCGCATACTCACCTCGCTCGATAGCACCGCGTAGGTAGGTCAGCACCGCTTCCATCGCGCTGACCCGCCTGGGCATACCATCAGCTGTCTGCCTGTCTGACAGGTTCACCCGGGCATCCTCGAACGCGCGCGGCAGAGCTGTCAAGGGGTCCCGTAAGGTGTGCGGGCGCTGCTGTGGAAATTATTGGCGGAGTTGCCGGTAGTGCTCCAAAACTGAAACACAGTGCTTGACCTGCGACGACAGCTTGATACCAGCCCAGCCTTTGAGTATCTGATCAAATCAGGTTGAGCGCTCGCTCGGACGATAATGATCAGCACTGGGATAACTCCAGCTCCACGTAGGTGGACCAATTTTCAGCCGGATGGTCGGTGACCCCGAGGATGTGCACCCGCCGTGTGGAGATCTCCACCATGACCAGGCAACACAGGCGCTTGAGAAGCGTGGTGTCGCAGCGGAAGAAGTCACACGCCAAGATCCCTGATGCACCGCCCCGACCCTTCGGGTCAAGTCGACGTTCTGCTCGGCGGCCTCCGACAACCATCGCTCGACGCGGGAGATCGTCGCGGTCGTGGCGAAGGGCACCAGCGTCAAGCGCCCCACCGACCGGTAAACCAGAGACAACAACACCCCGCGATGGTGACACCCACCGCCCCGATCACGCAGCAAAATCCCAGCTCACAGCACGAAACCGTGTTTCCGAGCGGCACACCCTCGCAATCGCCGGCGCACACGGCGTTCGCAAGACCACCGGGCGCTGGCCGGGCGACGACCCGTCGGCTGGAGCGGCCGGGGCCACCAGCTGAGGCTCTGCTGCGGCGGCCAGTTCGCCCCGCAGCGATAGCGGGATTTGGCGGTCAGGTGGTTGGCAGGCTCAGGCCAGAATGGTCCAGTGAACTACGAGCGACTGCTGCACCGGATCGTGGCCGAGATCGCCCCCAGCATCGGCGCGGGACGGGTGGCCGACTATATTCCGGCCTTGGCCGAGGTTGATCCGGGCCTGTTCGGCATGGCGGTGGCCACCTCCGAGGGCGAGCTCTACGGAGTCGGTGACTGGCAGACCGCAATGTCCATCCAGAGCGTGTCGAAGGTGTTCAGCCTGACCTTGGTGCTGGAGCGGGAGGGGGAACGGATTTGGCGCCGGGTCGGCCGCGAGCCGTCCGGGGATCCGTTCAACTCCCTGCTCCAGCTTGAGCACGATCACGGGATTCCGCGCAATCCGTTCGTGAACGCCGGCGCCCTGGTGGTGACCGACCGGCTGCTCACCCTGACGGGGGATGCCAGAGGCGCGGTCCTGGGTTTCCTTCAAGCTGAGACCGCCAGCAAGTCTGTGGACTTCGCCCCGGCGGTGGCTGCCTCGGAGGCCGAGCACGGACACCGCAACGCCGCGCTGGCCCACTTGATCGCTGACTACGGCAACCTGGAGAACACGGTCGAGGCGGTGCTCGAGCACTACCAGTGGCAGTGCTCGATCATGATGACCTGTGCCGAGCTGGCGCAGGCCGGTTTGTTCCTGGTGCGGCACGGGGTGGCCAGTGATGGGTCTCGGTTGCTGTCCCGCAGCGACGCCAAGCGGCTGAATGCCGCCCTGCTGACCTGCGGCACCTACGACAGCGCGGGGGAGGTCGCCTACCGGGTCGGACTCCCGGCCAAGAGCGGGGTTGGCGGGGCGATCCTGGCCGTGGTGCCGAACCGGTGCGCGCTGGCGGTGTGGGGACCGGGCCTGGATGACAGCGGGAATTCGGTGGCCGGGATCGCCGCGCTGGACGCATTCACCACAAGCACCGGCTGGTCGGTGTTTTGACGCCCATCGCCGCTCGACCAGGGCTTGGCGAGCATCAACAGTGGCTGAAAGGGGAGGCGGAACCTGTCAAACCTGATGAGATACTTGTTGCTTGTAGTGGGTTCTCGGGCTGACAGGTCTCGAGTGGCGGGCGGGTAGCGTCGCCGACCCGTGGAACCGTTCGGGGTGGGCCAGGAACGCCGCGCGTGCAGGTTAGTGACCCTGCGCCTGCCGAAAATTACATCCATGCAGGTCAAGCGGCATGTGAGTACTCGTGAAGGACGCCGCCAAGCCGGTCTCGTCGGCGTATGTTCAGGTCGGTGATTCGCTCTGGATCTGTGATCGGATCCGGGACGGTACCCAGCGGGGCCGCTTGGGCCAGGCTTTGGTGGGCTCGGTGCTGGTTGTAGAACTGTTCGTACTCGCCCAGGGCGTGGGGCAGGTGGCGTTGGCGAGGATCTCGTTGATGAGGGTGGGAAACTTCCCATCCCGGTCTCGGATGAGAAAGCGCGCCCGACAGCCCGCATCGTCCAGATCCATCGCGAGATTCCTTATCGCCTGGGTGACCCAGGCAGCGGTCGGGTGGGCGGTGGTGCCGAGCACGCGGACTCGTCTGGTGGCGTGCTCGATGACGGCCAGGATGTACTGGCGCCGCCCGTTGAGGGTGACGGTCTCGATGAAGTCGCAGGCCAGAAGTGCGTCGGCTTGCGAGCGCAGGAAGTCTGCCCACGTGATGGACGCCCGCTCGGGTGCCGGATCAAGACCCTCCTGCTTGAGGATCTCCCAGACCGTGGACGCAGCGACCTTGATGCCGAGCATGGTCAGCTCGCCGTGCACCCGCCGATATCCCCAGGACGGGTTCTCACGAACCAGACGCAGGATGAGAACTCGGATGGAGCCGACGGCGACCGGGCGCCCAGGCCGCTTTGGCCGGCAGGTACGGGCGTGCCGCTGTTTCACCAGATCGCGGTGCCAGCGCAGGACGGTATCCGGGCGGACGAGAAGCCGCAGCCGGCGCAGGACCTCGCGAGGCAGCGATGTCAGTAGGGCGGCCAGGAAGACACGGTCCTCGGGAGCGAATCTCACCCTGGCATCGGCGCCGAACTGCCGTTCGAGGAGAGTGATCTGGTGACGCAGAGCGAGGATCTCGATGTCCTTGTCCCGATCGCCCATCGGCAGTAGCCGCAGAGCGGCGAAAGCGTTCGTGACGGTCAGATAGGCCAGGCGAAGGAGCACGGCCGATCATCATGCCGCATTCGTTTCCCT
The DNA here is from genome assembly GCF_040648355.1 of Nonomuraea sp. NPDC049152. Lineage (NCBI taxonomy): Bacteria > Bacillati > Actinomycetota > Actinomycetes > Streptosporangiales > Streptosporangiaceae > Nonomuraea > Nonomuraea sp. NPDC049152. The sequence continues at coordinate 329,119 of NZ_JBEZDO010000006.1, read as the reverse complement.
CGCCTGGCGTCGAAGCTCCTACACCCCACGCGAAGCCCTGCAAGGCCACGACCTGGGTGGATGGCATTCTCGGCAGGCGCAGCGCAGTGATGCCCAGGATGTGCACACGTCGTGTCTCGATCCCCATGGCGAACAGCACGTACAGGCGTTTGAGGAACACGGTGTCCACGTGTAGGAAGTCGCATGCCAAGATGCCGGACGCTTGCCGCCGTCGGAAGAGGGTGCCCTCGATGCCGGTACTCGCCTCGATCAAGTCCGCCGCCATGGACTGGACTCCGGACGGGCGCCTGGTCCTGACTGGTGACTTCGTCATGACGGACAAGGTGCACCCGGCGGAGTCCGACTATGCGGCCGTGGTGCTCGCCTGACGGTGCGGGGAGACGCGGGTGTCACTCAAGCGGCTGCCCGTTGAACAGCGCCACCTGGCCGTGCTCGCGCCTTAGCGGCTCACGCCTGAGGGGCCTGGCCGCCTTGAAGCTCGCGCCTCACGAGCACAGCAGGTCCGCCCCCGCCTGGGTGATGGCCTTGATGACCGTGAGGTCCTGGGCGGCGTCCAGTGTGGTGGAGACCGCGAAGTGCTTACGCCCGTCGAGTGTGCTGATCGTGGCCGAGGTGAACCCGGCGGCGCCGCCGTTCGTCTGCACGAGCTTGCCCCCGCAGGGCAACGGTGGCGGCGCGGGCGCGCCCTCCGGCGGGGCGGTGATCACCTTCTGCAGGTCGGCGGGCAGCAGCTTGCCCTGGATGAAGGCGGCGCGGTAGGCGGCCATGTCCCGGGCGGTGGAGATCACGCCTCCGGCCCCGTGGCCCCAGCTGGCGTTGATCCGGTCCATGTCGCGCAGCTTGCCGTCGGGCCCCGGCGTGTAGCCGTGGCCGTGCGGCCCCTTGATGCCCACTGGAGGCCGGACCGGCAGATAGGTCTTGGTCATGCCGAGCGGCCGCAACAACGCCGCTCGAACTCGGCGGCCAGGCTCCGGCCGGTGATCCGCTCGATGATCATGGTGAGCAGCGTGTAGTTGGCGCTGGAGTACGAGAACTTCTCCCCCGGCTCCTGGCTGCGGGGCTGAGACCGGGAGACCTTGAGCAGGTCGGCGGGCCGGTAGTAGGTCGTGATGTCGAAGATGTCCACGAGGTCGTGGCGGAACCACTCGGGCACCCCGGAGGTGTGGCGGATCAGCTGCCGTACGGTGATCTCGTCGGCCCGCTCGACCAGATCCTTCTCGGCCACGACCGGCAGGACGTCGCTGAGCCTGTCGTCGAGCCCGAGCCTGCCCTCCTTCACCAGTTGCAGGGCCACGGTCGCGGTCATGCCCTTGGTCTGGGAGCCGATCCGGTAGCGCGCGTCGGCTGGGATCTTCCCTCCTCGGCCGTCGATCAGGCGCGACCCGGCGCTGCCCCGGCCGACGCGCCTGCCGTCCACGTACAGCTCCCCGATGGCCCCCAGCACTCCCTTGGTGTCGGCCAGCCTCTCGACCACCCGTTGCACCTCGGGCCGGGTCAGGGCGTGAGCGGGCTGTGCCGTACCCAGCATCAGCACCGCGCAAGCCAGAGCGGCGTATCTCATCACGATGATCCTTTCCTCGCGTCGGCGGAGTTCGAGGATCTTCGCCGGGGTGCTAACTCCCGATAAGGACCATCCGGAGATACGGCCGCCCCGGGTCGCGATGGGCGGAGCTTGTGGGTGCCGAAAGTGGTGTCACCCTAAGCGACCTGCGCGTACTCATGGATCAGGCCGCCGAGGCGATCTCTGCGAACCAGCCGAATGCGATCCGTCGGCGGGGGCAGATCACGTTGTCCGTTCGGCGACGCCTGGTTCAGGATCCTGTGGGGTCGATGATGGTTGTAGTGATCGGTGCACTCCCCCAGGACATGTCGCAGCTGCCGCTCACCGGTGACCTGCATTCGGTCCAGGCATTCGCGGCGCACACTGCCGATCCACCGCTCGGCAATCGCGTTGGCCCGCGGCGCCCGCGCCGGCGTCGTGATGACCTTCACCCCGATCGAAGAGAACACCGCATCGAACATCGCCGTGAACTTCGCATCTCGATCCCGGATCAGGAACCGCACACCACCGGCGCTTGCCTGCAGGTCCATGAGCAGGTTGCGGGCCTGCTGCACAACCCACGTACCGGTCGGATTCGCCGTCACGCCGGCCAGATGCACCCTGTACCGCTCGAATATCGAGTTACGTGAGCTGAGCTGCGGTTAAGCGGCGTGGTGGTATTCGCTGATCATGCCTGCGACGACGGGTCTTCGGCAAACGGTCCGCAGGTCGTTGAGTTCGGCCACGTCTCGTGCGGACTGCGTTGCGGTGTCCGGGGGCCGTTGGTGCCGGGCCTGGTGCGGCCGATGCCCGTTGTAGTGGATCAGATACTCGCGGAGCACCAAGGCCAGATGGCGTTCACTGAGGATCAGGATCCGGTCCAACAGTTCGCGGCGCAGGGTGCCGGTGACCCGCTCGCAGATGGCGTTCATCCTCGGCGTCCGCGGCAGAGTGGTGACGATCCGAAGCCCTTCGGCTGTGAAGACCTCCCGAAAGGCGATAGTGAGGAGCGGGTCCCGATCGTGGATCAAGAACCGCAGCCCGGCGATGCGCTCCCCCAGGTCCATCGCCAGGTTGCGGGCCTGCTGCAACGTCCACGCCCCGGTCGGATGCGCGGTCACTCCGGCCAGGTGCAGTCGCCGGCTGCCGTGCTCGATGAAGACCAGCACATACAGCCGCTTGAGCAGAATCGTCCCGACCACCAGGAAGTCACACGCGATGATCGCGTGGGCTTGAGCGGTCAGGAACTGCCGCCAACTCGGCCCGGCCCGGCGGGGTGCCGGATCGATACCGGCCCCGTGCAGGATCTCCCACACCGTGGAGGCCGCGATCCTGAAGCCCAGGCGAGCCAACTCGCCCTGAATCCGCCGATGCCCCCAGGTCGGATTCTCCCGCGCCATCCGCACAATCAGCGCCTTGACCGGCCGGCAGGCGCAAGGCCGACCCGGGCACCGCCTGTCGGTGAACGTCCACTTACGCGCCACGAGGTCGCGATGCCAGCACAAGATCGTCGCAGGGGTTACCGGGAACACCTCGGCCCACCGGCGGCGCCGGATCAGTCGAGACAATGCCGCGAACCAGAGCCGGTCGGCACGACCCCATCGCGGCAGGACTCCGAGTTGACGGCGGAGCATTTGGTTCTCGTGCCGGAGCGCCAGCAGCTCAGCCTCTCTGGACGCATCAGAGCGGACCAGCAGCAGCACAAGCCCGCATAAGCACCGAACCACCCGGTAGATCAGCGACAACAGCACCCCGCGATGGGGACAGCCGCCGAACTGATCGCGCAGCAGAATCCCAGCTCAGAGCCCGAAACCGTGTTTTCGAGCGGGACAGCAGCCGCAGGAGCGAGAAGGTGGTCGTCACCAGGAGATAGGCCAAGCGCAGCAACACGACTGATCATCCTGCCGCTATCTGGCGCACCGCTCGAGGCGTTCACCCGAACGGACGGGTCGTCCACCATGCCTTTGACCTGCACGGATGCATAATCGGCACTCACAGGTCTACCCGGAAGGCAAGTTGGATAGAAGTTGGACTTTTTTTGATCTGCCGCATGGTCACCTACGTCGATAAATTCTCTCATCTCGGATCCGTGCGAGTGCAGCAAAGAGAGTGAGCTCTCGGATTCGGGCCGGTGATTGACATGCCTTGCGGTATGTCAATTGAGAGACAAAAGAGGAGATCGTACGTGGGTAAATTCAAGAATGGCCTGATGGCCATCGGCGGCATTGCAATGGTCGGCGGCCTGTTGGCCGCAGGAACGGGTACGAGCAGCGCCGCCAGTGAGATCGGATTCCGGCTTAGCAATTTCAACAGCCTCACAGTCACACTGTGCGTCAACACGGGCACTGACCGCGACTGCCTGAGGGACTCGCGCTTCAACGGACAGTCGGAGGTCAGAACATTGAGCTACGCCAGCTTGAACACGTGGCGCTGTTCGGTGGTCATCCGCGACGGCTTCGGGAAGGTATCCGAGTCTTATGCCACCAAGCCGTTCAGCCGAAACGAGTTCAAGGAATGCCTCGTACACAACGGCAAAATCCTACTCAAGCGGCCCAACGGTACTGAGATCGTGGCCCCCCGGGCTTAACACCTCATAACAAATGATCAGCGAGTATTGCCCGTCGCCGAGCCGACGGGCAATACTCGTCGAGTTATCGCGGGAGCGAAAGCGGCCCCGGCCTTCCGAAAGCGCCTCTTGCGGCCACGGCAGGTTGACACCTGCGGCTGCCGAAAATCGCATACATGCAGTTCAAGCGGCATGTGAGTACTCGTGGAGGATGCCGCCGAGCCGGTCTCGTCGGCGCATGTTCAGGTCGATGATTCGCTCGGGATCTGTGATCGGATCCGGGATGGTACGCAGCGGGGCCGCTTGGGCCAGGGCCTGATGAGCGGTGCCGGTTGTAGAACCGTTCGTACTCGCGCAGGGCGTGACGCGGGTGGCGTTCGTTCCACAGTAAGCAGCGGTCGAGAAGCTCTCGTCGGCACGACTGCACACATCGTTCCATGGCCGCGTTCATGCGCGGCATCCGGATCCCTGTGAGCACGGTCTGGATACCTGCGTCGGAGAGGATCTCGTCCATGAGGGCCGGGAGCTTCGCATCCCGGTCACGGATCAGGTAGCGCACCCGGCAGCCCGCGTCCTCGAGTCAGATCGCGGTGCCGGCGCAGGACGGTATCCGGCCGGACGAGAAGCCGTAGCCGGCGTAGCACCTCGCGCCGCAGCGAGGTCAGAAGCGCGGCGAGAAAGGTCCGGTCCCCAGGCGCGAGTCTCAACCTGCTGTCGGCGCCGAGCTGCCGTTCAAGCACGGCTACCTGGTGGCGCAGGGCGAGTATCTCGATGGCCTTGTCCTGATCGCCCATCGGCAGCAGCCGCAGCGCGGCGAAGGCGTTCGCGGCGGCGAGGTAGGCCAGGCGAAGGAGCACGGCTGATCATCATGCCGCACAGACTGCCTCTCGGAGTGACCGGAGATTGCCCACGCCATGAGAAGACCTGCAAGGCCGGTGACTTGGTCGGATGACTTTTTCGGCAGGCGCAAACCATCGAGTGACCTCACCTCAGGCGTCCGCGCTACAGGGGACCCTCAGGAGAGCTTGCGAGGCGATGACGATGCCACACGCCGCCGACAACTCCGCCGCCACATCGCGTCGCTACGCGATCATCGCCTACGGGACGCCACCCCGGAGCGGGAACCGCAGCTACGAGCGGTAAAGGTGCTGCTGGACGCGCTGGGAGACGGTATCGGGCGTTTCGTCGTTGCTGAAGGGCTGGGCGCTTACTTGCGGGATTTGCGGGGGGCGGCGGAGCGGGGCGGCTCGGCGCGCATGTGGTTGCGGACGCGGGTCATGATGTCGCCGAGGTCGTGCAGGTCCTCTTCAGTGAGGGGGTTGAACAGCAGGCGGCGCACGACCTCGATGTGGCCGGGCAGGACGCGCCCGACGAGGGCGAGGCCGCCGTCGGTGATGGTGACCAGTGTGGCGCGCTCGTCGTCGGGGCTGGGGCCGCGCGTGACGAGGCCGGCCCTCTCCAGCAGGCTGGCCTGGTAGGTCAGGCCGCTGCGGCTGTAGACGACGCCGTCGGCCAGCTCGGTCATGGTCAGCTGCCTGGCGTCGGCGAGGCGGGCCAGGAGCTGGAACTGCACGTAACTCAGGTCGCCCTCCGCCCGCAACTGCTGCTCGACGGCGTGCTGGAGCAGGCTGACGGCCTCCATAAGCGCGAAGTAGGTGCCCAGCTGCGTGGGGTGGAGGGCGTCGGTTTCAGGCATCCACCCATCCTATATGTTTCGAATTCAAAGCATATCTCGAAAGCGCAGTGATGAACGTCACATCCTTCCCGGGATTGCTTTGAACTCGAAGCAGGTTACCGTCTTCGCATCACATCGCTTCGAATTCGAAGCAATAACTCGAGGAGAGATCATGAAGGCAGTCCGGTTCCACCGCTACGGCGACAGCGACGTCCTGACCTACGAGGAGGCAGACCGCCCCGTCCCCGGCGCGGCGCAGGTGCTGGTAAAGGTGGCCGGCACCTCGTTCAACCCGGTCGACGCGGCGATCCGCGCCGGGTACCTGCAGCAGGTGTTCCCGCTGGTCTTCCCGCACGTGCCAGGCATCGACGTCGCCGGCACCGTCGCCGAGCTCGGCCCGGACGTCACCGGCTGGAGCGCCGGAGACCCGGTCGTGGCGTTCCTGCCGATGAGCGCGCCCGGCGCCGCCGCGGAATACGTGCTCGCGCCGTCCGAGGCGCTGGCCCCCGCTCCGCGGACGGTGGATCTGGCCGACGCCGCCGCCCTCCCCGCGACCGCTCTGACGGCCTGGCAGGCACTGTTCGAGCACGCCGAGCTGAGGGCCGGGCAGACCATCCTGATCAATGGCGCCGGCGGCGCGGTCGGCGGGTACGCCGTCCAGCTCGCCAAGCGGGCCAGAGCCACCGTCACCGCGACCGCGAGCGCGCGCAGCGCCGACCGGGTCCGGGCCTACGGGGCCGACCGGATCATCGACTACACCGTCATCCCCGTCACCCAGGCCGCCGGCGGCCGGTTCGACGTCGTGCTCAACCTGGTGACCACCTCGGTGGAGGAGACCGCCGCCCTGGTCGGCCTCGTCAGCGACGGCGGGGTCCTGGTCAGCACCACCACTCCCGCTCCCGAGGACACAGCGCGCGGGGTGCGGACGGTGCGGGCGTTCGCCCGCAGCGACACCGCCCGGCTCGCGGAGCTAGTCGCCCGCGTCGACGCCGGCGAGCTGCGAATCGACGTCGCCGACCGGCGCCCGCTGGCAGACCTCGCCGACGTCCACGAGCAGGCGGTCACCGGGAGGCTCGTCGGCAAGACGGTCATCACTGTCTGACCCTTCCTCACCCTCATCCCCGACACATCCACACGGAGTCCTGTTATGCCTTTCGCTCTTGATCCCCAGGTTGCCGATGCCCTTGCGCCGATCGCCGCGGCGATGGCCGGCAGCACGCCCCCGCCGGTCGGGGACGTCGCCGGCCGCCGCGCCGCGCTGGAAGGGCTCATCGCCCACGCCGACGCGGCCCAGCCGAGGCCTGCCGACGTCACGATCACCGACCACCACCTGCTCACCTCCGACGGCGAGAAGATCCTGCTGCGCTGGTACACCAAGCAGGGCGCGCCCAGCGAGCCCGGACCGGCGGCCGCCTACTTCCACGGCGGCGGCATGATCCTCGGCCACGTCGGGCTGTTCGACGGCGCTATCTCCCGCTACGGCTCCGCCAGCGGCACCCCGATCCTGTCGGTGGACTACCGGCTCGCTCCCGAGCACCCGCACCCGACCCCGGTCGAGGACGCCTACGCCGGCCTCGTATGGCTGCACGAGAACGCCGCCGTACTCGGCGTCGATCCGGCCCGCATCGCGGTCTTCGGCGACAGCGCCGGCGGTGGGATCGCCGCGGCGGTCTCGATCCTGGCGCGAGATCGGCAGGGGCCCGCGATCGCCCAGCAGATACTGGTCATGCCGATGCTCGACGACCGCACCCTCACCCCCGACCCGCAGCTGGCGCCGTACGCGCTTTGGTCCTGGGACGACAACCGCACCGGCTGGGGCGCGCTGCTGGGCGACGCCATCGCCGGCCCCGACGTGCCGGCCCACGCCGCACCCGCACGGGTGGCCGATCCGGCCGGACTGCCCCCGGCCTATATCGAGGTCGGCCAGCTGGACATCTTCCGCGACGAGGACCTCACCTACGCCCTACGGCTCAGCCAGGCCGGCGTCCCGGTCGAGTTCCACCTTCACCCGGGCGTGCCGCACGAGTTCGAGAGCATCGCCTTCATCTCCGACGTGGCCAAGCGTGTCATGGCCGACCGGATCCGGGTCCTCTCCTCACTCTGACGGCATGCGCCGGTGCCGACGGCGGGGGCCCGCCCGGAGGGCGCCTGCCGGTGGCAGGCCGGCCGAGCCGTCCCCGCCGGAGGACCTGGCACAGGTGCACGGAATGACCTCTGGCTAGCCACATGCACCTATGTCGCCAGCCATCTCTCCATTGATCACATCGCTAGGGAACGCACCATGACAACCACCTTTTCACCCCGGACGACGCCGCGATCCTGCTGATCGACCACCAGGTCGGCACCATGCGATGGAAGGATGCCGACGACATCGCCCTGCGCCGCATGGAACGCGCCGGCGCCGACATCACCTCCACCAACCAGGTCCTGGCGGAACTCGCCGCCGACTGGGCTTCACCTTCCGGCCAGAAGGTCCTGCCCATCATGTTCGACCTCATCCCGGCCTGAACCCAGGCCGGCATCCGACCCCGCCCGACATCGACCAATGGCCGGTCACACGCATCGGTCCACCGCCCAGGCGGTCACCCCGATCGGAGACCGGCCATGAGCATGGCATTGCGGGTGCCGATTATTCATCCGTGCAGGTCGCGGGCATGATGCGTTCCCTCGCGCTCCCGTCACTTGCCCGCACGGCGCGCTAGATGGCCGGCCCGGTCTACGGCGGCCCTGCCTGTACGGCGAAGCCGTACGGGGGAAATCGCTCTTGTCGAACGCGATCCAGCGATCCTGGGCGCGCTGCCTGAGGGTACGGCGCTGGACTCGCGGCGAGGACGCGATGTTCGGATTGGCCGGCCATCCGGCGTGTGTGAGCGGCATGGGAGAATGCGTTACTGCTCCGACGCTGTGGCCTGCCTGGCTGAGTAGTCGCTGGCCTCAGGGCAGTGATGCGACGGGAGAGGAGGCATGCCGTGAACGACCCGACCGGTTGTGCCCCTTGCGCAGGGTCCACCAGCTCTTCCGGAGCAGGCATCGTGGAGACGGCGGGCACAGCGCCACGCGTAGGGCCGAGCCAGCTATGACCCTGGTCGGTCGGCGGTCCGAGATCCGTCGCATCCTGAACGTCATCGAGGCGGAGCGCGGCGAATCGCGGATGCTGATCCTGCTCGGCGAGGCCGGCGCGGGCAAGACGAGGTTGGTGGCTGCCGTCGCCGACCATGCCCGTGGCAGCGGAAGGGTCGTACTGACGTGTCAGGGCAGCGAAGCGGAGTCGCAGCAGTCCTTCGCGTCCTTGCACCAGCTGCTTCTTCCTGTCCTGCCGGAGGTCGGCACTCTTGCCGAGCATCTGCGGGGGGCGCTGGAGAGCGCGGTGGGCATCGCTCCGGTGAACGGCCAGCCGGACCCGATGCTGCTGCGTGTGGCGGTCCTGACATTGCTGACTGGCCTCTCCCGGCGGCGGCCCGTCCTGCTGGTCGTGGACGACGTCCAGCACTCCGACCGCGACTCTCTCGACGTCCTCGGCTTCGTAGCCCGCCGTATCACGGCGGAGGACGTTTCGGTGCTGCTGACGTCGCGTGGGCAGACTCCCCCGGAGGGTGTCGCCGGGGACCTGCCCACGCTGCACCTGGGGCCATTGAGCGAGCAGGCCGCGGCTGACCTCGTGGACGCTCAGCCGCACCCGCCCACCGGCCGGGCGCGGATCGACCTGCTCCAGCAGGCCGGCGGAAATCCGCTGGCCATCATCGAGCTGTGCCGGGCGGCCAAGATCGGTGGCACGGGAGCGCTGCCCGGTGGTGGCCTGCCGCAGACGGAGCGCATCCAGCAGATGTACGCAGCGCGTCTGCGCGGCCTGCCGGAGATCACCCAGCGGCTACTCCTGTACGCGGCGGCGTCGGAGTACGAAGACCTCGCCACGATCATGGCCGCCGCCGGCGCGGGGCCGGATATCGCGGTATGGGCTCCCGCCGAGGCCGCCGGCCTGGTCACCGTCGCGGAAGGGCGAGTCGTCTTCCGGCATCCGCTGGCGCGTGCGGGCTCGTATCACGGGGCTCCGGCCTACCTCCGGCAGCGGGCGCATCGGAACCTCGCGGCCGTTCTGACGGCGGATCCGGCCCGCCGGGCCTGGCATCTGGCCGCCGCGTGCCTCGGCCACGACGAGTCGGTGGCGGCGGCCCTGGAGGACACCGCGGAGCTCGCCGAGCGGCGTGGCGGGTTCTTCGCGGCGGCGCGGGCGCTGGAACGGTCGGCGGAGTGCAGCCTCGCCGCGGATGACCGGGCACGCCGGTACGCCAAGGCGCTCAGGGCCGCCAACAACGCCGGCGACCCCTCGTGGGTGCGCGAGCTGTACGGCAAGGTCACGGCGCTGACTCATGATCCGGACGTGCTAGGCCTGGCGGCGTGCGGCGCCGGCATGGCCCTGTCGTTGTTCGGCCACCAGCGGGAGGCGTTCCAGGTGCTGCTCGGAGCGCTGGAGCCGAAGTCCCCGAAGCATGGTACGACGGTGCTCGCCCTGATCGCCGTGCTCCAGGGGGTCGCGTTCCAGTCGGGGCTGCCCGAGGTCAGGGGGCGGATAGCGGGCCTGCTCGACCGGATCGAGACCGGAGGCGGCGACACGCCCTACGCGGAGCTGGAGACGATCGCGGCCTTCGACGCGGTTCGAGCCTCCACCCTGGCTGGGGCCGACCCGACGAACGCCCCCGAGCTGTTGCGGCGGACCTTGCGGCCGAACCTGCCGGAGCCGCTGGTCGGCGTCGCGCAGATGAACCGGTTGAGCGCCGTTGGCTGCATCGCCTGGGCGGCCGACGAGTCCGTGCTGTGCGTGGAGTCCCTCCGGCAGGCGTACGCCATGTTCCGCACGTATGGCTCCATGGGCGTTGCTGCTCCTACGCTGGCGTTGATGGGTTCGGCGCTGATCGACACCGGGCGGTGGGCGGAGGCCGACGACCTGCTGGAGGAGGCCGGGACGCTCGCGGCCGTCCACAAGCTGCGGCACCTGGAGATCGACGTCGAGGCGCTGCGGGTGACCCTCCAAGCCCTGCGCGGTCAGCCCGCGGTCATGCCGGCCGACCCGGCTTGGACGGTCGTCGGCCTGGAGGAGAACCGGGCCACACACGCGCGCTTGCTGCACGCCGCCGGCATCGCCGCCGCGTCGGCGGGCGACTTCGACGGCGCGTTTCGCCGGTTTCGGCTGCTGTTCGACGAGGACGGCGCACCTTTGCACTACTTCCTGTCGCACCGGTCGGTCGCCGATCTCGCGGCGGCCGCCCAGCGGGCGGGCCAGGGGGAAGAGGCGGCCCGCATCATGGCGGCGGTGCGCACCGCGTTGGGCCCGCGGCCGACGACCCGGATGACGCTGCTGCTTCACCACGCCGCCGCGCTCATCGGCGATCCGAAGGACGCCGAGCACCACTTCCGGCTCGCCACGGTGAACCCGGCCGGCGAGGAGTGGCCGCTGGTCCGGGCTCAGGCGAGGCTGCACTACGCGCAGTGGCTGCGCAGGCGGCGGCGCCCGCTGGACGCCCGCCCGCTCCTGGCCACGGCGCTGGAGTCGTTCAACCGGCTCGGCGCGATCGGCCTGGCCGAGGAGGCACGAGGTGAACTGCGGGCGAGCGGCGTCGCCGGCTCTCCCGCACCGGCCGATGCGCTGGCGGGGCTGACCGCTCAGCAGCGCCAGATCGTACGGCTGGCGGCCCAGGGACTACGCAACCGGGAGATCGCCGAGCAGCTGATGCTCTCGCCCCGCACGGTCAGCTACCACCTGTACAACGTTTATCCGAAGCTCGGCGTGAGCAGCCGCAACCAGCTCCGCGCTCTGCTGGGCGATCTGTGACCGCCATGGCGAGCCGTCCGGCGGATGCGCCCATCTCCGAAGGCGGCAGAGATTCCGGTTCGTCGCGGACGGAGGGCAGCGCCGAGGGCGATCGCCCCAGCGGCCGGTGGGCCGCTGCTCGTTGATCACTACGACGACAGGAGAGGTGAGGCGCGTGAGTTTCGAGCCCGTCACGGGCCCAGGAGAGCCCGACCGCTTGGCCGTCGTCCTCGATCCCCTCGTTCAGCGGTTCGTCGAGGCCTCGGCCGCACCGCCCTACCTGCACCAGCTCGGTCCGCTCGACGGCCGGCAGGCGCTCCTGGAGATCCAGGGCCACACGCACGACGACTTCGATGTGGACGCCGAGTACGCCGTGGCGCCGGTGGGCCCCTCCGGGCTCGTCGGCTTCTGGATGTTCCGGCCTCCACGGACGGCCGGTCCTCTACCCGTGGTCGTGTACCTGCACGGCGGCCGCTGGATGCTCGGCGACGCGCGGACTCACGCGCGCATGATCTGCGAGCTGGCGGCCGCCAGTGCCGCCGTGTTTGTGGTCCCCGAGTACACCCGCACTCCCGAGGCCCGCTACCCCGTCGCGCTCGAGGAGTCGTACGCGGTGCTGACATGGTTGGTCGAGCAGGCCGCCGCCCTGGCGCTGGATGGCCGGAGGCTGGCGGTGGCCGGCGACTGTGCCGGTGCGACCATGGCCACGGCGCTCACCATGATGGCCAAGCAGCGCGGCGGCCCCCGCATCCGCGCGCAGCTGCTGTACTACCCGACGACCGACCCGTCCTGCGACACCGTGTCGCGGGAAAAGTTCGCGTCCGGCTACCTTCTGACGCGCGCGGCCTTGGAATGGTACTGGCAGCAGTACACCGACGACGGCGATGAGATCGCCGAACCCACTGCCTCGCCGCTGCGGGCCACCACGGCGGACCTTTCGGGGCTGCCTCCCACCCTGGTCGTATCGGCGGAGGCGGACGTCGTACGGGACGAGGGTGAGCAGTACTCGCGCCTGCTGCGGCGGGCGGGGGTGCCGGTGACCTGCGTGCGCTATCTGGGAACGGTGCACGACTTCGCATTCCTGAACCCGCTGCGGGACAGCCCGCCCACGGTGGCCGCGGTAAGGCAGGGCGGCAGCTTCCTCAAAGACGCCCTGGCCGACCGGCGCTGACACCGACAAGCCGCCTCTCCATCCGCGGAGGAGACAGGTCCCCTCTCTTCAGGATGCAGCCAGCGACAGACCAGTCGATTTACTGATGCATCCGTAAAGGCAGGTTTGCCAGCCTGAGGTGCGTGAGGCCGCAGCGGCACGTCATGCACAGGGAGAGAGGCCAGGATGTCCACTGTCAAACCGGTTCTCGAAAGGGCCGCGCAGGCCTTCGCCGAGGCCACCGCCAACCCGCCCTTCCTGTTCGACCTCGATCCCGCCGACGGCCGCAAGGCCGTAGACGAGGCCCAGACGCCCGAGATCGAGGTGCCGGGCACCGGCAAGGAGATTCTCACGGTCGCCGACGGGTTGACGGTGAGCGTGTTCCGGCCGGCGGGCGTGAGCGACCCCCTCCCGGTGATCCTCTACGTGCACGGGGCGGGCTGGGTGTTCGGCAACGACCACACACACGGCCGTCTTGCCCGCGAGCTGGCCCTCGGCGTGGGCGCGGCGGTGGTGTTCGTCAACTACAGCGCTTCCCCCGAGGCCCGCTACCCGGTCGCGATCGAACAAATCCACACCGCCGCCCGCTGGGTGGTCGAGCAGGGTGCCGCCCATGGCCTGGACGCCTCCCGCCTGGCGGTCGCCGGAGACTCGGTCGGCGGGAACATGGCCATCGCACTCACGTTGCTGGCCAAGGAGCGCGGCGGGATTCCGTTGGCGGCGCAGGTGCTGTTCTATCCGGTCACCGACGCCGCCTTCGACACCGGCTCCTACCACGAGTTCGCCGAGGGGTACTTCCTGCGCCGCGACGGCATGCGGTGGTTCTGGGACCAGTACACCCCTGACGAGGCTGAGCGGGCCGAGATCACCGCCTCGCCGTTGCGGGCCACCACCGGCCAGCTGGCGGGCCTGCCGCCGGCGCTGGTCATCACCGCCGAGGCGGACGTGCTTCGCGACGAGGGCGAGGAGTACGCGAACAAGCTGCGGGCGGCCGGGGTCGCGGTCACCGCTGTGCGCTACCAGGGCGTCATCCACGATTTCGTGATGCTCAACGCCCTGCGCGCAACCCGCGCCGCCGAGGCCGCCATCGGTCAGGCCATCGACTTCCTGTCCACCGCGCTGAAGACCCACTAGGAGCGATCTTGACCACTTCGCCCACCGTCGTCCTCGTCCATGGGGCGTTCGCCGAGTCGGCCAGCTGGAACGGCGTCGTCAGCAGGCTGTGCGAGCATGATCTGAGCGTGATCGCCATCGCCAACCCGCTGCGTAGCCTGTCAGGTGACGCCGATGTCGTAGCCGGCCTGGTGTCCTCCCTCGACGGCCCGGTCGTCCTGGTCGGCCACTCCTACGGCGGCCAGGTCATCTCGGGCGCCGTTCGCGGCGACGAGCAGGTCAAGGCGCTGGTGTTCGTGGCGGCGTTCGCCCCCGAGGAGGGCGAGAGCATCGCCGAGCTGAGCGGCCGCTTTCCCGGCAGCACGCTCGGTGAGACGCTGAACGCGGTCGCGCTGCCCGACGGCGGCACCGATCTGTACATCCGCCAGGAGCGCTACCACCAGCAGTTCGCCGCCGACCTGCCGCCGGAGCGCGCCGCCTTGGATGCCGTCACCCAGCGACCGTTGAACGACCGGGCGTTGCATGACAAGTCCGGTCCGCCGGCCTGGCGGCACCTGCCGTCCTGGTTCGTCTATCCCGAACTGGACTTCAACATCCCGCTAGCCGCGCACCGGTTCATGGCGGAACGGGCCGGTGCCCGCGAGCAGGTAGAGATCGGCGGCGCCTCGCACGCGTTGCCCTCTTCCCAGCCCGTCGCCGTGGCCGATGTCATCCTCAAGGCCGTCGAAGCCGTGGCGTGACGATCCTCTCGCCGCAAGCCGAGCAACACCTGAGCCCCCGCGAGAGTCGGTAAATCGGCATCGGCGGCGGGTCGCCTCGGACTGGTGATCCGCCGAGCCGTCATCCGGGGAGCGCGCTGGTGCGCTGGCGAAGGGCCGTGCCCTGCTCGGTGAGCGACACGTGAACGGCTCGCTCGTCGTCGGCACGGCGCTGGCCTCGTGCCGGCCCGTTCGCCGAGGGGTACCCATCCCCGATGACCGCGGTCCGCCACGCTCCAGCATGGCCGAAAACCAGGCCGAACGCGGCACACCCGTGACTCGCCCCCGTAAGACCGCCACCTCCCGGTAACAACCTCGAAGGAGAACCGCTATGTCTCGTTCCTCCCCCACCCGCTCGGTCGTTCGCACCCTCGCCACCATGGCCATCGCCCCAGTCGTGGTCGGCTCGCTGCTCACCGCCACCGCGGCAAGCAGCAGCGCCGCCGCTTCGCAGCAGGACGAGACATCCAAGGCCAAGCCGACCATCGTCCTTGTCCACGGCGCCTTCGCCGACGCCTCCAGCTGGTCCGATGTCATCCGGCGCCTGCAACGCGACGGCTATCGCGTCATCGCCACTGCCAACCCCCTGCGCGGACTGAGCAGCGACGCCGCCTACCTGCGTAGCGTCCTGGACACCGTGGACGGGCCCGTGGTCCTGGTCGGCCACTCCTATGGCGGCTCGGTCATCAGCCAGGCCGCCGCCGCCGACCCGGACGTCAAGGCGCTGGTCTACATCGCCGCGTTCATCCCCGACGCCGGCGAGAGCGCCGCCGAACTGGCCGGCAAGTACCCCGGCAGCACCCTGGGCGAAACCCTGAGCAAGGCCTCCTACCCCCTGCCCGACGGCGGCACCGGCACCGAGCTAACCATCAACCAGGACAGGTTCCGCAAGCAGTTCGCCGCCGACGTGCCCGCCACTACCGCCGCGATCATGGCAGCCACCCAGCGGCCGGCCTCCACCCTCGCCCTGGAGGAGAAGGCCACGAAGGCCGCCTGGAAAGACATCCGCTCCTACGCCCTGATCGCCGGCAAGGACTACAACATCCCGCCCAGGGCCCAGCAGTGGATGGCCAAGCGCGCCCACTCCCACACCGTCACCATCAAGCGCGCCTCACACGCAATCTCGGTCTCCGAACCCGCAGCCGTCACCGACCTCATCCGCCGCGCCGCCGGCGACATCCGCTGACACACCTCGGCCTCACCGGCCACGGCCGGTACCCGGTCACCGAAGGCGGCCTCCTGCCGGAGGCCGCCTTCGGCCGTTCTCTCTGACGCCACGCAGGCGAAGGCCTTCATCCCAGCGGCCCGAACCATCGACCGGTCCATCGCCGGCCGCACCCGTTCCCCGGCAGTAGCCCACCGGTGCCTACGCTGAATCGCCCTGGCCGGCGTTCGTGCCCGAACCCTCCGCCGCACGGCAGACCAGGGACACCTGCCGCATATCCAGTCGCCGGGCCGTCCCCCTCGCCGGCACGGCGCTCGCGTCGGCGCCGTCAGCAGGGGATCGCAGAGCCCCTTTTCCCTGGCCAGGGACGACTGGGCAGTTTTCGGCCTGTGAAATGAGCATGCAGTCCACCTAGCCTGCCACCACGAGGTAACGAAACGGAGTCTCATGCGTACTATCGGTCTCATCGGCGGGCTGAGCTGGGAATCGACCGTCATCTACTACCAGATCATCAACCAGCGGGTACGGGAGCGCCTGGGCGGCAGCCACTCCGCAAACAGCCTTATCTGGTCAGTCGACTACACCACGGTCGAAAATCTCATCTTCGCCGACCGCTGGGACGAGGTGAGCACGCTGCTCGTTGACGCCGGGCGGAAACTAGAGGATCTCGGTGCTGACGTCCTGCTCATTTGCAGCAACACCTTCAACCGCGTGGCTGATCAGGTGGCGCAGACCTCGAATGTTCCCGTGCTCCACATCGTGGACGCCGTAGGCGCTGGAGTCCGCGCCAGGGGCATGCGCAAGGTCGGCCTGCTGGGAACCCGTTTCACCATGGAAGAGCCCTTCTATCGGGACCGGCTGGCCGCGCAGGGCTTTGAGGTGGTCGTCCCGGAGCGCGAGCAGCGCGAGCTGATCCATCGTGTGATCTTCGACGAGCTGGTGCGCGGAGTTCTGAAGGAATCATCCAGGAATGCCTATGCGCAGATCATCGCCGATCTCGCCAACGACGGCGCCGAAGGCGTCGTCCTCGGCTGCACGGAAATCGAGCTCCTGATCGATGAAGGGTGCATCGGCATCCCGGTGTTCCCGAGCGCGCGGCTGCATGCGGAAGCAGCGGCCGACTTCGCCCTCGCTCCGGAGTCGGCGCATCGCCTCATGGCAGCCGGGAGCCCATCGGACTGGAGCACATGAGCAGTCGCCGCGCATGGGCAGAATGTGGACACCATCCGGCCTGGTGAACGGGCGGCCCTCGGGCCGATCGTAAGCGGTATGACCATGAACGTGATCGTTATCGGAGCCGGGCCGGCCGGCCTCGCCACCGCAATGCTTCTCGCCGGACGGGGCCACCAGGTCACCGTGCTCGAACGCGACCCCGCAGAACCACTCTCGACGGGCCCGCAGTCGTGGGAGTCCTGGGAACGGCCAGGAGTGAGCCAGTTCCGGCTGGCCCACGTGATGATGCCCCGTGGGCTTGCCCTGCTGGAGGCAGAGCTGCCCGAGGTGGTGGCCGAGTTGGAAACGGCGGGCGCCAGGCGGCACAACATGATCGCCGGTGCATGGGGCGCACCTGCCGTAGGAGGCCGGCTCCCGGGGGATGAGCGTTACGAGACCATCGCCGCCCGCCGGCCGGTCCTGGAGTTCGCGCTGGCGACCGTCGCCGCGCGCACCGCCGGTGTCACCATCCGGCGGGGTGACGGCATCACACGGCTGGTACCCGGCAGTGAACGGCTGTCCGGCGTGCCGCATGTCGCCGGAGTGGAGACCCGCGGCGGGGCGGTGCTCCACGCCGACCTCGTCGTGAACGCGAGCGGCCGCAACTCGCAATTCGCCAGGATGTTCGCCGAACTCGGCCCGATCCGCGACACCGAGGAGCGAGCCGAGGCGGGGTTCGTCTACTACGCCCGGCACTACCGTGACAGCGGCAACGGGTTGCCGGAGGCCACGCGCTGGCCGCTCATCCACCAGGAGACCGTCACCGCGGGCACCCTGCCTGGCGACAACGGCACGTGGTCCCTGATCCTCGTGGCCTCAAGCCGCGACCAGGACCTGCGGGCCTTGCGGGAGGTGGACGCGTGGGACCGCGCCATCGAGCTGTTCCCCGAGTACGCCCACTGGGCACGACATGGCGAGCCGCTCACCGGCGTACAAGTCATGTCGGCCGGCCAGGCCAGGCGGCGGGACTTGGTCGCCGACGGGCTGCCGGTGGTGACAGGCCTGCTCGCCGTGGGCGACGCCTGGGCGACGACGAACACCACGTTCGGGCTGGGGCTGTCGATGAGCCTGGTACAGGGCGCCCTGCTGCGGGACGCGATCGACACCGTGGACGTGGTGGATCACGTCAAGCTGGGCCTCGCCTTCGCCGAGTCGCTCGAGACCACGGCCGCGCCTTACTACCGGGCGCTGGCCGACTGGGACACGCACCGGCTCGCCGAGATCGACTCCGTGCTCAAGGGCGAGCCGTACGAGACCGCCGACCCGGCCTGGCTGGTCATCAGGGCGCTGGACGCGGCCAAGGTGTCCCACCCCGACCTCGTGCGGGCCCTCGCGGACGTAGGCTCGATGCTCGAGCCCGCCGAGCACGTCCTGGCCAGACCCGGCCTCATCGACCTGATCATGAGCCTGGGCGCCGACGCCTCCCGCTATCCCGCACCCGGACTGTTCCGCCGCGAACTGCTGGCCGCCATCGGCTGACGGCCCGCGCCACCACCGGTTCGACGCCGAACTGGATCTGGCGTCCGGACGCCGGCTGATCGCGGCGAAAGGGCGCCCTGCCACTCCATGCAACGGCGGGGCGCCCTTTCGTCAAGGCTCGGCCCTAGACAGACGTCGGCAGCGGGCCGCCGTTCCAGGTCATCGTGTCGCCGAAAGCGGTGAGGAGATCCACCTCGCCGCCGACGGCCTCGGCGTAGGCGCGGTGGAGGTTGAGCACCAGGCGTTCGGCGTCCCCCCATCCCGCGAACTCACCGAGGTCAGCTTCCTGAGCGGCGGCCAGTGGTGTGAGCCCGTTCTCGCGCCCCTTTCGGGCGACCTCGAGCACGAAGCGGTAGTAACGCTCGTGAACGGCCAAGATCTCCGGCAGATCGCTCGCGGCCGCGAGAGGCCCATGCCCCGGTACGACGTGCTCGGCCTCGAAGTCCGCCAGCCAATCCAGCGACTTCAGCGCCCCTTCCACCGACCCCATCAGCAGCAGCGGTGTGAGGCCGTTGAACACCAGGTCGCCGGTGAACAGCACACGCTCTTCAGGAAGCCAGACCACCACGTCCCCTGCCGTGTGCGCGCCATGGCCAGGGTGCCGCAGGTCGATGCGGCGCTTGCCGGCGAAGAGGGTCAGCTCGGACTGAAACCCCACGGACGGGACGCGGCGCGTCACGTTCCCCCAATCGGGCACCGGCGTCCAGATCGGCGGGCACCCGTCGATGAGGGGGTCGGCCAGCAGCGCGTCCCGCATCGCCGTATGCCCGAAGATCACCGTCTGGTCCGGCAGCAAGCTGTTTCCGTATGAATGATCCCCGTGCTGGTGGGTGTTCACCGCCATCCGCACGGGGGCATCGCCGGTCGCCTCGGCGACCGCCTTCAGGAATAGGCGGGTACGCTGCTCGGTCGCGCACGTGTCGACGATCAGAACGCCGTCGTCGCCCGCCACGGCTCCGGCGTTGTTCACCCACCAGGTGCCGTCCGGCCGTACCCAGGCGAACACCCCCGCGCGGACTTCGTGCAACCTCGCCGTGTCAGCCTGCTTCTCCACGATCAAAACTCCCTTCTCCAGCCGTGCCAGCCTCGGGTTTGGCGCTGTTGATTTCACAGACCGATCCATGGCCGATCAGTGCTCCACAACGGCTCCCTCGCCCCCATGGCTACAGGTGCTGACCGGCTAGGACGGTGGCCGGTCAGCGTCGATGTTCAGGTGATCAGCAGGGTCTTGCCGAGTGCCGTACGCGCTCCGATGGCGGCATGTGCGTCGGCGACGCGCTCAAGCGGGAACGTCTGCCCGATGGCCGGTCGCAGACGACCTACGGCACCATCGGCCAGCGCCTGCACGGACAGCTCCTGCATGGCGGCGGCCGAGGGGAACGCCGCGCCCATCGGCACCAGGGTGACGCCGTTGCCGGGGATGATCGGCAGCGGGGGCAGCCGCATGGGCGCGGATCCGGAGCGCACCAGCGTTTCCACGTACGTGATGCCGCTGGCCACCACCTCGACCAGGGCCTGTCCCTCCCCCGGCACGGGATCAGGAGTTTCCTCGGCCAGCAGCACCTCAGGCCCACCGAACTTCCTCAACCAGACTGCCCGCATTTCGACTCCTTGGTGCTGCCAAGCGCCATGTCGACCACTGACCCGCAGACCGACCACGCTGCGCAACCTTCGGCCGCGTCGCCCCAGAATGAGCCATCCGGGAGTTCATAGTTCAGGCCGTTTCCCGGCCAATTACCGTCCGGCAGCACCGCGTCGTCAGGGTCAGACCGGCCATGCCCGTCCTCGCAGACCGCCCCACGAACGCAGCCTTGGCGACGGGCCCGCCGCAGCGCCCGGACCCCGCCGTCCCGGGCAATCAGTCAGACGGAATATGGACAGGGAACGGTCTGGGGAGTGGCAAGACGATGGCGCCACGCTGGGGTCTCGTTTGCACCCGCGTCTTGAAGGAGTCACATGTCCAGGAGCGTGTCATGCGTGTAGAGGTCAACGGAATCGGTCTCGAGGTTCAAGCCAGCGGGGAGGGCCCGGCGGTCCTGCTCGTGCACGGCTACCCGGACACCCACGCGCTCTGGCGCCACCAAGCGGCCGCGCTCAACGCCGCCGGCTACCGTACGATCGCCCCCGACCTGCGCGGCTTCGGCGCCTCCGACAAGCCGCAGGACGTGGACAGCTACGACCTGGCCCTGCACGTCGGCGACCTGCTGGGCATCCTCGACCACTTCGAGGTACGGCAAGCGCACCTGGTCGGCCACGACTGGGGAGCCACGCTCGCGCAACTGACCGCCGTCGCCGCGCCCGCCAGGGTCGCCAGTCTCACCTGCCTGTCCGTCGGCCATCCCGGTGCCGTGGGGTCCGCCGGCCTGGAACAGCGAGAGAAGTCCTGGTACTTCCTGCTGTTCCACTTCGCGGGAATCGCCGAGAAGTGGCTGAGCCGGGACGACTTCGCGAACATGCGGGACTGGCTCTCCACCCACCCCGAACCCGACGAGGTCATCGACCGCATGCGCGATCCCCGAGCACTGACCGCGGGACTGGCGATCTACCGCAAGGGGATTCCGCCCGAAATGGTGCTCGGCAGGCCTGACGACATCCCACCCCTTCCCGTACCCACCATGGGTGTGTGGAGCGACGGCGACCGCTACCTCACCGAACAGTCCATGACCGGCACCGCCGAGCACGTCACCGGATCGTGGCGGTACGAGCGCCTGGACGGCATCGGCCACTGGATGCCGCTCGAAGCACCCGAAGCGGTCAACAAGCTGCTGCTCGACTTCTTCTCGTCAGTGAACGCCCAGGAGCCGTACGTGATGGAAACCGGGACGAAGACCCTCACCCCGACCGAATCGACGAACCGCCGGACCGTCGCCGAGATCTACTCGGCGCTTGCCGCGGGCAACATGGAGGCGTTCGCGGAGCGCCTGGCGCCGGACATCAAGTGGACTGTGGTCGCCGGCGCCGAGACCGGTGGCACCTACTACGGTCCACAGCACGTCCTCCACAAGGCGTTGGCACCGATCGCCGCGGACTGGGCCGACTTCGAGGTCACCCCGTTCGAGCTCACTCCTGCCGGCGACAAGCTCTTCGTCGTGGGCGAGTACAGGGGCGTGCACCGGGCCAGCGGCAAGGTGGGGCAGGCCAGGTTCATCCATGTCTGGCATCTGCGGGATGGGATCGCGCAGCGGTTCGAGACCGTCCTGGACACCCACGCTCTGTGGCGTGCCACGCAGTAGGCCCGCGTGGGTTCGTCCTCAGCCCTGGTTCGTTCCGTAGAGTTCGCGGTGCCAGAGATCTTCGCAGATGCGGTCGATGCCGGTGAACAGGTGGCGGCGGTAGGTGGTGAAGGGCAGGTCGAGGCGTTCCGCGGCGGCTTCCTGGGTGGGGGCGCCCCGGCGGTAGGTGACGTCGACGGCTCGCTGGAACTTGGTCGCGCGCGGGTCTTGACCCAGGTCGTCGATGGCTTGTTCGAGGAGCTGGCGCAGAGCTTTGGCGGGGTCGAAGTCGGGGTGTTCGGCGACGAGCCTGCTACGGGTGAGGGGGCTGGCGGCCAGCTCGGCGGGCCGGGACAGGTTGCGCAGGGCCTTGCGGACGGCGTCGGTGAACTCTGATTGTGACAGCACCGCCAGCTCGGGTGTCTGGGCGGCGGAAACGTCCTGCGTGCCGGTCAGCAGCAGACGGTTCAGCCTGTTCAGCCACGCCTGAACGGGCACCGCCCGCCAGTCGTGGGCGAACAGGGCGTACTCCGTGTCTCCCAGCCACGCGTGCTCTCCGATGTCGTGCATGTCGTAGTGCCGGAGGTAGTCACGCATGGGGCTCTCACTCGGCATGGCCATGAAAGACCAGGCCATGCGGTCGGCACGCAGGCAATACCCGATGGCCCGCCATTGGATCAGGTCCATCACCGGCGACATGCCGCGATATCGCTCGCACACCCAGGTCCGGCCGACCGCCAGGTGCTCGCCCGGCCGCAGCGGTGCGATGGAGCGGGCGTTCGCCCAGGCCGTCGCGGTGATCGGGTCAGCCACCGCGTCCTCCTCGCTGGGCTTGTCCAGGCGAAGCCAGGAGCAGAAGGCGACCAGATCGCCGGTCTCCGTCCGCCGGTAGAGGCGGAACGCCTGTGGCTGGCGGCGTGCCCAGAAGGCGACGGCGGCCGCCGACTCCCCGTTCTCCACCTCGGCGGCCAGTTCGATCAGGGCCGCGGTGTCCTCGAGCCGGAAGGCGTCCTCGTAGACCTCGCCCTCTCCGCGCCAGCTGTGGAACTCCGCCGTCGATCCGATGTCGCGGTGCAGGAAGAACAGCGAGCCGACGGCCGCCAGCGCATCGGAGTCGGCCGCGGTGGGAATCTGGGCGGCCAGGTGGGCGTGGATGCGGTGGTGCATGTCGGCATATCCCTGCGGGTCGCGCCAGCGCAGGTCGGCTTCCAGCACCTCCCGTACGACGTCGTGCGGGAACAGGCCGAGACTGCTGGACTCGACGAACGGCAGCCGCCGCAGCCAGGCGAACAAGGACGCGGCGTCCTCCGGTACGACCGCACGCAGCAGGTCTTCGGTGGTCACGTAGGCGTGCGCGCAGACTTCCAGGGCGTGCCGGTGCGCCGCGCTGGGCACGTCGCCGACGAGCTGGTCGAGCAGGGTGGCGACCACGTCCTGCGTGGGCATCCAGCGGGAGCTCGCGTCGCGATCCTTGATCGCGACCGCCGCGCCCAGCGACAGGGCGAGGGGATGGCCGCCCGCGAAGGCGAGCAGCGGCCCACGCAACTCGGCGGCCACGCCGCGGGCGTCCAGCAGCGCCGCGGCGTCCACTGGCCCGAGGTCACGCAGCGATATGACCTCCAGCGCGCCCGCCCAGCCGGGGTCGGCCCGCCACAACATGTCCGGAGGGTTCCGGCCGGCCACCACGACCGTCGCATCGACCGGCACGCGGGGCAGGAACCGCTCGCGCAGCCAGCCCTCCAGCCCCTGGATGCGCTCGAAGGTGTCGATCAGCAGCACCGCGCGCTCGTCACGCAGCACCGATCCGGCCTCGGCCTCGAACGCCGCCGGAGTCGGCTCGAGCGTGCGCCCGTCCAGCATCGTCACCGGCCGTCCGGCGGTCGCCGCCTCCTCTGCGAAGCGCCGCACCAGCGCCGACTTCCCGACCCCGCCGGGACCGTGTACGTACAGGACGCTGCCGCCACCGCGCAGCGCCGAGCCGAAGGCGCTGAGCTCCTCTTCCCGTCCGACGAAGGCCCGCTCCCGCGCAGCCTGCAGCCGCCGCCCCAGTAACGCGACGTTCTGATCATCTCCCGAAGGCATGGGGATAACTGTAGCTTTCCGGACGCTCTGATTCGGCGGCTTGCCGCCCGAGCCAGAGACCGCGGGCGTCCTTCGTATGAGCACCAAATGGACATGAAACGCACTGGTAGATGAGCAGTCTGCTCCGCGAAAGTGCTGCAGGAAATCCCGGCCTGCCATCGTCGCGGATCGCCGCCGACCTGGCCGAACGGCCCCGGCACCGGGCGGTGGCGGGTCATGACCCCAGCATCACCTTCACCCCTGGAGACTTCATGTTCCGCTATGCCCGCTTTCGACCCGTTCAGCGCGCGACCGTGGTGGCTGCCGCTGTGCTCGGCGCCTGTGCAACGCTCGTCACCGCGGGCGGGGGAACCGCCGCAGCTGCCGGAACCAGCGCGAGCAGCTCGATCGCCGCGCGGTACGTCGCACTCGGCGATTCCTACGCCTCCGGATACGGCATCGACGGTGTGGAGAACGCGGCATGCGACCGTTCCACGAGCAGCTACCCGTCCATCCTGCGCAGCACGTACAAGTCGCAGAGTTTCACGAGCGTCGCGTGCAGCGGCGCCACCACGCGCAGCATCTGGAACGCGCAAGGCAACCAGGCTCCCCAGATCAAAGCGCTCAAGCCGGACACCAGCCTGGTCACGCTGACCCTCGGCGGCAATGACATCGGCTTTACGCAGCTCGTCATCACGTGCGCTTCTCTCATGCAATCACAGCCGACCGGCGACCCCTGCCGCCAGAACTTCCAGAAAGGCGGCGAAGATCAGATCCTCGCCCGCATCGACGCTTTGAAGCCGCGGATCGCCTCCGTGCTGACCGACATCAAGAGGAAGAGCCCCAAGGCCACGGTCGCGCTGGTCGGCTATCCCTCACTGCTGCCGGACAGCGGCGAGAGCTGCCGCTCGACGCAGGTGCCCTTCGCCGACGGTGACTTCGGCTACCTGCGCAACATCACCAAGAGGCTCAACAGCGCGCTTCGCGAGCAGGCCGCCAAGGCCGGCGCCGTTTACGTCGACACCTATACGCCGACCATCGGCTACGACATGTGCCGGGCGCAGGGGCGCGTGATCGAGCCGCTGTTCACCGCCGATGACCGCGTCGCCCCAGCCGCCGCCCACCCGAACCTCGGGGGCTCTCTTAGCATGGCGGCCATCATCAAGAAGAAGCTGGACGCGCTCGGCCGCTGATCATCCCTCAGCAGCCACCGGAGGTCGCGCAGGCGGCCGTCGCCTCCGCAGGCGGTGGCCGCTTCCTACCCCGGCAGGTGACTGCATACGTTCTCTCTGTGTCGCTGACCGCGGCGTCAGGCCCTGGCCAGTTCGCGCGCGCAGGCGCCGAGCCCGATCTCGCTGGAGGCCTTGACCAGCACCACGTCCCCCGGTTCGAGAAGCCCGGCGGCCAGGCGGATGGCCCCGGCGACGCCCTCGGCGAGGTGGACGGTGACGCCCAGGTTCGCCAACTGCGCCTCCTGTGCCATCGCGACCGGATCCCCCGAGCCGACCGCGATCAACACGTTGATCCCGAGCTCGGCCACGAGCCGGCCCACCTGCGCGTGCCGGGTGCGCGAGGCGTCCCCCTGCTGCCCCATCGCGCCGAGCACGGCAATGGAACGGCGGGCACCGGCCAGCGCCGTCAACGTGCGCAGCCCGGCACGCATGGACTCGGGGTTGGCGTTGTAGGCGTCGTTGACGATGGTGACGCCATCAGGTCGTTCAAGGATCTCCAAGCGGCCCGTTGAGCGGCGCCTGGCTGCGTTCAGCCCGTCGGCAGCCTCGTCGGCGGACAGGCCGAGCGTCGTGGCCACGGCGGCGGCGGCCAGGGCGTTGCTCACCTGGTGCTCGCCGATGAGGTCGAGCTCGACGCGGGCCTGGCCGGAGGGTGTAACCAGCTCGAACGAGGGCCGTGCCCCGTCGCCCATCCGCACGTCAGCGGCGCGTACGTGCGCTCCTGCCGACCTGCCGTACAGGGTGACCTGCGCTCGGCTGCGGCCGACCATGCCCACGACGTACGGGTCGTCGGCGTTGAGCAGCGCGAATCCGTCGGTGGGCAGCGCCTCGACCAGTTCGCCCTTCGCGGCGGCCACGTCGGCCAGCCCGCCTCCCATTCTCACCACATGGGCGGCGCCGACGTTGAGCACGACGCCCACGCGCGGCGGCGCGAGCTCGGTGAGGTACGCCAGATCGCCCTTGCGTCCGGCCCCCATCTCCAGCACCAGGTACCGGGTCGTGGCATCAGCGCGCAGCACGGTGAGCGGCAGCCCGATCTCGTTGTTGAACGACTTGTCCGTGGCGATCGTCGGCGCGTGCCGTTCGAGCACCTGGGCCAGCAGGTCCTTGGTCGTGGTCTTGCCGACGGAACCCGTCAGGCCGATCACGACCGGGCTGATGTGGCCGAGCATGTGCCTGGCCAGCAGGCCGAGCGCCAGCTGGACGTCGGGAACCACGAGGGCGGGCACGCCGACGGGCCGGGAGGCCAGCACGGCCACGGCGCCGTCGGCGACGGCCTTGGCCGCGTAATCGTGACCGTCGACCCGCGCGCCCACCGTCGCGACGAACAAGCCGCCCGGCACGACGTCGCGGGAGTCGACCGCCGAGGGCGCCGTCACCAGCGCCTCCGGGTGGCGGACGTCGCGCAGGTCGGCACCGAGGACCTGCGCGATCTCACTCAGCCTCATGGGGATCATGAGCCACTCCTCGTGAACGCCAGGTCGATGAGGCGTCGTAGTAGGTCGGGATACGGAACGCCGCTGGCCGCCCAAGCCTTGGCGTAGACGGAACGGGAGGTGAAGCCGGGCATGGTGTTGATCTCCAGCACATAAAGGCGTCCCGTTTCCTCCCCGTACAGGAAGTCGACGCGGGACAGTCCGTAACCGCCGATCACGCGGAAAGCACGCAGTGCCAGCTCGCGCACGTCCTCGGCCACCCGCTCGGGCAGCGCGGCGGGGATCGTGGCGATGTTGGCCCGGCTGAGGTATTTGGCTTCGTAGTCGAGCCACTCGCCACTCATGTGGAGCTCGCCGGGCACCGACGCCTCTGGGGCGTCGTAGCCGCCGAGGACGCCGCAGATGAGCTCACGCGCGTTCACGCCTTGCTCGACGATGACGACCCGGTCGTAGGTGAACGCCAGCTCGATGCCCGCTCGCAACTCCGCCATGGAGGTGACACGCGAGACGCCGATAGAGGAACCCATGTTGGCTGGTTTGACGTACATCGGCCACTCGAGCGACTTCACCAGGTTCCAGGGGTCGGTTGTGGCACCCCATTCGTGCTTGGTGAACCACACGTATGGGGTGACGGGAATGTCCTCGGCCAGGAACGCGCGTCGCATCGCGACCTTGTCCATGGCCACGGCCGAGGCGAGAACGCCGCAGCCCACGTACGGGATGCCCAATGTCTCCAGGTGTCCCTGCAGGACTCCGTCCTCGCCGAACGGCCCGTGCAGGACGGGGAAGACCACGTCGAACAGGTCGCGGCCCAGCTCCAGCGACCACCTGCCCTGCCTGTCGATGATGAGGGCGGTGGGCTCGTACAGATCCCTCGGCAGGGCGTGGAGCACCGCCTGCGCTGACTGGAGCGACACCTCGTGCTCGGCGGACGGCCCGCCCGCCAGCACGGCCACGCGCAGGCGTTCAGTCACGATCGATCAGCCTTTCCAACATTGAGCCCGCCACTGTCCGCGACGGACCTGGCGAGCATCGGCTCATCGCCCGGCCGGTTCCCAGGCCATTTGCTGTCCACTTCCTGGCCAGGGCAGCCCGAGGCTAGTGGCCGAGGTATGCCTCCCGTACGCGATGGTCGGCGAGCAGTTCCCTGCCCGTGCCGGAGTGGGTGGTGCGGCCAAGGTCGATCACGTAACCCTGGTCCGCCATCGTGAGCGCCGCGAGGGCGTTCTGCTCAACCAAGAGAAGAATGCCTGCAAGGCCAGCGACCTGGCCGGATGACATTTTCGGCAGGCGCAGTGACGTCGTTTCATCAGATCGCGGTGCCAACGCAAGACGGTATCCGGCCGGACGACAAGCCGTACCCGGCGCAGAACCTCACGCGGCAACGAGGTCAGAGGCGCAGCGAGAAAGGCCCGGTCCTCAGGGTGAATCTCACCCTGGTGTCGGCGCCGAACTGCCGTTCAAGGACGATGATCTGGTGGCGCAGGGCGAGAATCTCGACGTCCTTGTCCCGATCCCCCAACGGCAGCAACCGCAGCGCGGCGAAGGCGTTCGTGACGGCGAGATAGACCAGGCGAAGCAGCACGGCCGATCATCATGCCGCACGCGCTCTCCCTCTCCTGACGGCCAGAGCTCGCGCACGCCACACGAAACCCCACCTGGTCATGACCTGGGCGGATGTAATTATCGGCAGGCGCAATGCCCGAAGAGTAGAACATTGCTCATGTTCTTGCCAGGGCCCTCTTTTGGTCCCCTGACCGTGTCCGTGGTCAGCTCGGGTTGGCCAGCGCGTGCTTCCTGGCCGTTTCCGCAATGCGGATCAGGTCGGCCTCCGGCGCCGTCCCGCCGATCACCACGAAGCTGTCCCCGGCCGTCGCCGCGATCGCGACTCTGCCGTTTGCGCGCGCTATGTGCGCGGGCCCGGCGGCGCTCTCGACCGTGCCGACGGCGCCGCATTCGGCGTGGAAGCGCTTGAACGCGTCCATCGCCTCGATCCCGGTGGCCACCAGTTGTGACACGGACGAGCCGTCGTCCGCCCCGAACGAGCGCACCAGCGTGTGCGCCCCCTCCGGCGCGATGACGCGCCGCCCGCAGGGGACGAGCTCGGGGGCGAGCTCCACCCACCTCATCTCCCTGGTCTCGGTCGCGGTCCACGTCCGCCCGCCGCCGAGTTGCTCCGGACTCAGCAGCGGCGAGGCCGCCTCCCGGGACTGGGCGGACGTCGCGGACTGGGCGGACGAGGCGCCGCACCCCCCTGTCAGCAGGGCGGCCACCGCCACGCACACCAAGGTCGAAAGCTTCATGAAATCCTCCTCCCTACTCATACCGAGCCTCGCCCCCAGAGGTTCCGGACACGTCGAAGACCCGATCGGTCACCACCATGGCCACCGCGACAAACGCGCCGAGCGCCAGGTCGACGGCTCGGAGCAGCGGTTCTGCCGCGGGCACCGCCAGCCCGGACGCCACGACGGTGCCCGCCGCAGCGATCATGGCCGCGCGGCCGATCTTCGCCGCCGACACGGGGCTGGTGTCGTCCAGGCATCCGCAGGGCACCGGCCCGCGCTTGCGCATGAGCACCCACAGGTAGCCGACCAGCCCCGCGAACCACGCGGCCACGATGCCGGAGGCGACGCTGAGGAGCACGCCGCGCCCGGCCAGCCAGCCGGCGACCAGGGCGAGGCCTGCGATCGGCTCGACCGCCTCGGCCACCACGACGAGCCCGGCCACGCGGCGCGGGAGCAGCCCGTGCCCGGTGACGACCCGCCTCAGGCTGCTGCCCGTGGCGACGCGCTGCCACGTCGCCACGAGCAGCAGCAGCGCTCCCGCCAGGACGAAACTGCCCACGACCGAACTCAGTCCCGGCACGCGGATCCCTTCCTCATGGCAGGAGCATCGCTCGAGGCAGGAGCATCACGATGGCCGCGACGAACGCCACGGCGCAGGCCCGCCCGACCCAGGGCATCGAGGCCAGCATCCTGGTGTCCCAGGCTGCGGGATCCCCGCTCAGCGTCCTGGTCAGCGGCATGAGCGCCCTGCCCAGGCCGAATCCCAGCCCCGCCAGCAGGCCGGGCCCGAGACCTCCGACGAGGACGACGCTGAGCACCAGCGCATGCGGGAGCGCCGTCGGCGTGAACGTGCGCACCCCGGTGCCCATCTCGAAGCCGAACTGCAGCGGCCCGCCGAACTCGCTGCGCGGGATGACGTCCTGCGGCACGAGCCTGCGGTTTTGCGGCAGCGACAGCGGCCGCCCGGCCAGCTCGAAAGCCAGGACCACCACCAGGGGCGGGATCAGCACCCACCACCTGACGACCGGATCCACGATCGAGACCAGCCCGCCGACCGCGCCCACGACGACGCCGGAGAACAGCGCGCCGAGGATCAGCCCGGTGCTGAACACCCACAACTTGCCCCGCCAGACCGACGAGGTCAGCAGATCCGCTGAGTTGAGGCTTCAAACCGAGCCGGACAGCGAGTATCCCGCGGTCACGCCGAGCAGCGTCCAGGCCAGCGGCTCCAGCGAGACGCTCCACGCTCGCTGCGTGCCGAACACCGCGACCGTGAGCGCCGCCAGCCCGAACGCGACGTGCCTGGCGTCGAAGGCCCGCGTCATCAGGGGTTCGACCAGGAGCAGATGTAGAAGTACGTGCCGCCGCAGGTGGCGACGTTCCCGTCGGCGCACCGGTACGGCGTGCCGCTGTGCGTCCAGCGCCAGGCGTTCTTCTTGCCGTAGCTGCCCGTTCCGCAGGCCACGACCGCGTAGCTGTTGTAACAAGTGCCGGAGCTCCGCTTGAACCAGCCGTCAGCGCCGCAGTAGCTCCTGGAGTAGGTACCGCCCACGCAGAGCTTGGAGTTGTTGTCGTATCCGGACCAGTTGTTGTATCCGGCACAGTGCAGCCACTCCGAGCCCACGGCCGCGTTCGCTTCCCGCGTCTTGAACGGCGGGAGGACCGACAGCACGTTGAGCGCGAGCGCGCCACCGAGCACGCCCACCCCCTTGAGCATCGTCCTGCGCGAGGGGGCGGTGCTGGTGAGCATGCCCCGCCTGGTCTTCGTGTCGCCGGGCTCGTCGTCGACCGAGGGCACGTCGGCCCAGTAACGGTCGGTGTCGATGTTCGTCTCGTGGCTCATCGGATGATCACCCTCTCATCAGCGGTCACGGGCGCGGCCTCGAGGAAGGCGTCGAGATCGGCATTGGAGCCGACCACGCGCCGCCACTGCTCCTCGCCCGAAGGGGAGTACTTGATCAGCGTCGGGGTGGCCCCGACCGCGATGGTGCCCAGAAGTGTGGCGTCCACGATCGCTGTCACCGCCTCGCCTTCCACCCACTCGGCGCACCGCTCGGCGGCCGACAGCAGGACCAGGTGCCCGGCGGCGGCGCCCGACACCTCCATCAGCCTGCTCGCGCGTTCCCGGCACATGGGACAGGTCTCGGTCACGACCAGCACGAAGGTCGGGCGCTCGTCGCCGGAGGCGAAGCGCGGGACGCTCCTCGTCGCGGGGGTCGTGCCCGCGGGCGCCGGTCCCTTCGCCGCCGCCTGTTGCAGGTCCCTGACCATGCGCAGCAGCGCGGCGAAGGCGAACAGCAGCAGGACGGTCCCCAGGAACGACAGGACCGCCAGGGAGTTGACGACGTTCTGCATAGCGGCTAGTTCAGCTCGCAGGTGATGGACTCGACCACGGAGACGAACTGCGGGTCGTCGCTGCGCGCCGCCATCACCGTGGTCGCCGTGCTCCGGTTGACCAGGAGCGCCGACCGGGACCGCAGCTGGCCCGACTCGTCGTGGTCGTCCACGCGCCACATGGAGCCGCCGCGCACCTGCTTGCCCCTGGTGCGCGGCACATCGGAAGCAACGTCGGCCAGCGGCTTGACCTGAACCGAGCAGACCTGGTCGATGGTGTTGACCGCCAGCAGGTTGGCCAGGCTCATCCCGGAGCCCGCCCGCGGGAGCATGGTGAGTCCCTCCGGCGCGTCCTGCACATCGAACGCGGCGAGCTTGTCCATGAACACCTCGAACGGCACGCCGACGCCGTTGACGTAGGTGGAGATCTCGTGATGCGGGCCGATCCACATCATCGTGGTCCCACCCGCCTCGGGATCCTCAAGGGAGCGCAGCGTGCCGCCGTTCCACCCGGCCTCGCGCACGGTGTACTTGCCCCACTCGCCGAGCTGCTTGCCGATCACCTCGGCCGATCCCGCAGGAGTGACGTAGAAGCGCAGGCCGCCTTCCGGGCCGAACGCCCACACGATGTAGGCCCATCCACCGATGAACGGCTTGGCATTGCCGCTGACGGATAACGAACGTCCGTCGGGCGTACGTACTTTCACCTCGTGCACCTTCCCTTTCGAGCGATCTTGGAATGAGTGCAGCACGAAGCAGGCAGGAAACGTTTTCCCTACCGCTGGACTGCACGAATTGCTCGGGAGACGCAAGGCTTGGCACAGGCGTCTCAGCCGTTACGACCGGGCTCTGCGAACGTGATCTTCATATCAGCTCACATATAGGAGGCGTAAGCCCCTTTCGATCACGACTTTTCCGCCGAGACCGCAGGTCGTCGTAGGGAACGGTCCAAGATCCATCTCGGGCCAAGTTGTGTCGTCGCGGCGGGAAACGCGCGCGGCCGGGGACCGTCCCCCTGGACGACTTTGTTGGTTGACTCATTGGGTGATCTTTTGGGGTGGGGTGCGTGGAGGATGGGGTCATGTCTCTTCGTCCTCGGCCCGCTCGTGAGGTTCCGGATGCCACGGTGATGGTGGCGCGGGCGGCTTTTCCCAAGGGTTCGCTGGCCATCCGGTTACGGGATGAGCTGGGTGAGGTGTTCTGCGATGAGCAGTTCGCGTCGGCGTTTGCGGTGCGGGTGGTCCGGGCATCTCTGCGCCTGCCGAAAACTCTATCCATCCAGGTCAAGCGGCATGTGAGTACTCGTGGAGAACCCCGCCGTGCATCGCCGATGTACGTTCAGGTCATCGATTCGCTTCGGATCGGTGATCGGATCCGGGGCGGTACGCAGCGGAGCCGCTTGAGCCCGGGCTTGGTGGGCTCGGTGCTTGTTGTAGAACTGGTCGTACTCGCGCAGGGCGTGCCGCAGGTGGCGTTCGTTCCACAGTAGGCAGCGGTCCAGCAGCTCTCGGCGGCACGACTGCACCCATCGCTCCATGACAGCGTTCATGCGCGGCATCCGGATACCGGCGAGCACGGTCTGGACGCCGGCCTCGGACAGGATCTCGTCCATGAGGGCCGGGAACTTCGCATCCCGGTCTCGGATCAGGTAGCGCGCCCGGCAGCCCTGCGGGTGCCGAATATTCATCCGTCCAGGTCGTGGGGGTGATGTGTTCTCTTGTGCTCCCGCCGCGCGCCCGCACGGCGTGGCGTGCGTGGCGGCGCCGAGGATCCGGATGCGCCGGCTGGCGTGCTCGATGACGGCGAAGACGTACAGCCGTGCCCCGGTCAGGGTGCGGACTTCGAAGAAGTCGCACGCCAGCAGGGCGTCTGCCTGGCTGTGTAAGAAATCGGCCCAGGCGGTGTGCTGTCGCTCGTGCGACGGGTCGATGCCGTGGTCTTTGAGGATCTCCCACACGGTGGAGGCGGCGACCGTGACGCCGAGTACGACCAGCTCGCCATGGATGCGCCGGTATCCCCAGGAGGGATTCTCCCGGGCCAGGCGCAGCACCAGCAGGCGGATGGAGGAGCGGGTAGGCGGGCGCCCTCGATGCCGGGGCGTGCAGGCTGCGGCGTGGCGGCGTCTGAGCAGGTCGCGGTGCCAGCGCAGGATCGTGTCCGGACGCACCAGCAGCGCAAGGTGCCGGAGCCTGTCTCTCAGCAGGCGGCCAAGCAGCCCGGCGAGTACGAAGCGATCACTTGGGGTGAAGACGGGCTTGGGAGCCTGGCGCTTCAAGACCGTCAGCTGGTGCCGCAGCACCAAGATCTCGATCTCCTTGTCACCGTCACTCCTCGGCAGCAGCCGCAGAAACGCGAAGATGGTCGTCACGGTGAGGTAGGCCAGACGCAGCAGCACGACGAATCATCATGCCGCGGCGGCGTAGGTCTCACGACTCCGAGACTCGAGGTACGTGATCACCAGCCAGCGCTATGGCCTGCACGGATGAATTTTCGGCCCCCGCACTCGCCGCCCGCGAAGAACCCGAGGTCCGCAGCGCGCTAGAAGTGATCATGCGCTACCAGCACCTGCACAACGAAGCGCTCCGCACCCAGCTCACCGAGGCCAACGGACTCGCCACCATCCAGCTCGCCCTCGACCTGGGCACCGGACGCGGCGGCCGCCAGGCCACGGAACTGCTCATCGGCGCCATCCACCGCTATCTCCACAGCCTCATCGGCAGCGATTGGAAGCCCGTCAGCGTCCTCTTCACCCACGGCGCACCGGCCGACACCGCCGCCCACCACCGCGTCCTCGGCCCCTCAGTGCGCTTCGGCCAGGAGGTCAACGGCATCGTCTTCTACGCCGCCGACCTCGACGCCCCCAACAAACTGTCGGACCCCCTCCTGAGACCCTACGCCCGGCAGTACCTCGAAGCGCTCGCGGCCCCCCGGCCCGAGGCCGAGGTCGACCGCATCCGGGACCTCATCGAGGCACTGCTCCCCACCGGTCGCTGCTCGCTCCAGCGGGTCGCCCACAGCCTCGGGGTCGACCGCAAGACCGTGCACCGCCACCTCGCCCGATCCGGCGAGACGTTCTCCTCGGTGCTCAACTCCACCCGCGCACAGCTCGCCCACCAGTACCTCGGCAACCAGAACCGCCCGCTCACCCAGATCGCGGAACTACTCGGCTTCTCCGCCCTCAGCACCTTCTCACGCTGGTTCCGCGGCGAGTTCGGCTCCAGCCCCAAAGCCTGCGCACGGCCCACCGCAGCACCCTGTAGGACTCTGCTGGTTAACTCGGATTGGTGGCTCCGGTTCATGATCTGATGGTGTTCGTCCTGATCACGAGCGGTGTGGCAGCAGTCGTCGTTGTCTTCGTCCTGGCTGCCTGGGTGGATGGAGGCGGCGATGTCGATGCAGCCGGTGCCGTGGCCGGAGCCGGCGCCCGAGGTCGCTACGGCGATCCGGGCCATCTACCGGGGCAAGCGGCAGGTGCCGTTACCGGTGCAGGTGCGTGATGAATTAGGCGAGGTGTTCGCCGATAAGGCGTTCGCGGGCGCCTTCGGCAGGGAGGGCCGGCCGGGCTGGTCGCCGGGACGGCTGGCGTTGATCACGGTGTTGCAGCGGGTGGACAACCTCACCGACCGGCAGGCCGCTGAGGCCGTCGCCACCGATCTGACCTGGAAGTATGCGCTCGGTCTGAGCTTGGACGACCCGGGCTTTGATGCCAGTGTGCTGAGTGAGTTCCGCTCCCGGGTGATCGCCCATGAACTGGAGGAAAAGCCGCTGGATCTGCTGTTGTCGGCGTTGCAGGAGCGGGGCTTGCTGGCCGCGGGTGGCCAGCAGCGCACCGACTCCACCCACGTGATCTCCGCGGTGCGGGATGTGAACCGGGTGGAGCTGGCGGGGGAATGCGTGCGGGCCGCGTTGGAGGCGCTGGCGGTGGCCGCGCCCGGCTGGGTGCGGCAGGTGCTGGAGGTGCCCGGCTGGGCCGGACGCTACGAACTACGGGCTGATTCCTGGCGGATGCCCACCTCCAAGACCAAGCAAGAGGAACTCGCGCGGGTCTACGGGGCTGATGGATATGCGCTGGTCGAGGCCGTCTACGCGCCGTTCTCTCCGACCTGGCTTCGGCATTTGCCGGCCATCGATGCGCTGCGCGTCATGCTGATTCAGCACTATGTACGCAGTACCGACCGGCGGGGACGGCAGGTGATCAAACGGCGGCAGGACCTCGCATCGGGCGGCGAGGGCCTGCCGCCGGGCAGATACCGGCTGGCCTCGCCGTATGACCTGGATGCCCGCTGGGCGGCCAAGGGCAGCGAACTGCTGTGGAACGGCTACAAGGTGCACATCAGCGAAACCTGCCACCTTGCCGCCGACACCCGCAGCACCGACCCCGCCATGAGACCGCCGAACCTGATCACGAACGTGGCCACCACCGACGCCACCGTGCCCGACACGGCGATGACCGAGGTCATTCACCAGCATCTGGCCCGCCGTGGGCTACTGCCCGCCGAGCACTACCTGGATGCCGGTTACTCCTCCGCCGAACTGATCGTCCAAGCCCGTGAGCAGCATCAGATGGCGCTTATCACCCCATTGCGGAGCGACAACTCCGTCCAGGCCCGCACCCGCAACGGCTACGACCGCACCGCCTTCACCATCGACTGGGAACGTCGGCAGGTCACCTGCCCGCAAGGACAGACCAGCACCTCCTGGACACCCTGCCGGCAGAAGGAGCAGCCGATGATCGTGGCTGCCTTCCCGCTCAGCACCTGCCGCCCCTGCCCGGTGCGGAACTTATGCACCAGTGCCCAGCGCAGCGGCCGCCATCTCACCCTGCATCCCCGAGCGATCCAGGAAACCCTCGACGCCGCCCGCGCCGAACAAGCCACGCCCGCCT
This sequence comes from Nonomuraea sp. NPDC049152, assembly GCF_040648355.1. Lineage (NCBI taxonomy): Bacteria > Bacillati > Actinomycetota > Actinomycetes > Streptosporangiales > Streptosporangiaceae > Nonomuraea > Nonomuraea sp. NPDC049152. The sequence continues at coordinate 293,210 of NZ_JBEZDO010000006.1, read as the reverse complement.
GGCACGACCGATACGCCCTCCGGTGCGGCATTGAAGCGACCATCCACCAAGCCGTCACCGTCACCGGCCTGCGCCGCGCCCGATACCGCGGCATCAAGAAGGTCCGTCTCGAACACATCGTCTGCGCCATTGCGGTCAATTTGATCCGCCTGGACGCCTGGTGGAACTGCCACCCCCTGGAACGGAGACGGACCAGCCACCTGGCCCGGCTTGAACCGGCCCTGACCGCCTGAAACGAGTTAACCAGCAGAGTCGTGTAGCGCGTCAAAACTCGCATGTACGGTCTGAGCTGGGGTTCCTCTGCCTGGCTTATGCGGCTCGACGGTACTCGTTGATCGCGCCGCCGAGCTCGGCCGCGCCAGCTTCGATCTCCTGCGCAAACGCGTCCTCTACGCGACCTGAGATCGCGGGTCGTCGCGGCGCGGATGGTCAGGCGGTTGCTGTCGGCGGTGATGGTGTGGAGCGTGACGTTGTCGACGTGGTGGAGCCAAAGGTCCTGGAGGAGATCGTTAGCCACGACCGTTCATGATCGCGGGTCGGTGACGCTCCGTGGCCCTGGCACGAAAAGTGATCCAGAACCCACTTTCAGATGTCGTTGACAGGTGGTACGCGATGCGTTCCGCACCCCTACCGGGGCGGCAGGGACCATGTCCCGCCCTTGCAGGCGGGCGGGCCGTACGTGTAGCGCCGTCCGCTACCCGTCTCCGCAACGATCACATCCTGGTCCCCGATTCGCAGGCATTCTGAGTTGGCGACCGGTATTCGGGCCGACGCCCCCACCGCGACGTTCCAGGCGTGGATGGAGTCGCCGAGCCACCGCACCGAGACGGCCTCGCTCGTGTGGTTCTGGACCTCCAGCCATCGCGTCGGCCGTGGCTGGCAGGCGCTGAGGCTTACGATGACCGCCAGGCACACGGCAGCCTTACCTATGCTTCTCACATCATCCCTCGAGTGGCTGATCCCTACACTTTAGAAAAGCACGTGACGGCCTCGTGGTCATCCGAGGCCGTCATGTGAGGCGCGTCAGTCCGAGACCGCGCAGTAGCAGTTCTCGGCGTCGGGGCGGATCAGCCCGAAGGCCGGAGCCGGGAGCCGGTTGCGGAGTTCGGATGCCTTCCGCACCTCCTCCTGGAGCGCCTTAAGCTTCGGATCGTCCGCCGTGAGGGATGGGGCGATGTACCGCACTCGCTTGGCGGCCGAAGGAGCCGCCTCCAGCGCGCCGTTGGCGGGGATGACGCGGAAGCTGTAGTTCGTCGCCCCGCTCATGAGGTAGCCGGCGGTGAATCCGGGGTTGTTCCCGGTGCCGTCGGGCGTGATCGGGATGGGGAGGCGGCCCCAGGTGGGGTTGGCTTGGGTGTGGTCCATGCCCTCGATCCAGTATCCGACGGCGGTGAGCGAGTCCTGCCAGGTGAGGTTGGCCTCGTGGTGGTTGCTCGTCCACGCGTCGGTCATGCTGACCGCGGGAGGCTTGCCGTGTCCAGCGCGCGCGCCCAGACCGGCCCCGGGCATGCCGGGGCCGTAGCGGTTCACGCCGGCGACCGCGATGTTGTAGATGCGGTCGTTGGCGAGCCCGGTGTAGGTAGCCGACGTGCCTGTGACGTCCAGCGTGGGCAGCCAGACACCGTCGGAGCCCATACCGTAGATCTGGTACCCGGTAGCGCCTGGCGTGGCCGTCCAGGCCACCGTGATCTTCCCGTCGGCGGGGGTGAGTTTGACGTTGTTGGTCTGCGGCAGTGTCAGGGGGTTCGGTACGGCGGCTGCCACGCCGCTCGGCGCGGTCTCCGCGGATCCCCGAGCTGTGGAGATCTTGAATTCGTACCGATGGTCCTTGATCACCCACCGACTGATCCAGTGGTCGCCGCCGATCTGCATGGGCAGTTTCTGGAAGGCCTCGCCGGCCGTGGCGTCCCGGCTGTGGAGATAGTAGCCGCTGGCGCCGAAGACGCGGGCCCATCTGATGGTGATGCCTTCCGCGGTCGGCGTGGCCGTCACCGACGCCGGAGTGGTGATGGACAGGTCGGGGACGCTGCCCGGGATCGAGCCGAACGCGGAGCCCAGCGAGAAATGCGCGGCGAAGGCGTCGGCGTACGCCTTGGCGAACTTGTACTCGCCCAGCCCGTTCGGATGCACGCCGTCATAGGTGTCGGTGACCGGGTTGAATCCGGTGTTGACGTCGACGACGTGGACGGGTGAGGCGGGGGTGGACAGGGACGCGGCGACCCCGAGCAGCTTGGCCTTGTAGTCGGTGATGGCGGGGTTGAGCCATTCGTAGCCCGGCAGCTCTGTACGGTTGATGACGTTGGACACGAGGATCTTCAGGTCCGGTTTGGCCGCCCTGGCCTCGGCGACGAAGTTCTTGAAATAGCCGATGGTGGCGTCCGCGCCGCCCCAGAACGCGATGTCGTTGAAGCCGAGCGCCACGGCCAGGTAGTCCGGCCGGGCCGCGGCGACGTCGGCTTTGATCTTCCCGATGGCGTCGACGTACGTCCATCCCCACATGGCGTTGTGCTCGCTGTCGAAGTTCCCGTCGCGGTAGCTACCCGTGGATGGGCCGGGATAGAACTCCTGGGGCGGCATGGCTCGCCCCTCGATCTGCGCGATCATGCGCTGGTCGGTGTACTTGTCATACGTGCCACGCCGGGGGCCGACGAAGTCAACTCTGGCGCCTTTGGCCGTGAAGTGGTTGGCCAGGCGGTACCGCCAGGTGTAGTCGCCTTCACTGCCGTGCGTGATCGAGTCCCCGACGACCATGATGCTGGCGCCGGTTTCTGCCGTCAGGGCAACGTTCCAGGTGGTGTTGAACGCGGAGTCCACGGCGTCGCCCGAGTCGGGAACCAGGTCGGTGCGCAGCAGCATGAGCGCCGCGACCTCTCCGGTCTTGAGAGTCGTGGCCAGCCGGCCACTCGCATCCGGCAGGACCCAGCGCAGCGGGTTCATAGACACCGTGCCGCCGGAGAACGGGAAGACGACGAGCAGCGTGCGCAGCTTCTCGGTGTCGGCGGTGGTCGGCCCGGTGGCTGTGGCCGTCACCCGGCCCTGTCCCGTCGCGGGCGGATAGATCTCCACGTAATGGGTGCCGCCGGGCCCCATGTTCACCACGCCGTTCTGCGTGGCGCCCCACGCGGGCGCGGCGTGCTGGCTCCTGGGCCGTCCGGGGCTGCCGGCTAGCCGTGCCCGCCAGACGTTCTTCGCGTCTGGGTCCTGGTAGCCGCTGGAGGCGCCCAGGAAGTCCGACAGCGCCTGGACCGGCGTGTCCATCCGGTAGTTGGCCACCATGTAGGCGCGCAGCTCATCCCTGATGTTGCGCCCGTATCCGGCGGCAACCTGCTGGATGGCCTCGAGCGGCAGGGCGTCGTCCATCTCCTCCCAGGTGCGCAGGACGAAGTCGGGATGGGTGCGTTCGGTGAGGTATACCGCGAGCGGGAACAGGCCGTATTGCCGTGACTTCCCCATGCCGTCATGGGCGTTGATCGCCCGGTTGGGCTCAGCCAGGTACCTCGTGATGTGGCTGGAGTAGGCGTCGGCTCCGGGCGCGGTCGCGCCGATGCGGCGATACACCTCGTGCGTGGCCCATTCGGCGGTCGCCTCCATCCACCAGTTGATTGACGTCAGGTTCATGCCGAGGTGGAGGTTGGGCAGGTAGTGGTACTGGTTGGCATGGAACAGCTCGTGCCGCGGCAGATACGTGTACCAGGATTCGCCGCCGATGTCGGCCGGGTCGGACGGCATGAAGATGACCGGCCCCCCGTCGATCAAGTCGCCGAAGGGGAACGTCAGCCCCGGATTGTCGTTGTAGTCGAACCCGAGGTAGACCTCGATGTGGTCACCTGTCAGGCCGTACCCCATGGCCTTGTACTGCTGCGCCGCCACGGTCAGCGAGGCGATCACCTTGTCGACCGCGTCCGGCACCCCGTTCGCCGGCGAGGTGTCCACTGCGGGCACGCCGTCCATGCTGGCGCCGGTGTCCGGGTTCTTGGAGAACCCATCGATCCGGTAGTACAGGTCGAAACGGATGGTGGAGGTGAAGGAGCGTTTACAGCTGAACCAGTGCAGGAACTCGATGTACGGGGTGGCGCAATCCGCCCAGGCCGCGGCCGCCGCATCCGCCTTTTCCGCCCGTCCCGGTTTGACAAGCAGGTCCTTGACCCAGGCCTGCGTTTCCGGGCTGGCCTTGTCCAGCAGCGACAGGGCATATCCCATGGCCAGGCCGGCGGAATGCGGCAGGCCATCCTCCGGCTGGAATTTGGCCGGCAGCCGGTCCGGCTGAGCGACACGTTGTACCGAGTATCGGATGTATTCGTCGACCGATATCGCCTTCCGGGCCCAGGCCCGGGAAAGCCGGTCCTCGGGACCGAAGTCGGGGCGTTTCTTGGCGAGTTTCTTGTGCAGCTCGCTCTCCAGCTGCTCGACCGGGTTGTAGGGCTGGCCGGCCGGGCCCTCCGAGGCCGGTGGGCCCGGGCTGGGAGTCGGGGTCGGCGTGGCGGCCACGGGGAGCTGCGCCAGGAGCAGCAGGAGCGCGGACCCGAGCGCGATGAAGACACCGCGCCAACCAGATAATTGCCTGAGCATGGCACCACCAATGCAATCGACGGCCGGAATTTGGCAATGCGGCGGCGAAGCCTGTGGGCATCCGGCGAGAAAGCGGAATCGCCTGCGGGTGAAACAGCTCGGCCGCAGGCATGGCGAATCGCGGTATTACCGCCGCTGGGTGCGACATCTTCGCCATGATCCGCGAAGTTCGACCTCATATTTGCACGGCGCCGGACCAAAGATCCAGAACCTTTATCGGGAAATTTGGTGTACCGTTATGGCGGTGTGCCACGGTGGCCTCAATGGCCCTGTAGGGCTCAATAATTGGATTCGGTGTCTGACCTGCCGACTCTCAGTGGCGCCTCATCGCGCTCGCGGTGGTCCCCCTCGTGCTCGCCCGCCGCGGCGATCGCAGGCTGCACCGCGTGCTCGACGAAGCGGCGCACCTGCTCCGACGTGAACGTCACCTCCACGACCTGTGCCTGCAGCCGGGGCCGGTAAAGGAGATCCGCATCGCCGGTAGCGGCGGCTTCCTCGACTCCCGTGCCGCCGCGCTCTGGACGAAAGCTACGGGGCGGGAACTCGGTGCACGTGCGCGGAGCGGAGCATGGCAGTTCCTCGGCTGGGTGATCTTTACCGCAGGCTACGTCACCGCCATCGCGATCGCCTCCCAACTGGCGATCGGCGGTAAGGCCAGCATCGGCGACGTTGTCCTGGTCATTACCCTGGGCAGCCGCCTGCAGGGCCAGATGTCGACGACGACCGGCACGATCAACCACGTCGTCGACGGCCGCCGTCTGCTCGAACACTGCGCCTGCCGAAAATGTCATCCGGCCAGGTCGCTGGCCTTGCAGGCATTCTTCTCTGGCCAGGGCAATCTTCGGTCGCCAGGAAAGACAATCTGTGCGGCATGATGATCGACCGTGCTGCTTCGCCTGGCCTATCTCGCCGTCACGAACGCCTTCGCCGCGCTGCGGTTGCTGCCCATGGGCGATCGGGACAAGAACATCGAGATTCTCGCCCTGCGACACCAAATCAACGTTCTTCAACGGCAGTTCGGCGCCGACGTCCGGGTGAGATTCGCTGCTGCGGACCGGGCCCTTCTCGCCGCGCTCCTGGCACCACTGCCTCGTGAAGTCCTGCGCCGACTGCGGCTCCTCGTCCGCCCGGATACCGTTCTGCGCTGGCATCGCGATCTGATGAAGCGGCGTCATGCCCGTACCTGCCGGCCGAACAGGCGAGGTCGCCCGCCCACGGTGCGGTCCATTCGTGTCCTCATCCTGCGAATGGTTCGCGAGAATCCATCGTGGGGATATCGGCGAGTGCACGGCGAGCTCACCACGCTCGGCATCAAGGTGGCTGCGTCGACGGTCTGGGAGATCCTTAAGCAGGAAGGGCTTGATCCGGCACCCGAGAGGGCGTCGACCACGTGGGCCGACTTCCTGCGCTCGCAGGCCGACGCCCTGTTGGCCTGCGACTTCATCGAGACCGTCACCCTCGATGGGCAACGTCAGCACATCCTGGCGGTCATCGAGCACGCCACCAGGCGCGTTCGAGTGCTGGGCACCACCGCGCATCCGAACGCGAGCTGGGTCATCCAGGCGATCAAGAATCTCGTGATGGATCTGGAAGAGGCGGGCTGCCGGGCGCGCTACCTGATCCGAGACCGGGATGCCAAGTTCCCGGCCCTCATGGACGAGATCCTGTCCGACGCCGGCATCCAGACCGTGCTCACCGGCATCCGGATGCCACGCATGAACGCGGTCATGGAGCGATGGGTGCAGTCGTGCCGCCGCGAGCTTCTCGACCGCTGCCTGATCTGGAACGAACGCCACCTACGGCACGCCCTGCGCGAGTACGAACAGTTCTACAACAAGCACCGAGCCCACCAAGCCCTGGCCCAAGCTGCTCCACTGCGCGCCGTCCCGGATCCGATCACCGATCCGAGCCGTATCGCCAACCTGAACATACGCCGACGAGATCGGCTCGGCGGGGTTCTCCACGAGTACTCACATGCCGCTTGACCTGGATGGATAGAGTTTTCGGCAGGCGCACACATGTACACTGCCGGCTTCGCGTCCATCGGTATCTCTGTCGCGTCCTGGCTGGCGTCGAAGAACTTGGAGCCCGCCGGCATCGACCGGGCAGACCGGTGGGGGATCTTCGTTGGCCAGTGGGCTCCCACGTTCTTCGCGCTCGGGCTCGCGCTACAGATGGACGAGACCCACGCCACGCGCAGCGAAGAGATCGAGGCAGACAGGCCCATAGTCTCGGAGCGGACCCGGACACCAGCAGGGCTCTAGCCTTGAGCTCCACGCACAAGCCCCCGCAGATCAGCGGGGGCTTCGTCATGTCCGCCCCGGCCAGCTCGAGACCGGGCAGCATCACGACCTCGAAGCGGATCGGGCGGGAGGGGTTGTGCTCGGGAGCGTGCAGGATGTCGGGCCGGGGGTTACCGACGTCATCCATGCGCAGACTTGATGTCAGCGATCGCGCGGTGCGTGCGCTGCCCGCCCGTTCCTTCCCGCGTACAGCGGTTGGGTCACTCTCTGAGGGTTCGAGGCTGACTAGGGGCACGTCGGCGATACCGGCCCCGTTTCGGGGTATATCGCCGGGTCCAGGCGGACACGCGAGATCTTCAGTCTCGACGGTCGCCGGCGGCATCTGCCGGGCCTGAATGAGGTCGGCCACTATCGGGTCCTGGTCGATCACCTGGGCGGCGACCGCGGACAGCCGCTCGTTGTGGTTGCGGGCGTAGGTCCGCATCAAAGTGAAGGCCTCGGCCATGCTGATCTGCGCGCGGAAATGCTGGCCAGAGCCTCGGCGAAGCGTCTTCCTTGCCGAACTGCGGAAGCACCCTTGACGTGCATTTTCCGTCGAAATTCGGCGGAAATGCAGGCCAGGAATCCCGATCCGTCCTACGGATCGCCACCGTACGGGCGGCGGCCTGCACCTGCTCCATGTGCTCGGCGTAGACCGCCCACAGCTAAAACCGACCTCAGGGTGAGCAGGAGATTCGGGCGATCTCGGCGAGCGAGTGCGCAGCGTAGCCGTCCTGCTCGGCCAGCCAGGAGGCTTGCTCCGCGACGCTCGGACGGTCGAACAGCACTCTGACTGGGATCGGGATACGGAAGACCTGGGACAGTCGTACGCTGACTGCGAGCGCGATACGGGACTCGACGCCTAGGTCGAACAGGTCGGCGTGGACACCTACGCGCGAGCACTCCAGCGCTTCGGCCCAGAGCTCTGCAAGTACCTGCTCGAAGGGCGAGTCGGGTGCCGTCTTGTCCTCGTCGGATCCGGGGCCGCTCTTGCCGCATCCCCCGACGACCCCGGCGGCGGCAACGATGCCGAGTTCGGCCCGCACCTCCTCGTACGCCGCCGCGGGGTCTTCGGGCAGCGGCCAGGAGGCGAGTGTCCGGCGATCGGCTTTTCCGCTCGGGGTGAGCGGCAGGTTGGTCACGGCGACGCATGCGAACGGCACTATGTGGCCGGGCAACTGCTGCGCGAGAAGGGTGCGTAGGATCCACGGCGGCACGTCGTGGCCCGCCGCGAGCATGTAGTAGGCGATCAACCTCTTGCCGTGCGTCGGGGTGTCCTGTGCGATGACGATCGCCTCGGCGAGACCCTCTTGGGCCTTGATCCGCGATTCGACCTCGCCGAGTTCGACCCGGAAACCGCGAATCTTCACCTGGCCGTCGCGACGCCCGAGGTACTGGATCCGGCCGTCCGGCAGCAGTGTGCCGTAGTCCCCTGTGCGGTATACGCGGTCGGCGCCGTGCGCGCCCTTCTCCCCCGCCCGCTCACGCCGGGCGAAGCGCTCGGCGGTCAGTTCCGGTCTGCCCACGTATCCGTGGGCTAGGGAGACGCCGGAGACGCAGATCTCGCCGGGTACGCCGACCGGCAGCGGCTGCAGGCGCTCGTCCAGGATCTCGATCTGCGTGCGGTCGATCGGCGCGCCGATCACGGGCAGTTCCGGCCACACGGCGGGGTCAGCGGGCAGCCGTTCGGCGGTCACCACGTGCGTCTCCGTGGGGCCGTACTGGTTTTCCAGTCGCGCTCCCGTGCGCCAGAAGAACTCGCGGACCGCGGGGCTCACCTGCAGTTGCTCGCCGGCGGTAACCACCTCCCGCAGGTGGTGGGGGAACCGACCGCTGCGAACGGCGGTCTCAGCGAGCTGCTGCAGGGCGACGAACGGGCCGAAGAGCCGGTGGACGCGGTGTTCGTCGAGATAGGCGATCAACCGATCGGGATCGCGGCGGACCTCGTCGGCGATGAGGACGAGCGTGCCGCCGGTGCTCCAGGTCGCGAATATCTCCTGGAACGCGACGTCGAAGCTAAGCGCCGCGAACTGCAGGGTGTTCCAGCCGATTCCGGCCTCGGAGTGGCGTGCCTGCCAGTCGAGCAGGGAGGCGAGAGGCCGGTGGGGCATCTCGACGCCCTTCGGGTACCCCGTCGAGCCCGAGGTATAGATGACATAGCAGAGGTCTTCGCCGTCGACAGCATGGGTCGGGGCCGACTTTGCCGTCGACGCTGTCGTCTCGGGTCCGGGCTTGGTGAAGACCGTGTCGAGGCCGACGAGTCGGACGCCGTCCGGGATCTCGAAGACTTCGGCGTAGCCCGTAGGGCAGACCAGCACGTCGGCGCCGCTGTCGGCGAGCATGTAGTCGAGACGCTCCTGGGGATACGCGGGGTCGAGCGGCACGTAGCCCGCGCCGTGCTTGAGGATCGCGAGGAGGGCGACGACGAGCTGCGGCGTGCGGGGACCGGAGAGCGCGACAACGCGGGCCTCGCCGAGCCGTGTGCACCACTCCTCTGCTGCCGTCGCGAGCTCGGCATAGCTCAGCTCGCCGCCATCCCATCGCAGGGCCGGGACATCCGGATGATGTGCAGCGGTGCGGTCGAACAGGACGTGCGCGGAGGGCGTCTCCCGGTCGGCGGGCGGATCGGGCGTCGGTGGAGTCGGGGCGGAGGCGGCGAGGGGCAGCAGACCCACGGGCGTGCGCGGCGTTTGCACCGCCGCGTGAATGAGTCGAAGGTAGCAGGCGACGATGCGTTCCGCGGTCTGCCGCGAGTAGAGCTCGCCGCGATAGGTCAGTGTGCCCTGGTATTCATCTCCCGTGGTGAAGGCGAAAGCGAGGTCGGGCTCGAAGCCGACGACGCCTGCCTCGTCGGCTTCCGGGTCGAGCAGGACGAGGGCGCGGCAGATCGCGTCGGGGGCGACGCCTGCTTCCTTCGCGAGCTCGACGGTGCTCCCGTCGAGCGGGTGGAGTGCTCGCAGTTCGGCCGCGTTGCGTTTGGCCAGAGCCGAGAAGGAGAGTGCGGGATCGATCGGCTGGCGCAACGGCAGCCAGGCCTCGAGGTGGTGCGCTCCAGTCGCCGCTCCTACGACGACTTCTTCGACGTCTGCGTTCTCCCAGGGTGAGGCCACGCGGTAGAGCAGCGCTTGGAGTCCGGCGGCCAGGAGAGCGAGGACTGGCGTCTTGAGCGCCTGCGCCGCCGCTTCGAGGTTCCGTGCGGACTCGGGCGGCAGCGTAAAGGCGACGGGCGAGCGGTCTCCGGGAGCATCGGTGTGCTCCGTCCGCTCCGCTGGCCAGGTACTAGGCGGTGGAAGCTCGGCTACGAGCCGCAAGAAGGCGGGGTTCTCGGTCATCGGTTCACGATCCATCAGTTGTCGGGACGCTTAGGGTGCGGCGGGGCCGGAGCACACGGGTGGCCGGGGCCGCGTCAGTCCTGCGACGTGGATGAGGGCGCGGGCTCGTCAGCCGCCCTCTGGGCGACCACTTTCGCCTCTTCCAGCGCGCCGTCCTCGGTCGCGGATTCTGGCGCGGTGTACTTCTGAGCGTCGTAGCGCCACAGGGCGGGGGTGACGAACGCCATGACGACGGCGGTCAGGGCGCACGCCAGCCCCCCGGTGGCGATGGAGGTGCGCAGACCCGCGGTCACGGCAACGGCGCTAGCCTCTACGTTGCCCAGTGCAGGTCCCGTGGCCGTGCTGACGCCTTCGAGACCCGCGAGCCGGCCCCGGTATTTGTCGGGGATGCTTTCGTTCCAGATCGTGCTCCGGAAGATCATACTGATGCCGTCGAAGATCCCTGCGACGAAAAGCACGGCAAGGGCTATCCAGAGCGAGTGGGCCAGGCTCAGCGATGCCATGGCCAGCCCCCACAGCGCGGCGGCGATCACGACCATACGCCCCCGCCGCCGCACGCCATTCACCCAGCCGCTGGTCGAGCTGATGATGAGGATGCCCACGGAGGGGGCCGCGTAGAGCAGCCCCAGCGCCCACGGTCCGCCGAGGCTCTGCGACAGCTGGGGGAACAGTGCCGTGGGGGTGCCGAAGAGCATCGCCGAGAAGTCGACGACGTACGTTCCGAGCAGGTCCCGCCGCCGAGCGGCATAGCGGATCCCCTCGACGACCGCTCGGACTGAGAGCGCCTCCTCGTCCGAGGTCGTGGGCTGCGTTGAGATGAGGGCGAGCGCCGTGAGCGATCCGACGAAGCTCACCAGGTCGATGGCGTATCCGCCGCTCACTCCGAACCCAGTGATGACGAAGCCGGCCAGGGCCGGGCCCAGGGTGAAGCCGATGCCCATCCGGATCGAGTTCAGGGCGGCGCCAGCAGCGAGCTGGTCCTTCGGGAGCAGACGGGGTGTCAGCGAATCGAGCGAGGGTTGCTGGATGCCCTCGATGGCCGAGATGCAGGCCGCCGCGAGGTAGAGCGGCCAGAGCGCGGGGTGGTCCCGGACCAAGCAGTTTGCCAGGAGTCCGGCGGAGACGATGGCCAGGGCCAGTTCGCAGACGACGATGAGGCGCCGACGATCCACGCGGTCTGCGAGCGCCCCGCCGACCATCGCGGTCAGCAGGGCGGGGACCACTTGCACGATGCCGAGCATGGCCACGGTCAGGGAGGACCCGGTGATCTCGAAGACCTGGTAGGGCAGAAGAACGCTCGTGAACATCGTGCCGAGGAAGGAGGTCCCCTGGCCGATGAAGAGCAGCCGGAATTCGCGTACTTGGCGCAGCGGCCTCAGATCGACGGCTGCGGAGCGAACCAGTCGGCGCAGTTGGTTCGGCTCCGCCTCGCCGCGCCCGCTCACCGGCGTTCTCCCGTCGCCAGGACGCGGTGTCCGTCCTCGGTCACGAGAACCAGCGCGCTGTGCCGACTGCCGCCTTCGCCGGGCAGGTAAATGCCGGGTTCGACGACGAAGACCTGCCTGGCCTCGAGGATGGCCTCGGAGTCCGCAGTGAGCTTGGGCTCCTCGACCAGGTGCAGGCCGATGCTGCGCCCGGCAGCGTGGATGAACTGCGGACCATATCCTCTGGCTTCAATCAGGCCCCTGCAGCCGTCGTCGACCTCGTTCGCGGGGGCGCCGGGCTTGATGCGGGCGACTCCCGCCTGCAGCGCGGCTTCGACGATGCCGGGGATCTCTCGCAGTCGTTGCGACCCCTTGCCGCCGCGCGATCTGCTGAGCTCGCAGCAGTACCCGTCCACCGTGGCGGCGACGTCGAGGACCGCGGGCTCGCCCGCGGCGACGCGACGGCCGGTCGGCCAGTGGTGGGGCCGGCTGGAGTTCGGACCGCCTGCGACGATCGGCGGGGAGGCTTGCTCGGCGCCGCAGTCGCGCAGGACTGTGACGATGCGTTGGGCCACCTCCAGCTCGGTAGGCTCATCGGCCAGCAACGCATACGCCTCATCGAGGGCGGCGAGGCTCACCTCGGCGGCTCGCAGGATCGTGGCGAGCTCGGACTCGTCCTTGACCGACCGCAGGCGCTCGACGACACCGACCGTCGGCACCAGGGCCGCGCCGGGGAACCAGCTCGTGGCGAAGCGCTGCTGGTGTGCCCAGGTCACGTGGTCGGCCTCGAGCCCTAGGCGCCCGCCCGGCTGCTGAGTGCGCGTCAGCCGTTCGCGCACCAGGCTCGCCAGTGGTTCGGGGTCGGAGGGACGCTCAGCGATCCGCACCTCGAACCGGCTGGAGGAGGATCGCTTGCGTTCGTGGGCCTGCTCCTCGTTAATACCGTCGGTGACGAGGTAGGCGTGGTCGGGCAGCACCAGCAGGGCGCTCGTGTGGCCGTTGAACCCGGTGAGGTAGCGGATGTTGACTGGGTTGGTGATCAGGAGGCCGTCAGCCCCGTGGGCGTCCAAACCAGATCTGAGTGCCGCAATGGGGTCGTGACCCTCCGGGGCCTGTTGGCGCGCTGCCATGGTGGTTCCCTTCTTCGAGGTGGCTGTTCCAGGGGGCGAGCACACCTGCTCTGTGAGCGTGGATTCCCCCTGCCCGCGCCGAACGTTGATGTGAATCCCGACCCCTGAGTGGGGCGGTTCACGAGCTGTGCGGGCTGGCTTCGCTTTCAGTAGTCCACCCGGGTACCGAGGCCCCGCTCCGCCGCGACTGAGTAGACGCGGCGGGCCGCGAAGAGGTCCTCCACCGCCAACCCGACCGAGTCGAACAGTGTGATCTCCTGCTCGCTGGTGCGGCCTGGGAGCACGCCCGTGAGGATCTTGCCCAGGGTGCCGCGCAGGTGCTCCGGGCCGATTGCCTTTTCGGCGGCAGCGAAAAGGTAATCGCCCGTCTCAGTGAGGAAGGCCTCGGCGTGGTCGACGAACACGGTGGCGGCGACCATGGTGGCCGTGTCGACCTCACGGGTGGACGGAACGGCCGAGCCGATGGCGTTGACGTGCGTCCCCGGTCGGATCCAGGAGCGCTCCAGCACCGGGACCGTCGATGTGGTGGCGGTGACCACCACATCGGCATCTTCCACCGCCTTCTGCGCGTCGGCGCAGGGCTCGATGGGCAGCTCGAGCTCCTTCTCGAGGCGCGCGCAGACTGCCGCGCAGCGTTCCTGATCTCGTGCCGTCACCGTAATCCGCCGGAAAGGACGGATGTGTGCCAGTGCTCGGACATGGGCTGCTCCTTGGACACCCGCGCCCAGCACCGCCAACTGCGTCGCGTCCGGTCGGGCCAAGACATCGGTGGCGATCGCGCTGACCGCCGGGCTGCGCAGCTCCGTAATGGCGGAGGCGTTGAGTAACGCAAGGGCCTCGCCTGTGCGGCCACTGAAGAGCAGCACAGCTCCTTGGTGGGAGTCCAGGCCCTGGGCGGTGTTGCTCGGAACAGGCAGACCGCCTTGAGCCCGTAGAGCGGATCGGGCCCGGAGGCGTAGGAGGGCATCAGCCCCAACAATCCAGCGGCCCCCTCGGGGGCCAGGACGGGACGCTGGGCCGACTGCTCACACCGACCCTCGGTGAGCGCGATCAGGGCCTCGCACATTGCCGCGCGGCAAACGTCCGGAGTCAGCACTTCGCGTACGTGGGCTTCGGAGAGGACGAGGACGGACACGGGAGTACCTCCTGCAGTGCGCCGGTGACGCTTCGGTTCGAGTTGGGGTAAGGGGCGCTGTCCGCGAAGGTCAGCGGGGGATGTGAGAGGCGGTAGTCGACGTGAGCACTGTTTCGGTGATCCGGGCCAACAGGTCGCGCCGGGCTTCGGACGCGTTGATGGCGAAGTGGCCGCCCGGGTAGGAGATCACGCTGCTGCGATCGGACCCGAAGGAGAGCCACGCGCGCATCGCAGGCGCGTCCGCCGCCGCGTCCTGCGAGCCCGCGACCGCCCAGATCGGGATGCCAAGCCGAATCAGGTCGGTATGACGGGCTCCTCGAAAGAGGGCCAGGTCGCGGCGCAGCTGGGCGAGAAGGAAGTCGGTGAAGTCGGGGTCCGCGAGGATCTCCTTCGGGGTCCCACCCATATCGCGAAGGTAGGCGAGGAGCTCGGCGTCGCTCGCCTGGCCCGCGTCGAGGCCGCCGTCGGCCGGGGGCGCGGCCGCCACCCCGGATATCACCAGCAGAGCAGGGGGGTGGCCTGCCCGCTGTCTCAGGCAACGGGCCGTCTCGTAGGCGACCAGGCCGCCAAAGCTGTGGCCGAACACCGCCACGGGACGGGGGTCATCCTCGTCCGTGATCTCCTGGGCGATCGCCTCGCCGAACTCCCGGACGCCCGCCAGTTCCACACGGGGGCCGCCGCGTCCGGGCATGCGCACGGGCCGCACCTCCAGGCAGGACGGTGCGTCCCGCACCCATGAGGAGTAGAAGGCATGGGAGGCCCCTGCGCACGGCACCGCGACCAGGCGCGCCGTCGCGCCGTCCATCGCCTGTGTGCGTGGACCCAGCCAGGTGGAGCCTTTCATCAGACCGCCCCGTCCCGAGCGTCGACGCACTCAAGCAACCGGCCTAGCAGGCCGTCGGCGAGGGCGGAGGCTTCTTCGGCGTCCAGGTGTGGCCCCTGGTGGTAGACGGCGACGGTGATCGTCCCGTCAGGCTCCCGCGTCACATCCACCGTGCACGGGTACGGCGACTCGGGCAGCCTGAGCTCCTCGACGCTCCACGTGGTGTTCCCTACCGCACGCGACCCGTTCCAGGACGAGCGCACCGACAACGAGACCTCGATTGGCTTGCGCAGGCGCAGCAGGCGGAAGATACGCGCGGAGGGCGTACCACCGTAGTCCAGCAGATCGAGCAAGCCGTCGCGCACCTTCCAGAGCAGGTCATCGAACGCGGCGGGCGAGTGATCGGACACCTGGATCCTCAGCGGAAGGACGTCGACGAACATGCCGACGGTGTGCTCATAACCCGGCGGCCGGTGGTCCATGGCGATCCCGACGACCACCTCGCCACGTCCCCGGTCCTGCGCGAGCTGGCCGGCCAGCGCCGCGCCGAAGAGAACTGGCAGCCCGGCGCGGTGCGCGCGGGCGACGCGGCGCAGCGCGGACGCCGCGGTGACGTCGAGGGAGCGGACAACTACGCCGTCGCCGCCGATGGAGGTGTCCGCGAGCCGGGCGAGTATCTGCCCGTTTGGCAGGTCCTCAAGTGCCTTGGCCCAGAAGTCGTCCCCGGCATCGCGCTCACTTCGCAGTGCGTCCTGTGACCTTCGCGCCGCGTATGTACGCAGATCACCAACCGCACCCGGGGCCGGAACCGCACCACCGGTCTCGGCGGCGTACGCAGCCGCCAACTCGTCGACCAGCACTGGGCCGCTCGTGCCGTCCATGACCAGGTGATGCGCGATGACCAAGAGCTGGGAGCGGTGCCCGTCGATCGGCCACCACCACAGGCGCACCAGCGGGTCGTCGAGGTTGTCGAAAGGGCGTCGGCAGAACTCGATGACGCCTTCGTCCGGCGCATGCGCTTGGACCTGGAGAGGCGATGCGGACTCATCCAGCGTGAATGCCGCCTCACCCTCCTCATCGGAGCCGACGCGGGCACGCAACATGGGCTGACGAGCGGCTGCCTGGCGTACCGCGCGCTCGAGCGCCGCGAGCTCGAGCGGGCCGCCGATCGTAACGCACAGGGGGACGGTGTTCCTGCCCGTGCCCGGACTTACCAACTCCCCGACGTAGAGCTGTTCCTGCTGGGGGGCAAAGGGAATCATGCCAGCGTCCCCGCGGCAAGCTTCTCCGTTTTCCGTCGGATTTCCCGCCGACATTCCGGAAGAACCGGAAACCCCGTTCATAGAACACCTCTCCAGCTCGGTAGGGTATTATCAGGCACTTTCGAGACTTTTTGATTTCCGCTAGGGCCGCTTCGCAGTGGCTCCGGAATTGGCTCGCTCACTGGATGACGCGTCAGTGGATGCGATATAACGGTCGCCGTGACATTAAATTCCTCAGATTTCTCGGAACCCAATACCGGTGGTGCACAGCCGATGAGCGGCCTGATCGCCCTGGTCGACCGCTACTTCGACGCGGCGCCGCGCCCGGACGCCGATGCTGTGGAGGCCGGGGCCTTCACGCTCTTCGTCAGCCGCACTCCCTGGGGCTACTACGCGCGCCCCTCGCTCAACGGCGACCGTCCCATCGAGAGCACGGACCTGGACCTTGTGGCCGCCGCTTGCCAGAAGCACGGAGTGGACCTCTCCCTCGAGTGGGTGCATGAGACCCGGCCCGAACTGCGGAAACTGGCGGAGGCGTACGGACTGTCCTGCGAGAGCCACACGCTGATGGTCGCCACGGCCGAACAGGTGCGTGCCCAAGTGATACCCGGCGTCACCTTCCGCGTGGCGGGGCCCGACGACGACGCGCTGCTAGTCGGCCGCGCCGTCGCCGAGGTGTCGTTCGGCTTCGGTGGCACGGCCGTCGGCGAGCCCGGTGCGGCCGAGCGGGACGCGGCGCTGTCCCGGATCTCCCCCGAGATGACTGAACACCTGCGGTACCGGGCTAGCAGCGGCCTGACAAACACCGTGGTCGCCGAGACCGCGCAGGAGGGCGTGGTGGCCGCCGGTTCGTACCAGCCGATGGGATCGGTGGCCGAGGTGCTCGCGGTGGCTACCCTGCCAAGTGCCCGCCGCGGGGGCATCGCCGCCGCGTTGACCGCACGGCTCGCACAACATGCCCACGACGCGGGCGTTGAGAGGGTCGTGCTCTCGGCACAGGACGACGATGTCGTCCGGGTCTACGAGCGGGCTGGATTCACTGCGGTAGGCACCGTCCACGCCGCCGAGCGTCAGGAGAGCTGATGCCCGGCGGGCTCAATCGGCAAGGTCAGCCGGGGTTTCGGTGACGAACAGCTGATCATCGAGACCGACCGGCCGCATCGACTCCGGGCAAGCGTCCGAGTAGTAGTTCATCGTCACGACCGCCCGAACACCGTTCGGGTTGTGCAGCGGACGCACGTAGTGCGGGTTGCGCCGGGCGTCGAAGAACAGCAGCTGGCCGGCCCTCGGGTAGATCAGCGCGCAGTCCGCGTCGACCTCCTCCTTCGTGCTCGCGCCCGCGTTGCGCGCCACGGCCAGCGCACCGCCCGTCTGCTCGGTGCAGTCGGTGAGGTAGAGGAGGCCCTCGACCGGGTTGCTGTCGACGTGGCAGGGGTAGCGGACGCCGTTGCCGCGCTGGACGTTGAGGCTGAGCGCGACCTTCAGGTCCGCCGACGGCTGCACCTCGTCGCTCACCAGGCTCTGACCCAGCTTCTGGAACGCGCCGTAGTACAGCTGCCGCAGCCAGGGGACCTCCGCGGCTAAGACGTCGCCGTCGACGGCCTCGATCGGGATAATCGTGCCTTGCTCCTCGCGGGCGGTGGACATGGTGGGCTTGAAGTCACGCGCGACGGCGCGCCGCTCGCTCACCTCCAGCAGCTGCCGGATCCAGCCGACGGGCAGGCTGGTGCCGACGTCGTAGACGTGCCAGTGGAAGGCCGGGAAAACTGCGTCGAGGTCGAGCGGCGGCTGGTTGACGCTGGTGATGGTCATGGATTCCCCTGTGTGTCGTTGGGAGCGGTGAGAGTGGTCGTGGCGTCGGCTCACGCGTCGGCCGGGATCGGAGCGGCGTCCGGCGCGGGCAGAAAACCGGTGCGGACCATCTCTTCGACCAGGACGGCGAGCAGACGGCGGTCGGGAAGCGGCACACGCATCCCGGGCAGCAGCTCGATCAGGCGGGTCAGGTCAGGATCTGACTGCTTGGCGTCGGGTTCCCCGAACCAGGCGGCCAGGGTCGCCTCGGCCTCCTTCGCGCTCGGCCAGGCGTCCTGGCGCAGCCGGGAGATGATGGTGTCTACGTCGCTGTCCGCGACGTCGTACCCGCAGTCCCGCAGCTGCACGGCGAGTTCGGCGAAGGACAGAGGCACGGGGTTGACGACGTGCACCATGTCGACCCCTTCCGACATGGGTGCGGCGGCCAGGGCGGCCACCGCCTCGGCGGCCACGTCGGCCGGGAGCAGGTCCAGACCCCACTGGTGGGTACTGGGAGCGGCGCCCGCAACCAGGATCGCCTTCAGGACCCGGTAGATCCGGTTGCGACCGGGGTCCTGCGGGAACCTGCCGGTGTGGCTGTCACCGACGAGTGAGCCGACCCGTACGATCCGGCACCGTAGCTGGTCACGCTCGGCGTGCCCCTGCACCACGTGCTCGGCCTGCCACTTGGACCGCACGTAGGGGCTCGCCAGGTAGGGTTCGCGCTCGGATTCGCGAAGTTCTTCGAGGTCGGCCAGCCCGCTGGAGCTGACGTGGAGCAGGGCCAATCCATCGCGCAGTGCCCAGCCCGCCACCTTGCGGGTCCCGTCGACGTTGATCCGCTGAAAATCCCCGGGATCGCCGAAGTGCCGGATGTCGGCGGCCGTGTGGATCAGCACGCCGCCCGTCGCGCATTGACCCACGGGCGGCTGCGCGGCCGGATCGGACAGGTCGAGCCCGACCACGTGCAGGCGACCGAACGTCTCCTCGTCTGCGCCAGCCTCCCGCAGCGCCCGGTGGACCCGCTCCTCGGCATCGGCCCCAGCGAGCGGCCGGGCAAGAGCGAGCACGGTGCGGCCGTCCGCCAGCAGACGCGCCACCACGCGTGCGCCAAGAAGACCGGTAGCTCCGGTGACGGCGAACTGTGCCGACGGCCGCTCCTCGGCTGCGCCGCCCGGGGAAGGAACGTCCTGTGAAGCGGCCTTCGTCAGGTGCGCCGCGAGCTGCGCGACCGTGGGATGGGTGTAGAAGTCCTGCGCCTCGACTCGGGGGAAGCGTTCGCGCAAGTCGGCCATCGCCATGAGTACGGTCAGCGAGTTCCCGCCCAAGGCAAAGAAGTCGTCTTCCGGCTGCTCCACGGCCTGCTCGAGGACCTGCGACCAGACGCCCGCGACGGCACGCTCGTCCTCGCCGGCGAACGCCGATCCGGTGGGATCACCGCCGAGCACGTCCCCGGGAGCCCCGGCTCGGGCGTGCCCCGACACGGGCTCGGGTTGCGCCGAGAGCGCACCCCGCTTGCCGCCGAGGGCGATCGGCAGCGAGTCCACGACACTGATCGTGGCCGGAATCGCAGGCCCCGGCAGCCATGTGGCAAGGCGGGACTTCGCATCCTGTGGCAGTGTCCCGACCACCTGGGCCGTCAGCCGCGTGGACCCGTCAATGGAGCGTTCGGCCACGACGTGTGCCGCGCTCACTCCAGGGAGCCGTCGCAGCGCGGCGGTGACCTCACCGAGTTCAATACGGTGGCCGCGGACCTTGACCTGTCCGGTGGTGGCCCTGCCGAGGAACCGCAGGCGTTCGCCGTCCCAGCGCACGAGATCGCCAGTGCGGTAGAGCCGGGTGCCCGAGCCCAGCGGGTCGGGGACGAAAGCGGTGGCGGTGGCACGTGGGTTGTCGCGATAGCCCCAGGCGAGACCGGCGCCGCCGAGGTAAAGCTCACCGACTGCGCCCAATGGGACGGCATGGCCCCCTTCGTCGAGCACGCGCACGATGCAGCCGCGAATCGGCTGCCCAATAGGCACTTGATCGTCGTTCGGGTGGGCGTCGTGGTCGGCCCCGGCCGGCACGTCGTAGACGACGCAACCGACGGTCGCCTCGGTCGGGCCGTACTCGTTGATGATCCGCACTTCCGGCCTACGCGAACGCAGGTCCTCCACCAGCGAACCACGCAGCGGTTCGCCTCCGACGACCAGACGCTCCCACGGCAGCGACCCGCCGCCGGCGCGCACTAGGAACTCGAGGTGCGACGGGGTGGCCTTGAGCAGGCCACGAGCCGTGGCGTCGGCAGCGGCAGCGGCGCGCAGCACCGCGTCGTCCATCCTGCCAGCCCCCGGCAACCACAGTTCGCCACCACTGAGTAGCGGTAGGAACACTGAGGTTACCGACAGGTCCACGGACAGCGAGGACACCAGCGCGCTCTTGATCGGACCATCCGCGGCGTACGCGTCCAGGGCCCAGTCGAGGTAACTCGCCAGCGCCGCCCGCGGTATGGCAACGTCCTTGGGTGTTCCGGTCGTCCCCGAGGTAGAGATGACGTAAGCCAATGCTCCGTCAGGGGCGAGGACGGGGAGATCGGCGGCTGCCGCCGCCTCGCCCTCGTCCACCAGGCTGTCCACCGTACAGGCGGATGCCTCCTGGTCGCCCGGCAAGGCGATGATGAGGTCGGGCCGAGCGGCGCTCAAGACAGCGCGGTTGCGCTCACGAGGCGCGGAGGGGTCCAGCGGCAGGTACGCCGCCCCCGCTGCTAGCACGGCCAACATCGCGACGACGACATCCGCGTCGGCCGGCAGCAGCAACGCGACCAGCGAACCTGGGCCAACCCCTCGGGCGCCCATAGCCGTCGCGAGCCGGGTGATCCGGTCCGCCAGGTACCGGCCGCCGACCTTCCTGTCGGTGCCGACGCGCAGGACGGGCTCGGCCCCCCTCGCGGCGAGGCCGGCGAGCAGAGTGCTGAGCATTGGGGCCAGTGCGGGGGCCTGCGCCGGCTCGGCCGGGGCGGCGGTCTCCGCGTCAAGAGGTATGCCGACCGCCGTGATCGGGCAGGAGGGGTCGTGCGCGGCGGCCGTCAGACAGCGCAGCACGCAGTCCGCGATGGCCTCGGCCACGGCGGGCGGCACCCGCCCCGAGTCGTATTCGAACCCGAGCGTGATCCCATCCGCGTCGTGCAGCAGCGCCACAGTGAGCGGGAACTTGGCCTGGGTAACAGAAATCTCGCGCAGCGTCAGCCGGTGGCCGCAGAAGTCTCCAGGCGCACCCGTCTCCGGCACGCTAAACATCACGTCGAAGCCTTGCTCGGGGCGTTCCGCGCAGGTTCCCGCTGTGGTGAGCGCCCGCACTGTCTCCGCGCGGGTTACCGCCAGCAGATCGAGGAACGACTCACCCGGCCGGTTGGGCCAGCTCAGCACGACGACGTCGATAAGCGGCCCGCACGCCTCGGGCTCCTGCAGGGCGTACCGGATGTCCACCGGCATGCCGACCACCACGTCGCGGTCCGGGTCGTAGACGCGCAAGGTGGCAGCGAGCGCGGTGAGCGCGACCATCGGCAAAGTCGACTGCTCAGTCGCGCACAAGGCGCGCAAACGCTGCGTGGTGGCGGAGTCGAGTCGGCGGGTCACCTCGCGCGGTGGGCCGGAAGCCTCCGGCCCACGGTCGAACCCAACGCGGCGCACGGACTCAGGTCGTGACGCGTGGCCGACGGTGGCGGGCAGCTCCAGCATGCCGACCTCGACGAGCGCACGGTGGCGGCAATCGGGCGCGGCTTCCGGCGCATCGGCTTCGGAACTGTACACGGCGGCCCAGCGCTGCAGCAGCAGCCCCATGCTCCGGGCATCCGCGACCGCATGGTGGCAGGCAATCAGCAGTCGCGTCCGATTGTCGCCGATCACGGCGCAGGCGGTCAGCGGAGCCTCGGGCGGCAGGGGCTCGCTCAAGGCGGCCAGTTCGTGCAATGCCGTAGCGTCCAGGTTGGCCCCGGCCCGAACCAGCCGCAGGTGCGTCTGCGGCCGGTCGGCCACGGTGGCCCGCCAGCCGTTCTGGCCGATGGTGAAGCGGGTGCGCAGCACCTCCACCTGTTCCTGGACTGCGTCGAAGGCCTCACAGAGGCGGGAGGCATCCAACACGGAGCCCACCTCAGCGTCGATGACCACGTTCTCCTGCGGTTCACCAAGGGCGCGGGCGGTCAGCAGCGCGGACTGCATCCGACTCACGGGGAACTCGTCCGCGCCGCGTGCGGCGTCGAGCGGCAGCTCGCCTGCCGGAGTGTCACCGGCACGCGGCCCGGCCAGCATCTGTTCGAGTTCGTCGATGGTGGGATCACCGAAGAGGTCTTCGACGGTCGGGACGGAAGCCCAATGGGCGGCCATCCTTTGCCGCATCCGGAGGAGCGTGAGCGAGTCGGCGCCGCTGCTGATGATCCCCTTGTCGGGGACGGGGCGGTCGCCGACGGTAGAGGTCCAGATCTGTTCGAGTAGTTCGCGGGACCCGCCTGCGGCCGATGGCGGAACCGGCGGCACAGCAGGGGAGCCCACCGGCGCGGCGGGCGCGGATCCGGTCGCCGCCGCCCCGACCGTGGACGCCGACTCTCCGAACGCCGCGACCTGTCGGCCGCCGTCCGGGCCGGAGAGCGGGGTTGCCGGCAGATGCAGGCGCGGTGCCTGGCCGGTCGGGGTGAAGACGTCCACGGCACCGGCGGACCACAGCTGCCCGAGGGCTGCGAGGAGCGCGGTATTGGCCGCGCCCGCCCGGTCCAGCGTCCACCGCCCATCCAGGCCAGCCGCCTGGTGGTAGCGGGTCACCATCGGCTGCGGACCCACCTCCACGATGAGGACGCCGCCGTCGCCGACCGCCGCGAGACGCCCGACCAGCCTGTCGTACCGGACAGTGCCCGTCATCTGGCGCACCCAGTAGTCCGGGGCGACCGGCGCAAGCTCGTCGAGTTGGGTCCCGTCGGGCTCGCAGCGTAGGAAGGGAAGGGCGGGCGGGCGCAACCCGAGTGGGGCCGTCACCTTCGCGAAGCCCGCGGCGGCCTGGGTCATCATCCTGCTGTGGAAGGCCTGCCCGACGTTCAGCCGACTGGCCCGGTGCTGGCCCCGGATCTCGCCGAGGAGCCTTTCGACCTCCTCGGGGGGACCGCTGAATACGACGTCGTGCGGGGAGTTGACCGCGGCGAGGTCGAGGGCGGGGAATTCCGCGAGCAGCAGCGCCGCGTCCTGCATACCGAGCCGGACCGCCGCCATGGCGCCCGGCTGCGCCAGCTCGTCCATGAGCCGGGAGCGCTCCGCGACGAGCCGGAGCGATTCGACGGGTTCGAGGACGCCGGCGGCGACGGCCGCCGCGTACTCCCCCAGGCTGTGCCCGAGCACGCTGTGCGGCTTCACGCCCCAGCTCTCCAACACGGCGAGGATGCCCACGGAGACCGTGTGGATGGCGGGCGCGGCCGTGCGGGTGGACGACATGGCGGCCGGTGGTTGCGCGCCGCGCACGATGGCCTCGAGGTCGACGTCGAACTCGGACAGGATCTCCTGGGCCTGCTCGAACCAGGCCGCGAACACCGGCTCGTCCAACAGCGCGGCGCCCATGCCAGCGTACTGGCTGCCCTGCCCGGTGAAGGCGAACACTAGCCGCGGCCGGTCCCCGACTACGGGGGCCTGGGCCGCTTCGCCGGTCGCGACGGCGCGCAGTCGGTCGACCAGTTCAGCGCCGTCGTGCACGACGGCGCTGAAGCGGACGGCGTGCGCCGAACGCCGTTGTAGTGTCGAGGCGACCTCGGCGAACGGCAGGCGGTGCGACGCTAGGTACTGGGCCAGTCGTTCGGCGTGCCGGGCCAGCAGCTCCGTGGACGGCGCCGACACGGTGATGAGGCGAGGGCGCTCGCCGGCTTCCCCACGTGCCGAGCTCACGCCGACTCCAGCACGGCGTGCGCGTTCGTGCCGCCGATACCGAAGGAGCTGACCCCAGCCAGCACCGGGCCGGAGGCGGGCTCCAACGCTGTCGTGGTGACGCTCAAAGACAACGGACGTTCCCCCTGTGAGAGTTCTTCGATGGGTTCCGCGACGTGGGGTGTGGCGGGCAGGATCCGGTGGTGCAGTGTCAGCGCGGTCTTGATGAGGCCGATTACGCCGGAGGCCGTGTTGAGGTGCCCGATATTGGCCTTCACCGCGCCGAGGGTGCAGGCGCCGCGGCGGGCGGATCCCAGCGCGGCCGCCAAGGCTGCCGCCTCGACGCCGTCGCCCAGTCGGGTTCCGGTGCCGTGGGTCTCCACGTATCTGATGTCTGCGCCGTCGACCCGCGCCGTGGCCAGCGCCTTCGTGATCACGTCGACCTGACCTTCGTACCCTGGCGCGGTGTAGCCCACCTTGCCGTCGCCATCGTTATTGACGGCGGATCCGCGGATCACCGCGTAGACGGGGTCGCCGGCCGCTAGGGCGTCTTCCAAGGGCCGTAGCAGGACCACGCCGACCCCATCTCCGCCGATCGTGCCATCGGCCCGCCGGTCGTGCGGTCGGCAGACGCCGGTCGGCGAGTAGATCAGACCCGGTTCGTAGACGTAGCCGTTGTTCGCGGGCGCCTCGACGGACACCCCTCCCGCGAGCGCGAAGCGCGCCTCGCCTCGCCGCAGCGATTCGCAGGCCAGGTTGACGGCGACGAGGGAGGTGGAGCACGCTGTGTCCACCATCATTGCCCCGCCGCGCAGACCGAACTGGTAGGCGGCCCTGGTGGCCAGGTAGGCGCCGGAGTCGGACAGCTCGGCGAGGAACGACTCCCCGCCGCCCGCGCCCGCAGCAGCGGCCAGAGGCCGGGCGCGCCGTGCACTTCCGGCCACCAGGCTTGTGCTGCCAGCGATGTCAGACAACCGGTATCCGGCGTCCTCCACGGCCGATCGCACGCACTCGAGGAACAGGCCATGCTGCGGGTCGAGCACGGCGGCGTCGTCCGGACGCATGCCGAACCCGGCGGGATCGTAGTGGTAGGCCCCGCCCTCGACAGCGCCCCACCGTTGCACGAACAGTCGACCGTCTCCCAGGGGGCGGATGAAGTCGTGCCGTGGGCCGACCATGGCGCTGCGGCCCGAGAGGAGCAGGTCCCAGAACTCCGTGACGTCGGCGGCCCCCGGCGTGCGGCACGCCATGCCCACGATGGCGATGGCCATCGGCGCCGCCGTCCCGGCGGAGAAGGCGGGCGCCGCGACGGCCGCGGCCGTCCCTTCCCCACCGCATAGCCTCGGGACCTCGGAGTGGGGGGCCCTACCGGCCAGGCGGAGTGTCTGGGCAGCGACGGTGGTGTGACGCAGCAGTTCGACGACGGGCAGGGTTCGACCCAACCGCTGCCGGATGACCTCGCTCAGCCGGAACAGCAGCAGCGAATCGCCCCCTGCGTCGAAGAAGTTGCGTTCGGTGACGTCCTCGTGGCCGAGGACATTCACCCACGCGGCGGCAATCTCAGCGCGCACGCGCTCGGCGTCCGTGGCGGCCGTGGCGGCCGTCTCCTCCCGCCGGTCGGCGGCGACGGTCTCGGGGGCCGCCGTGTGGGCGGCGCCGCCGGTCGCCTCGACTCGCTGCCTGCGGGCCAGGTCGATCAACGCCTGCTGGTCGATCTTGTTGTTCTGCTTGCGGGGCAGGCGGTCTAGCTCGATCCACCGGCGCGGCTGGGCGAACGCTGGAAGCTGGGCTTCGAGGTACCGGCGGGCCTCGTCGATCCGGCCAGGTTGCTTCGGCACGACGAAGGCGAGCAGCTCCTTCCCGCTGCCCGCGTCGGTGGTGTAGAGCACGCAGGCCTGCGTGATGCCCGGCGCCGCGCGCAGGGTCGATTCGATCCCGGACAGCTCGACGCGGTTCCCGCGGATCTTGACCTGGTTGTCCAGTCTGCCGATGAACTCGATCTCCCCGGAGGCGTCCCAACGGACACGATCCCCGGACCGGTAAAGCCGGGCGGAGGGCATATCACCGAACGGGTCGGGCACGAACTTCAGGGCTGTGCGTACCGGGTCGCCGAGGTAGCCCCAGGCGATGCCCGGCCCACCGACCAGCAGCTCTCCGGGAACACCCTGCGGGGTCGGGATCAGAGTGTTCTCGTAGACGACGTACGCGTGGGTGTGCGGCACCTCCAGGCCCAGGGGGATCGTGCGTGTCCTGGCCGGGATCTGCAGAATCGGGCGGCAGTGCGTGGTGAAGGAGTTCTCCGCCGGCCCGTAGCTGTGCGTGATCACACCCGGGGCGGTCCAGGCCAGCGCCTTGCGGACGTGTTCCGGGGAGACCGCCTCCCCGCCTATGTAGATCCAGCGCATGGCGGAGAGCGCGGACGGGGAGTGCTCGACGAGGTGGTTGAACAGAGGGTTCGTCATGATCGCGACGGTGATCCCGGTGAGGCGGATCGTGGCGGCCATAACCTCAGGGTCGAGCAGGTCCTCCTTGTCGAGGATCACGAGCTTCGCGCCCTGGGTCAGGCCTGCCCAGATCTCGAATGTGCTGGCGTCGAAGTTCAGCGGCGAAAGGTGGGCCATGGCGTCGTGCCGCCCCAC
Organism: Nonomuraea sp. NPDC049152; assembly: GCF_040648355.1. Taxonomy (NCBI): domain Bacteria; kingdom Bacillati; phylum Actinomycetota; class Actinomycetes; order Streptosporangiales; family Streptosporangiaceae; genus Nonomuraea; species Nonomuraea sp. NPDC049152. The sequence goes on along the minus strand of NZ_JBEZDO010000006.1, from coordinate 266,947 downwards.
CGGGAGGAAGCCGTCGTGGTGCAGGAGCCGCATGAAGCCGCGGCGGTCCAGCATCACGCCCTTGGGCCGGCCGGTGGAGCCCGAGGTGTATATGCAGTGGAACAGCGCCAGTTCACCGCTTGGGTGGGGATAGTGCGCGGGTCCACGATCGGCGTACGAGCCGCTCTCGAGTTCCTCGACGCGCAGTACCCGGACCTCGGATGTTGCCTCGGGTATGTCGGACGCGGCGTCGACCACGACACGCGTCACCCCGGAGTCGGCGAGGATCGCGCGTATCTGCGCCACCGGGTACTGCGGGTCGAGCGGCAGATAGGCGCAGCCGGCCGCCACGACTCCGACGAGCGTGGTGAGGGCGTGGATTCCCCGCGGCAGCATGACGGCGACGAGTTCGCCGTCCTTCACCCCGTCGGCCCGCAGGGCATGGGCGAGGAAGGAGGCGCGGGCATACAGCTCCCCGTAGGTCACGGACTCGTGCCCGTGGACGGCCGCCGTCGCGTCGGGGTGTTCGAGCGCGTGCCGCCGGATGAAGTCCACGGGGGACTCGACGCCCGAGGTCCACCGCTCGTCCTCGGCTGCGGACACGGTCGCCGGGACGTGATCGTAGGGCGGCAGCAGCTCGGCCACGGTCAGCCCGGTCGCATCCCTGCGCTCCGCGAGCTGGCGGACCGCGGCGCAGAACTGGTCGATCAGGAGGTCGGCGGTGCGCGAGGTGTAGAGGTCGGTGTCGTAGTCGATCTGGATCCTGACGTCCTCGGTGCTGTCCGTGACGAAAAGGCCCACGGCGTTCTTGCCTGTTGCGAGGGGGACGTCGAGGAGTTCCAGTGCGATTCCCTGCTCCGTCAGCACCCTCCCCGGGCCGGCGAGAGTGTAGTTGAAGGCGGCCCCCAACTGCCCCGAAGAGCTCTGCAAGCGCAGCAGCCTGCGTACCGTCGCGGCGGGGACCTGCGAGTGGATCATCGACTGGACCACTTGCCTCCGCAGGGCGGCCACGACCTCGGTGAACGGGGTGTGGGGGCCCGCGGTGGTCTTTACTGGCAGCAGTCGCGCCATCAGCCCGACGTGCTCATGCGACTCCTCGCCGAGTCGGCCACTGAACGTCAGTCCCGAGAGCCCTTCGGCGGTGCCCGACCACAGGTGCAGCAGAGAGGTCCACACCGCCAGCAGGATCACAGCAGTCGAGGCGGGCCGCAGCGCCGGGTCCTTGCACAGGGTATGCAGCAGGTCCACGTCGAGCGAGCGTCGGACGAAACCCGGTTCCCCTGCGACGGACTGGGCGGTGAGGTCGTTCATCGGCACGATGCTCGGCGACTGATCGGCCAACAGGTCGGTCCAGTACGCGATGTCGTCCTCGGCCTGTCCCTGGACGTCCTGCCCCGCGGCGTCGTCCACGGCCTCCGCCGCCTCTGCGGCGTCCTCTCGCCCGCCGTCGAGCAGCTCGCGCGGTAGGAGGTCCACCGACCATCCGTCTGCGATGATGTGATGCATCGTCACCACAAACACGGTGCTGTCCCGGTAGCACCGGACGTTCACCCGGATCAGAGGAGCCTGCGTCAGGTCCATCAGGCGCGCGGCCGCAGTGGTCGCCCACGCTGTGGCGTCGTCGACGTCATAGTCGGCGTGGACGTGTTCGACGACGAACGCGGCCGGGGCTCGATCGAGTACCTCCCGGGTCAAGTGCCCGTCGCGTACGACGAACCGGCTGCGCAGCCGCCGGTGCCTGGCCTGGAGGCGGGCGACGCTCTCGCGTACCCACTCGGGCGAGGCAGCCGACGTCGTGCGGAAGGCGAGCGGGATGTGGTAGCGCGTCGAGGCCGGCTCCTGCTCCGACGCGAGCCAGACCTCGACCTCGTCGTCCCTGGCAGGCCGCGACTGGCTGACCCGCGCTTCGTGCGGTGTCATTGTTTCCCCCGTGATCCCATCCCCACGACCACGCGCCGTGTGCCGGTGAACGCGTCGCGGGCGTGTGCTGCCAATATGTTGTCGACGACCATCAGGTCACCGCGGCGCCAGGGGTGCCGGTAGGCGACCGATTCATAAGCGGCGCGGATCGTCTCGATCACCTCGGCCGCGATCTCGGTGCCGTCCGCGTGGAACGAGTCCGTCGGTCGCCTCGCCGAAGCGGTGGTCAGGAGCGCTTTGCGTACGGCCGGCGGCTCGACGCCGCGGACGTTGAAATTCAGGATGTGGTTGCACCAGCTGCGTTCCCCGCTGACCGGGTGCACGGCTATGGCGGAGCGTCGCTGCAGCGTGTGGAGGCCGTGTTCGCTCCACTCGGCCTGGACACCGTGGGTGTCGCAGTACCGCTCGACGTCCTCGCGCGACTGAGTCCCGAAAGCCTTTTCCCACGGGACGCCGAGGCCGACGAAGTTGCGGCTGTAGCGCACGCCGTCTTCGAAGCGTTCGACGATCTCCGGGGGCAGAGCCTCGAGCATCGCGCGCCCGTCGGCGACCGGCGTGCTGCCTCCGCTCTCCGGGACCTCCAGGCACGCGAACACCAGGATCTCCGGGCGAGCCTGTCGGTAGGAGAACTCGTTGTGGAACTGGATGGGATAGGCCGCCGGGTACTCGGTCGAAGTGAAGGCCCGCTCACTCAGCGCCGTACGCGGCGAGGTCTCCTCGTCGAACTCGTCGCTCGGCACGACGAGCCGGGAGACGGCCCTGTCGAACCTGTCGACGTCCTCCACTCCGGCGTTCCGGAAAATGATGACGCCATGCCGGATCAGGCCCTCGTCCCAGTGCGGGTGGGCCTCGAGCCACTCGTCGAGGCCCTTGCCGCCTTCCACAGCGACAACCAGGGGAGCGGTGCTGCGTAACGGAGTACTCATACGCGCGGCTCCCGGTCGGTCATGCCGCCCCGCCAGGTCCGGCGAACAGCGAGCACCCGTGGGTCTCGGGCACGGATCACGGCGGTCACCAGGGGGTGGGTCTGCGGGGACGCGACGATCTCCATGATCTCGGCGCCGCTCGAGCGGGCGACCTCGGTCAGCGTCTGGGCCTGGTCGTACTCGTCGCTCATCAGGACGCAGGTCTCCCGGACGAGGACCTTCTGGCCGTCGCGCTGCCACGCCGCCCAGGCGACAGGCTCGCCCCCCCGCCAGCCGACAGTCACCCGGCACTGTTCGGGCTCGAAGAATGCCTCCTCGACCTCCTCCATGGTCTCCTGCCAGGCACCGCCGCCGGGGAAGACGTGTCGGTTGTGCGTGAGCAAAGCCATGTTCAGGATCCGCCGTCGGGTGGCCTCGTCGGCGTCCGCAGCATCGGTAAAGGTCAGGTCGTGGCCGAGCAGCTCGGGCCAGTCGGTGGAGAGCTCGTAGCGGATGGACTCGCCGTGCACCTCGAAGCCGCGGTTGACCATCCACACGTTGGCGGGCGCGTCCTCCTGGTCGATACTGGTCACCAGCACCGACCGATCGTGCTTGCGAGCGAATTCGCGGCAGGCCTTCAGCAGCGCGGTGCCGATGCCCCGCTCGGAGGTGTCCGGGTCGGCCACGATCCACACGTGGAAAGCGTCACGGTCGTCGACGCCGGGGAACTCGCCGCAGTCCGCGTACCCGAGCAGCTCGCCGTCGCGCCGCACTGCCCAGAAGGCGAACGCGCCAACCTGCTTGGGGCTGCGGTGCATCACCGGCCAGCCGGGGAGCCTGCGCTCGCTGAGTCGCCCATATGCGACGCGGTCCTCGGCAGTATCGGTGTACTCCTCCACCTGCACGGGGTTTCGGTCGTGGGTCATGGTGTCTCCTCGTGGACTGGGCACGCGGCGCTTGGCAGCTGCGGGGACTGCGCGCAGATCTGGTCGGTGGCGTGCCAGAGTTTCGGGAAGAGCACGCGGCGTACGAAGCCGTCGAGCAGATCCACGGGACGGCCGGTGAGGCTCTTGGGCATGTCCCGGCGCGCGTCCGCGGTGCTCAGGCCCCGTCGGGTCACCGGGTGACCGCCGAGACGCCCCCATACCAGCCTCTGGTGGGCCTGCTGCCAGGCGATGACGCTGTCGTCGAGCTTGAATAGTGCTTGACCGACCTCGCCCAGATCCCGCAACGGGCCTTCGGCCTTCGACGTGCTCTCGGTCTCCGGCCTGCCCGTCATGGCCTCCAGCAGCGTGCACCCGTGCTCGTCCAGGGCCCGTTCGAACGCCGACCACAGGCGCTGCGCGGCTGGCCACATGTTCTTCATGCCGGCCGAGTCCAGGCCGCTGCCGCCGTTCGGCAGCAGTTCCCGCAGCCGCAGGAACCGCACCTGGTCGAACTCGTCATGCAGGGTCGCCAGCAGGCCCGTCGAGACCTCTTGCATTCGTGCCGCGCGGCGCACCAGGCGGGCTGCGTCGGTGTACGCGCCGTCGGCCAGGTGTGTGGTGGCCCAGCCGAACTCATAGTGCATGGTGTACCACGAGAATTCGGTCATCAGGTGGATCGATTGGAAGAGGACGAAGTCCTCGTTGGGGTTTTCCTCGGGCGGCAGGAGAGCCGATAGGGCCCGAGAAAACCTGATGACCTCGTCATAAGGCGTGTTAGAAAAGGCGTCGAATTTGGGAGCGGGACCCGTCGACTGCTGACCCGAGGTCATGTTTCGGTCTTCGCCTCCGTTATGCTGAATCCCTCCGAAGCCGCCGCGAGTGCCTCGCGCACGCTTTTCGGGCGCATATCCGTCCAGACGCGCTCGATGTAGTCCAGCGCCTCATTCTCGGTTCCCAAGAATCCCGCCGGACGCCATCCGGACGGCGGCGTGGAATCCTCCGGCCAGATCGAGTACTGCTCCTCGTCGTTCACCACAACCTGACGGCGTGGCGCGTTCTCGGTTTCCCGGTTCACTTTCGTCTCATTCATGCGTTTCTCCAATCAGTTGGGCCATACCTCGGACAGTACCGCCCTCGAAGAGATACTCCACTGGAACGCTACGCCCGGTCGCCTTCTTGATACGTGAGATGACCCGGATGCCGAGCAACGAGTCGCCGCCGCATTCGAAGAAAGTCGTGTCGAGCCCGAACTCCCGGTGCCCCAGCACCGCGGTCCAGCAATCCGCCACGACGCTTTCCACGGGACTCCCGGCCGCCAATTCCCCGGACTGCCCGGCTTCGTGTCCGAAGAAGAGCTGGGACCTGTCCAGTTTGCCGTTCGTGGTGATCGGCAGGGATAGGCGGCGGAGGATACGTGACGGCATCAGATACGGCGGCACCGCGTCACGCAGATAGTCGAAAAGCTTTGCCTCGTCGAAGGGCTCCGGCGCCACGATCACGGCGGTGAGGGAACCTCCCGACCCGCCGTCAAGCAGCCCGACGGCCGCGTCCCGGACACCGGGGTAGCGGCGCAGCAGGCTCTCCAACTGCTGGGGTGCCACCCGGTGGCCGCGCACCTTGATCTCGTTGTCGATACGCCCCTCGTAGTAGAGGATGCCGTCCCCGCCCAGCCGCGCAAGGTCTCCGCTGCGATAGGCACGCGCACCGCGGCCCTCCGGATCCGGGACGAACACGCGGGCGGTGCGGCGGGGATCGCCCAGGTACCCGTCGGCGACACCGTCGCCGCCGACCCAGATCTCGCCGAGCTCTCCGACGGGCACCTGCCTGCCGGAGGAGTCGCGCAGGGAGACCCGCGCGCCGGGCAGCGCCCAGCCGATCGGACTGGCCGTGCCGGGGGCGAGGATGCCTCCCGGCGGCCCCTTGACGCTTTCGGGTCCGATCAGACCGCAGGTCACATGGACGGTCGTCTCGGTGATCCCGTAGAGGTTCGCCACCCGGAGCGAGGGCGGGTCGCTCAGCAGCTCCCACGGTATCCGCGCCGGATCGAGCCGGTCGCCGCCCAGCACGACGGTGTGCAGTGTCGGGGGCACGCCGTTCTCGCGCCAGTGTTCCAATAGTGCGTAGAACAGCTGGGGCGTGGCCGACAGGACCGTGACACCGTGCTGGCGCAGTACCTCGCTGAGCCGGTGCGGGGATCGGACCGACTCGCGGTCGACGAGCACGACGCGCCCCCCGAGGAAGAGCGGCGCATATATCTCCCAGACGGAGAAGTCGAATGCCAGGGAATGCACGCAGGTGAAGACGTCTTCACCGGTCAGCCCCAGCTCTTCGGTCGCCGAGTGCAGAAGCCAATCGACATTGTCCCGGCGGACGACGACGCCTTTCTGCTGTCCTGCGGAACCAGACGTCATAATCGTGTACGCATGCCGTGGATCAGGGGCGCGCTGGGCCGTACTGAGAATCCTGATTTCCGCATTCCACTTGGCGGTCCCGTCATGGCCTTGAGTGGCGGAAACGGCGACGTAATGCGAGGCACCGGACCTCTCCGCCACGCGCGCACGCCACTCATCTGGATGCTCCGGATCCAGCATGATGTAAGCCGCGTCCGAGCGCCAGACGGCGAGTGCGGCCACGACCGCCCCGAGATCCCTCGGAGAATCCACGGCCACCAGGGAACCTGGTTCCACGCCAGCCGCGATCAGATCCGCAGAGAACCTTTCCGCCTGACCAAACAATCGACGGTAGTCGACCGCCCCGGAGGGGCCGATCACCGCCGGAGACAAAGGCGAACGTGCTGCGTGCGTACTTGTCACAGCATTAAATTGAAAGCTCAACTTCCCTCCAGCTCAATTTCCGCCCCATGAGCATCGAACGTCGCACCATATCCCAGAACGTCGCACCATATTCCAGGAGATCATTTATTGGTTAGACGAGTAGTTCCGAAGTGATCAGTGGTCGTAGGCTGTTAATGGCCGAGTGATCGGTGCACCGGTCTTGTGGTTGTGCCAGATCGCCTGGCCGTGAACGGGAGTACTGGCCCCAGTTGAACAAGATCTCTGGCCCCATCCAAGGGACTGGGGGTTGGTATTCGGCAGAAGTGGCCCCAGGGGACAGTCGTGCGACGGGAGCATCGATGTGCTATCGCGCTCCCTCCAGGCACAGTCTCCCTGCTGCGGCGATCCCCAAGATCGCGCGGTTGCTGGAGGAGGGCTCAACGCGGGGCCATCGACCTCCTCAGAGCTTCCAGAGATGCGGCAGGCGCCCCGCCGGGATGGCCTAGCGGCCTGCCGCACCTTGAGGAGGGGTGGGTCAGTTTCCCCGGGCGGCACGAGCGGGGCGTCGGTGCTGTCGACCAGCTCGCAGTCGGCTACGGGCGTCAGTTCTCCGGCTTGGGGGCGTCAAGGAGTGCCGAGCCGCGTCAACGTGTGAACACCCCGTCCGGCCCTTTCGAGGTCCGGGCGGCGTTGCGAGTGCTCGCCGGGCCATGACGCGCGCCGCACCGCTGGGATCTTCAGAACATCGTGTTGTCATTCGCCGCAGTCTCGGGCACCGGCTGCAGGACGTCCCAGTGCTCGACGATCTTGCCGTCCTGGACCCTAACGATGTCCACGACGGCGGTTCCCCGGTCATCGGGTGAGGTCTGCATCAGACTGTGCATGACGACCAGGTCACCCTCGGCGACAACGCGCTTGATGTCGAGGCTGAGCTGTGGGAACTGGGAGGCGAACCCGGAGACGAACTGGACGAATGCCTCAGAGCCGTCCGGTGCCTGCGGGTTGTGCTGGGTGTAGCTGGACCCGAGGTACCTCGCGACCGCCTCGGCCGGCTGTTTGTCGTTGAAGGCCAGGTTGAAGAAGGTCTGTACGGTCTGCTTGTTCTGTTCGAGATCAGCCATGGTCTCGTTCCTCTCGGGGGAGCCGGACGTTCGCAGCTATCTCAGCAGCCAAGCCCCTCGATAGGGAAAGACCGGTCCGATCTCGTGCTATACCCTCCAGGTATGATCGATTTCGAGGTACGGGAGCTGCGTTACTTCCGCGCTGTGGCCGAGGAGCTCAACTTCTCTCGGGCCGCCGAGCGGCTGGGGATGGCGCAGCCGCCGCTGTCCCGAGCGATCCGCGAGCTAGAGCGACGGCTCGGCGTCCAGCTTTTCGAGCGCACCACCCACCACGTCACGCTAACCGTCGCCGGTCTGACCCTGTTCGACGAGGCAGGACGCGCACTTGACGCGATGTCCGCGGCCGCTCGCCGCACTCGCCGGGCGGCGCTGACCACACCCACCCTGGTCGTGACGGCGAAAGCGGGTGTGGCGACGGATCTGCTGCGGCGGATCGTGGAGGCATACGGCGCGCTGCCCGACGCCCCGCGAGTAGAGCTCGCCGTCAGTGGCTACGGCGAGCAGGCGGACATGTTGCGCGACGGGCGTGCGGACCTGGCTCTGCTGGGTTCACCATTCGACCGCCGAGGGCTCGACATCGAGCCGCTGATCTCCGAACCGAGGGTGGCCGCCCTTCCGTCCGGCCACGAACTCGCTCGCCGTACGGCCCTGAGCTGCCGCGACCTCGCCGGCCTGCCGATGCCACAGTGCCCGAGGTCGACTGCCTCCGAGCGCGACTACTGGGCGGGGCGAGACTGCGACGCCTCCCAGGCGAACGAGTCCGCCGAGCGGCGGCCCGACGTGCCCGTGTCGGGTCCAGTCGTGCACGACAGCTCACAGCTTCTAGAGGCTGTGGCTCTGGGCCAATCCGTCGCTCTGATCCCGACGTCCCTCGCCGAGCGCAACCTCCGCGACGACGTCGCCTACCGGCCGGTGCACGACGCGAGCCCATACTCCATCGCGATCGCCTGGCGCGACCGTACCCGTGCCTACTGGACCGCCCGCTTGGTCCGGACCGCGGTCGAACTTACGGCAGGCCAGGACGACGGCAAGCTCGCCGAAATCGCCTGAGACGCCGTGACCGTATTGGAGGAGAGGGGGCCGCCGTTGGGTGAGGGCGTACTCGATGCGGTCCAGCTTGGCCTCGAAGTCCGGGTCTGGTGAGTCTTTCCAGGTCTTGGTGCGCTGGAAGGTGATGCCGTGGCGGGCAGCAGGGTGCGTAAAGGCTTCCCGGCCGATGGTGAGGGTGTGGCCGGGCAGGCGGTGCCACCAAAATCGCGTCGTGATCGACGATCAGATGGCGGTGGTGATCGCTCCATGGTGGGCGATCTTGTTGATTCGGATCCGCCCCGTCGGGGACGTCGCCGACTGCGACCACCTGATCTTCGTCGCCCACCAGGCCTCCGCGCCTGCCGAAAACCTCATCCATTTCTGAGTTGACAATGCCCATCTAAACGATCTACCGATGTACACGATCCGTACACGCGAGCAATCAGCGAGCAACCAAACATGATCAACAGCTCGCGTGGAGGGTCGGGAGAATCGTGAAACCCCAGGTCAAACACGGTGTGGAAGAGTAGGGCGGGTGGGACTTGAACCCACGACCCACGGATTATGAGTTGGCTTGATCAATGCCGTTTGCCGCCGCGCGGTGCCACGTTCTGTCACTCTGCCCGCGATTGTCCATGCCGTCGTGCCGGACTGTGACCGTGCGTGCTGGGTCGTGTCGCAGACATGCGAGCAACCGCCGAGCAACCACACGCCCTTGACCCACAGTTCTGGGACCGAGTGAATCACCGGGCAGGTCAAGCTCCACGTGATGAGTCTCGGAGCGCTACAGGCTTCCCTCCTGTTCCTGCGTGGCAACCTCGATGTCCACCTTGGGAGTGCGTCGTCCTCGGACGATGGCCACCGATGCCAGCGACAGCAGCAGCCCTCCCCCGCCGATCGAGCCCGCGAAGCCGGTCAGCCCTGCCCTGTCGTGCCGCACGGCGACGATCTTCTGGACGGGAACGCCACCGCCGATGGCCGGACGTTCGCGGTCTACGCCGCCTGCACCGCATAAAAACTCATCGCACGGAGCTGACCTGGTAGTCCAACACGTTGGCCATGTGGTGCGTAATCCCAGGGTCATGGCTGCATGGTTCGCATCGGCGGGTCAGCCGTGCTCGGCCCGTGCTCGTCCGCACCGGAACGAACTGACAGCTCCCGTCACGACCTGACACCAAAACCAACCCAGCGTGGAACAGACCGACACCAGATGACACCAGCGAACAGTAAACGATCTATCTTCTAATCCGACGGTCGCACGTTCGAATTCTACAGGGGGCGCTTTGATCATGGCACTGACCCGCGAGAATGCGCGAGAGGAGCCTCTTCGGGAATGCAGTTCCGTCCCCACCGCGCTCGCGCCGTGCTCGCCCGTACCGACCCAGCGCACACCATGATCAACATGTCCTTCAGCTCAGCAGGAACCGCGCCTGCGGCACGAAACAGCCCCGGTCCCCCGCTTCGACGCGACGGACACAAGGCCGACCTCCCGACTCCGATCGAGCGCGAAAGGAATCAAGCTCGCCCAGGTGCGCATCGCCCCGCGGAAACTGCCCACCTCCGCCCATTTCTCCTCGAACCACGGGATGTCGATGTCGTCCCGCTGCTGCAGGACGGAGGACAGCAGGTTTTCCTTGGAGGGAAAGTAGTGCAGGACGCCCACCAGGATGAGCCCGACCTGGGCGGCGAGCACGGACTCGTGGGTAACGCACGCCTCGGGCGAGCGAATCTCAAGACGCGCGGATTTCACGGTGCGCGAAATCGAAGAATGCTGGGCCAGGTGGGCTCTCCACAAGGATGACGAGCAGGGCCGTCCGAGGACGGGCTTCATCGGGTACGGCACGAGCCCGGGTCGCCTCAGCGGCGCGACCCGGGTGGCTGGAACGGGCGGCTAGTCGCGGAGTCCGGCGAAGAGGTCGTCCTCGTGGTCGGGCGCGGCTACCTTGCACACCTTCCTGACGAAGGCCTCGGTGTCGAAGGCCCGGTGTTGCGCCTCCTCCGGCATCTGCAGCAGAAAGATGCTGTCGCCCTGGCTGGCGTGCGCCCGGAGCGCCTTCACCTTGTTCTCCACGTACGGCGAGACGTCCACCACGGTGGTGATCAGCTCGTCGGGAGTGCCGAAGTCCTCGGGGAGCTCGAACTCCTCCATCTCCACCCCCGACGCCCGCATCCAGTCGAACATCTCGAGGACCCGGGCCCGCGAAACCGCCGTGTAGTAGAGCTTGTCGGGGATGCCCGTCGACTCCGTGGCCGCGACCGCGATCCTGTGCGCCTGGATGTGGTCGGGGTGACCGTAGCCGCCGCTCTCGTCATAGGTGACCACGACCTGGGGCCGGTAGTGCTCCATCAACTCGGCCAGTTTGGCCGCCGCCTGGTCCACCGGCACATTCCAGAAGGAGTCGGGGTGGGCGTTGCCCTCCCAGCCGTCCATGCCCGAGTCGCGGTAACCCAGCAGTTCAACGTGCTCGATGCCGAGGTGGGCAACCGACTCCTTGAGCTCGGCCAGTCGCCGCTCGGCCACCTCGGCGTCGTTGTGGGCCGGGTCGCCCGGCTTCACTCCGCCGGGGCCGTCGCCCTGCTCGCCGTTGGTGCACGTGACCAGGACCGTCCTGATGCCCTCGATGGCGTAACGGGCGAGAATGCCGCCGGTGCCGATCACTTCGTCGTCGGGGTGCGCGTGAACGGCCATCACTGTCAATTGTCGATCCATCTTTGCATTCAACCCCACGCCGGTGACAGTTCCGCGCCGAGGGGGCGACGCGACTCCGCTCCAAGCGGGCGACACGACGAGGGAGAGGCGGGCGAGGCGTCCCGGTGCGGAGGCTGCGTGAATGGACCCAAGGGCGAGAAAGCCCTGGTAGGGGGAAGGCGCGATCGCCCCGGGAGCGAGAGCGCGCCGGTACGAGGGACTCGCGGTCGGGTCGCGGAGGCGAGTGTGCTCCGGCCAACAGATGCCTATCGGGTTCGCAGGCAGGAGGAGTGCCCGGTGCGTCATATGCGCGAGACGGCGAGGCGGGTGTGATCCGGGAGGCATGGGGTGGTGCGAGGGCTGCCGAGAAGCGGAAGCCGGCCGCGAGGACGGCGCGGATGAGAGACCGGCAAGAGGCCGGGAGCGAGGAGGTCGAGGGCCGAGGCCGGAGGGGGCGGCGATGAGCGAGGGACTGGGGGGCGCAGGCAGGACGGGAGTGGCTGGGAGGTGGAGGGGCCTGGGGCAGGCGCGGGTTGGGCAGGGGAAGGGGGGCCGGAGGTCGGAGTGGGAGTTCCCGCATTTCCCGGAAAAAGTGTGGAGCCGCCCGTATCGTTTCATCTCACTGTGGAGTCGCGCCGACACAGAGTGTGATCGCGAGCCAGGGAGGGCCGCATGGTGGGGGGCTCAGGACGTAACGGCCCACCAGGGCCATATGCGGAATTGGCGCAAGACAGGAGGTTCCGACTCTTAAAGAAACGTTTTCGCCGCCTGGCCATCGCCATCGTCGCCTCGTTCCTGGGCTGGTACTTCCTCTACATCTCGCTCTCCGCGTTCGCCCGCGACTTCATGGCCTATCCGGCCGTCGGCAACATCAACGTCGCCCTGCTCCTGGGCATCCTCCAGTTCGTCTCCACCTTCGTGCTCGCCTGGCGTTACACCCGCTACGCCCGCAGGATGCTCGACCCCCTGTCGGCGCAGCTGCGCAACGAGGCCGAGCTGAGGCAGGCCGAGCAGGACAGGACGGAACAGATCCTCGCCGAACGTCGGCGGATCGAGAACTGGGCTCCCTCGCCCCGGCACGGAAGGCGGCGCCGATGAGCCGGACGGTGCTGACGTTCGGGCTGTTCGTGCTGTTCATCGCCATCACCCTGGTGATCACCTTCTGGGCCAGGAGCAACACCAGGTCCGCCGAGGACTTCTACGCGGGCGGCAGGGCGTTCTCCGGCGCGCAGAACGGGCTGGCCCTGGCGGGCGACTACATGTCGGCCGCCTCATTCCTCGGCATCGCGGGCATCATCGCGCTGTCCGGCTACGACGGCTTCCTCTACTCCATCGGCTTCCTGGTCGCGTGGCTGCTGACGTTGCTGCTGGTGGAGCTGATGCGCAACGCCGGCAGGTTCACGATGGCCGACGTGCTGTCCTATCGGGTACGGCAGCAGCCCAAGGTGCGCACCGCCGCGGTGATCTCCACGGTCACCGTGTCGGTGTTCTACCTGCTGGCCCAGATGGTGGGCGCGGGCGCGCTGGTGTCGCTGCTGCTGGGGGTGTCGACCGACGCCGCCAAGGTGGTGACGATCGTGTCGGTCGGCGTGATGATGATCTTCTACGTGATGTTCGGCGGCATGAAGGGCACCACATGGGTGCAGATCATCAAGGCCGTGCTGCTGATGTCGGGCACCATCGTGCTGACGGTGCTGGTGCTGGGCAGGTTCGGGTTCAATCCGAGCGAGATGCTGGGCGCCGCCGTGAAGGCCAGCGGCCGGCCGGACTTCCTGCTTCCAGGCGGCCACTACGCCAGGGAGGTGGTGGGCGACCCGGTCAGGACGCTGCTGAACAAGCTCGACTTCATCAGCCTGGCGCTGGCCCTGGTCCTGGGTACGGCGGGCCTGCCGCACATCGTCACGAGGTTCTTCACCGTGCCGGACGCCCGCGCCGCCCGTACGTCGGTCAACTGGGCGATCGGCCTGGTCGGCGTCTTCTACCTGATGACGCTCGCGCTGGGTTTCGGGGCGACCGCGTTGGTGGGGCACCAGGCGATCACCGCGCAGGACCCGTCGGGCAACACCGCGGCGCTCCAGCTCGCGCAGGTTCTCGGAGAGTTCGTCGGCGGCCCGATCGGCGGTGATCTCATGCTGGCCTTCATCGGAGCCGTCGCCTTCGCCACCATCCTGGCGGTGGTGTCGGGGCTGGTGATGGCCTCGTCCACCTCCCTGGCCCACGACTACTTCGGCCACGTGCTGATGTTCGGCAGGCCGCGCGAGTCGCAGGAGGTCGGGGTCGCCCGATTCTCCGCCCTGGTGATCGGGTTGCTGGGGATCGTGCTCGCGGTGATCGCCCGCCAGCAGAACGTCGCGTTCCTGGTGGCGCTCGCGTTCGCGATGGCCGCCTCGGCGAACCTGCCAGCGATCGTGCTCTCTCTGTTCTGGAAGAGGTTCAACTCGACCGGCGTCGTCGCCGGGGTGTACGGCGGGCTGTCCGGATCGTTGCTGCTGGTGCTCTTCTCCCCCGTGGTGTCGGGGAAGACCGATCCGATTACAGGGGCCAGCCTGTCGCTACTCCCCGAGGGCTTCGACTTCGCCGTCTTCCCGATGGAGAATCCCGGCCTGGTGTCGATCCCGTTCGGGTTCCTGTGCGCGTTCGTCGGCGCCCTGTTCAGTAAGGAGGAGGCCGACCCTGACCGGTTCGACGAGCTGTCGGTCCGGTCGTTGACGGGAACGGGCGCCCATCGGGCCGCCACGCGCGGGACACGCCGCCAGTACTAGCCGCCTCGGCCCCCAGATCTTAGGTTCCCCTTGAGCGCTTTCGATCGGGGGGTCGTATGGCGGAGCTGCCGGAGCATTTGCATCGCGCGTTCTTCCGGATGATGTCCTTGCTCTCCCTCCGAGGGCAGGGCGTCTTCCTGCGCCGATACTTCGACTGGTGGCACCGCACGCCCGATCCGTGGCGGCTGGGCACCGACGCCTACGAGCGGCGCAAGGACGAGACGACCCTGGGCGAGGTTCCGGGCCTGCCGTACCGGAGGATCCTGGAGGTGGGGTGCGCCGAGGGGGTGTTCACCGACGTGCTGGTGGGGCGCTTTCCTGAGGCGGAGGTGACGGGGATCGACATCTCCGCGCGGGCGCTGGACCGGGCGAGGGAGCGCGCGCGTCGGGCCGAATTCGTGCATGCCGACCTCCTCAGCCATGGTCTGGAGGAGGGGTTCGACCTGGTGTTCTGCGCGGAGACGCTCTACTACGTGGGCAGGGCGGACCGGCTGCGCAGGGCGTCGGAGCGGTTGACTGGGCTGTTGGCGGACGGCGAGGTGCTGGTCCTGGTCCATCCGTGGCCCGAGGCCACGAGCCTGCACAGGTTCGCGGACGCGGACCCTGTCGTCTCGCTGGTCGCCAGGCGGGTCGACACCGCGACCCATCGGCCTTTCGCGGTGGCCGTCTACCGGAAGCGAGACTCTCTGCCGGGAGGAGTGGTCCGTCTACCGGAGGAGTGACTGTCCGCAGGAGACGACCCGTCCGCTGGAAGCAGGCCTCGCGCCGGAGTCACGCGCCGGCGGACCTGCCGCCGGCGAACTCGGGCTCGCCCGGCTTGAGGGCGCGGAAGCGCAGGGCCGACCAGGTCTCGTCGATGGCGACCTGCCCGTTGGGGCGCAGGCCGTACTCGCCGGCGATCGGCCAGAGGGTGTCGCGGTTGATGTCGGACTTGTTCGCCTTGCGGTAGGCGATCCAGACGACTGGGGCCTTGATGATGTCGTCGGCGTGCTTGTCCAGCACCTGGCGCACGCCCGCGGCGTCCTCGCCGAAGACGAGGGCCACGCCTGCCTCAGCAGGGCCAGGGGCGTCGGTCACGCCGTCGGGCAGCGGGCCGACCAGCTCGCGCCGGTCGGGGTCCGAGAGCCAGAAGGACGTGCCCGACTTGATGAGCAGCTTGTCGGCGGTGGTCTTGGTGGTCACTTCGTCTCCGTCGAGTAGGTGAGGGAAAGGACGCCGGTCTCGAAGGTCGTGGAGGAGGTCAGCTTGAACGGGATCTGGTCGGTGTCCTCGAACAGCCGCTGCCCGGCGCCGACCACGATCGGGTGCACCATCAGGTTGAGCTCGTCGAGCAGTCCGTGCTTCAGCAGCGAGCGGACGAGGGTGGTGCTGCCGCTCATCGCGATGGTGCCGCCAGGCTGCTGCTTCAGCTCGGTCAGCCGCTCGACGAAGGAGTCGCCGGGGATGAGCGTCGTGTTGTTCCAGTCGACCGAGTCGAGGGTGCTGGAGACGACGTACTTCTGCACGCCGTTGATGTAGTTGGCGAAGGGGTCGTCCTCGTCGGCCTTGGTCGGCCAGTAGTCGGCCCACTGCTGATAGTTGACGCGACCCAGGAGCATCGCGTCGGACGCGCTCATCTGCGCGCCGATGGCGGCGCCCATCTCGTCGCTGAAGTAGGGGAAGTGCCACTTGTCGGGGGACTCCACGACGCCGTCGAGTGAGATGAAGAACGAAGCGACGATCTTGCGCATTTCTTGCTCCTTGTTTCTCGGTGTGCCTTCAGCCTCCCACCGACAACTTTTTTTGTCAAGGCTTGAGCTGCGGCTAAGCGCGATCGTTCACCGCTCGGGAGTCGTAGGTGTCCACGTGCCCGCGGCCTCGCGCAGCCAGAAGCCGAGCCCGTCGGGCCCGCGGGTGGATGACGGCAGGCGGGGGTCGACAGGGCCGAGCGGCGGGAGCCGGTGAGGCGCGTCCGTGACGGCCAGGACCGGCGGGACCGCAGGATCGTGCTGACCGACCAGGGCGAGCGGCTCGCCCTGGAGGCGCACGAGGAGGTGAAGACGCGACTGCCCTCCTCACCCGACGGTTGACGGAGGCGGAGCGGTCGCTGCTGTCCGCGGCGCTCGGCGGGGTCTTAGAGGCGGGGGCCGAGATAGGCGGCGGTACGGCTGGCAGCGGAGGCGGCGATCTCGGCGGGGCTGCCCTGCGCCACCACCTTCCCGCCCTCCTCGCCGCCGCCGGGACCGAGGTCGATGACGTGGTCGGCCCGCGCGATGACGTCCAGGTCGTGCTCGACCACCACGACGGTGCCGCCGCCGTCCACGAGCGCGCCGAGCTGGCGCATCAGCACCTCGGTGTCGGCGGGGTGCAGCCCAGCGGTGGGCTCGTCCAGCAGGTAGAGGGTGTGGCCGCGCCCGGTGCGCTGCAGCTCGGCGGCCAGCTTGACGCGCTGGGCCTCGCCGCCCGACAGTTCGGTGGCGGGCTGGCCGAGGCGCAGGTAGCCGAGCCCGACGTCGCGCAGCGTCCGCAGCGACCTGGCCACCTCGGGCAGTAACGCGAACGCGTCGTCCACGGTCAGGTCGAGCACCTGGGCGATGGTCAGCCCCTGGTGGGTGATCTCCAGGGTCTCGGGGTTGTAGCGGGCGCCGTGGCAGTCGGGGCACGGCGCGTAGGTGCTGGGCAGGAACAGCAGCTCGACCGAGACGTAGCCTTCGCCCTTGCACGTCTCGCACCGGCCGCCCTGGACGTTGAAGGAGAAGCGCCCCGCGTCGTAGCCGCGCCGTACGGCCTCGTCGGTGGTCGCGAACAGCTTGCGGACGACGTCGAACAGACCGGTGTAGGTGGCCAGGTTGGAGCGCGGGGTGCGGCCGATGGGCTGCTGGTTGACCCGCACCACGCGGCCCGCCTCGTTCGTCTCGGCCAGGGCGTCCAGCAGCGTGGACTTGCCCGCGCCCGACACGCCGGTGATCGCGGTGAACACGCCGAGCGGCACGTCGACGTCGAGGTCTCTCAGGTTGTTGCGGGTGACGCCGCGCAGCTTGAGCCAGCCGCTCGGCACGCGGGGCTCCCGCGTGCGCGGGGCGTGCTCGCGGAACAGGTACCCGCGGGTGACGGACTCCTCCACCCGCTCCAGCTCGGCGACGGGGCCGCTGAACAGGACCCTGCCGCCGTGCACGCCCGCGCCGGGGCCGACGTCGACCACCCAGTGGACCGTCTTGACCACGTCGAGATCGTGCTCGACGAGGAAGACGGAGTTTCCCGACCGCTTCAGCCGTTCCAGCACCGAGGTGAGGGCCTCGGTGTCGGCGGGGTGCAGCCCCGCCGACGGCTCGTCGAGCACGTAGACCACGCCGAACAGCCCTGAGCGCAGCTGTGTGCCCAGGCGCAGGCGCTGCAGCTCGCCGCCCGACAGGGTCGGGCTGGGGCGGCTGGTGCTGAGGTAGCCGAGGCCCAGCTCGACCAGGACGTCGATCCTGGCGATCAGGTCGTGCGCGAGCACGGCGGCAGGTCCCTGGCCCTCTCCGGCGTACGGCCTGAGCAGGTCGGCCAGCGCCCGCAACGGCATGGCCGCGAGCTAGGCGATGTCGTGTCCCGCGAACGTCACGGCCAGCGCCTCGGGGCGCAGCCGCCGCCCGCCGCAGAGCGGGCAGGCGCCGCTGACCAGGAAGCGCTCGGCCCGCTTCCTGCTGGTCTCGCTCTTGGAGTCGGCATAGGCGTGCAGGACCAGGCGCTTGGCGCTGGAGTACTTGCCCTGGTAGGGGCGCTGGATCCGGTCGGGATCGCGTTCGGGGTGAACGGTCACCACAGGCTGCTCGTCGGTGAACAGGATCCACGCACGCTCGTCGGCCGGCAGGTCGCGCCACGGCACGTCGATGTCGTGACCGAGGACGACCAGCAGGTCGCGCAGGTTCTTGCCCTGCCACGCGCCTGGCCAGGAGGCGATGGCGCCCTGCCTGATGGTCAGCGACGGGTCCGGGACCAGGGAGTCCTCGGAAACCTCGTACACCACGCCCTGACCGTGGCACTCCGGGCACGCGCCCGCGGCCGTGTTGGGCGAGAAGGCGTCGGAGTCGAGCCGCCCGGCGCCGTCGGGGTAGTCGCCCGCCCTGGACATCAGCATGCGCAGCGAGTTGGAGACCATCGTGACCGTGCCGACCGACGAGCGGCTCGAGGGCACCGAGCGCCGCTGCTCCAGCGCGACCGCGGGCGGCAGGCCCGTGACGTCGTCGACGTCGGGCGTGCCCGCCTGGTGCAGCAGCCTTCTGGCGTACGGCGCGACGGACTCCAGGTAGCGGCGCTGCGACTCGGCGTAGAGGGTGCCGAAGGCGAGGGACGACTTGCCCGAGCCCGAGACGCCGGTGAAGGCGACCAGTGCGTCGCGCGGCATGGCGACGTCGACGCTTCGCAGATTGTGCACCCGCGCACCGCGCACCCTGACGAACTGGTCGGACTCCATGCGACGACGGTACCGAACCGGGTGCGTCGAATCTTTTGGAGGACGTGCCGCGGCGATGTCGAGAACCGGGGTGACGGGAGCGGCTCGCCGCTCCCGTCACCCCGGTCAGCGCTTGACCGACCGCAGCACGACGAACTTCGGGTCGCTGGCCACGACCTCGCAGTTGCCGAACAGCCTGCGCAGCTTGACGTGGTAGCCGAGGTGCCGGTTGCCGATCACCCACAGCTCGCCGCCGCGGCGCAGTGCCGTACGGGATCCGGTGAACATCCGCCACGCCGTGCCGTCGGTGGTCGCGCGCTGGCTGTGGAACGGCGGGTTGGTCAGCACCAGGTCGGCCGAGCCCGGTTCGACACCCGCGAGGGCGTCGCCGATCACGAACCGGGCGGCGGAGGAGGCGTTGTCGGCGAAGGTCGCCTCCGCGGAGGCGACCGCCTGGTACGACTCGTCGACGAACAGCACCTCGGCCGAGGGGTTGCGCAGCGCCATGGCGAGCCCGACCACGCCGTTGCCGCAGCCCAGGTCCACGACCCGCTCGGGCCCCCTGCTCTGCGGCAGGTTGCGCAGGAGGAACCTGGTGCCGATGTCGAGGCGGTCGGCGCAGAAGATGCCCGCGTGGTTGATGACGGTGCGCCGGGACAGGTCGCCGACGTCGTCGGGCAGAGCGTAGCTCAGCGGCCAGGGGCTCGCGGTCCTGGGGAGTGCGGGGTCGGGGGTGCAGAAGATGAGCCTGGCCTTGCGCTCGGCCAGCGAGGTCCTGGTCGGTCCGAGGACGCGCTCGAAGGTCCGCAGCGTCGAGGTGTGGATCTCGGTGACCATGCCCGCGCCGACCACGACCGTGTCCTCGCGTACGGCGGGGGCCAGGCGGTGCAACTGGTCCTCCAGGAGGGCGAGGCTCTTGGGCACGCGGACCAGCAGCACGTCGATCCGGTCGGGTGGGGTGTCCCTGGTGGACAGCAGGCGCACCTGGTCGGGGCCGATCCCGTTGCGCTTCAGGTTGGCCCTGGTGGCTTCCTGGGTGAGGTAGGAGTCGGTGATCTGGGCGGGCCGGTGGGCGGCGAGCGCGGTGACCAGCGCGCCCCACCTGTCGCCGACCACGACGACGCTGCCGTGGAGGTCGCCGGCGAGGTGACGGAGCAGGTACTCGTCGGCGGCGTCCCACGCGCGCAGCTGGTCGCGGGGATTCTCGGGGAAGCGGGTCAGGTGGAGCTCGTTCATCGGCCCCCAGGGTAGCCGAGCGCCGAAGGGGTCATGATTGGGTCTTGCCAGTGCCGAACACACCATCCGTCGCCCTCGTCACCGGAGCCTCCCGCGGCCTCGGCGCCGCCGACCTCGCCGGCACCCCCGTCCGCAGGGTGGGCACCCCTGACGACGTGGCCGCCGTGGTCGCCTTCCTCGCCTCTGAGTCGGCGGGGTTGTCACCGGCGAGCGAATCACCGTCAACGGCGGTCGCACGATCGCCTGACGTGGAAGGGTGATCACGTGGATCACTACGAGGCGGGGCTCACGGCACTGGTGGTCAACGTCCCAGCGGCCGAGCCCGTCGTCGGGCGCTGGCGCGAACGCTACGACTCCTCCGCCACCTACGGCGTGTCGGCCCACGTGACCGTGCTCTACCCGTTCCTTCGCCGCGATCGCGTGGACGCCGAGGTGGAGTCCGAGCTCAGGCGACTGTTCGCCGCCTTCGGCCCGTTCGACGTCACCTTCCGCACCACCGGCCGCTTTCCGGGGGTGCTCTACCTCGCGCCCGAGCCGGCGGGGCCGCTGCGCGCGCTCACCGAGGCCGTGTGGCGGCGCTGGCCCGAGGCCCCGCCGTACGGCGGGCGGTATCCCGACGCCGTCCCCCACCTGACGGTCGCCGACAGCGCGCCCGCCGACGCCTTTCCCGAGATCGAAGCGGACCTGGCCGCCGGGCTGCCCTTCACCGCCCGCGCCGGCGAGGTCATGCTCGTGGCCTACGACGGTACGGCGTGGCGGTCCGAGCTGTCCTTCCCGCTGGGCGGTGAAGGACGAGCCGACGGCGACTACGGCCGGCCGGGCTCGCTGGCCGAGGTGCTGGCCGACGTGGCCGCCGAGCGGGTGGCCCAGGACGTCATGTTCGGCATCCAGGATCCCGCCGACGGCACGGGCGGCCCCGAGCGCACGGCCGCCGCCGACCACGCGAAGGCCGAGCTGGAGCGGGCCGCGCGGGCGGGGGAGATCACCTGGCGGCACATCCTGCACGAGGAGGTGCTGGAGGCCTTCGCCGAGAGCGATCCCGACCGGCTGCGCGCCGAGCTGATCCAGGTCGCCGCCGTGGCCGTCAAGTGGGCGCAAGCCCTCGGCGGGCGCGGCGCGACCGCCCCGCACCAGGTGAAGAAGGCCAGGTTCAAGGCGATCGTGGACGTGCACGTGCTGCTCGTCCGCGACGGGAAGCTACTGCTCGGGCGCAGGGCGAACACCGGGTACGCCGACGGCCTGTGGCACCTGCCCTCCGGCCACCTGGAGGCCGGTGAGTCGGCGGTCGAGGGGGCGGTCAGGGAGGCCAGGGAGGAGGTCGGCGTGGCGATCGACCCCGCCGACCTGACCTTCGTCCACGCCATGCATCGGGCTCCCGACCGGGTCGGGCTGTTCTTCCGCGCCGAGCGGTGGGACGGCGAGCCGTACAACGCCGAGCCGGGTAAGTGCGACGCGCTGGAGTGGCATCCGCTCGACCGGCTGCCCGACGGCACGGTCGACTATCCCGGGGCGGCCATCAGGGCGATCGGGGAGGGGCACCCCTTCGCGCAGTTCGGCTTCTGAAGCGGAATCTCGCGCCTGGAGCCTGCGCGTCATCGACCGCGGGGACATGAGCCGGAGGACATGGTTCCTCCTCAGCTCGCCGCCCCGCATGGTGCGCAGGACGTCCCATGCGCTGCCCGGAATTCCACGAGAACGCCGCGTTCTGACGTGACGTCGCCTGGAGCCGCCGGCCGACCGGTTCCTCAGGGGCGAACTCGGCGCCCCGGTAAGAGGTGGGCAGGACGACGTCCACGCCGTACGGCTTGCCGTCCACGTGGTCGTCTGAGGTCTGTTTCCAGCTCAGGGGTGAAGGAGAGGACCCACGACTCCGGCCCGGCTGGAGGCGAAGATTGGAAGATCGGTTCCGAACATGTCCGTGGCGCGGGTCCTCATGGTGCCGACATCCGAACGCCGAAAAACTGTAACACGTTCTACTCCATAACCTTTCACCGGTACTGATGGGTAACATGTGCCGAGAACACGTTCTAACTAAGCGCCGAGACACCCGCCGGTGGGCATGGAAAAAGGGGCCCGCGCATACGCGGGCCCCTCGCAGTTGAATGTCAGGCGGTCGGGCGGCGGGCCCATAGGACGCCGGCCAGGACGAAGGCCACCCCGACGATGAGCAGCACCAACGGGATGCTGTTGCGCAGCAGGTTGATCTGGCTCTTGCTCTTCTCCGCGCTGGAGACCAGGTCCTTGACCGTCTGGTCCGTCATCTTGGCGGTGGCCACGAAGGCGACCGAGCGCTCCACCCCGTCCTGCGTCTTGAGCACTTCGTGCCGCTCCTGCTCCTGGCGCACGGGCGCCCCGCTGACCGGCTCGATCCAGTACGTCGTCGTCCCGTCGTACCACCGGTCCACCTGGACGTCGCCGGTCTGCGTCATGCCCAGCACAGAGGCGGGCGCGGTCATTGTCGAGACCTTGGTCGGCGGCACCTCCTGCTCGAAGACGTAGACGGGCAGCCCGTTCACCTTGTCCTCGCTGACGAACCTGGCGTCGAAGGCCTTCTGGGCACTGGAGTTGAACACCTTGTAGGTCTTCCGCTCCACGTCGAACGGGAACTTGTAGATCTGCCCCTCGAGCTGCACCGGAGTCTTCTGGATGTTGACGCCGCAGCAGTTCACGCCGACACCGGTGTACTTGTCGAAGGCGCTGCGCCGCTGGGACATGTCGATCTGCGGCCGCCTGTTGGTGATGTCGTTGACCACCGTGCCCTCGTTCCACACGACCCGGTTCTCGGCGGCCGCCTTCACATCACCTTGAGTGGTGACGATGATGTCGAGGTCGGCCGTGAGCACCTTCAGGTCCTGCTTGGAGAAGTACCGCGCATCCGTGGCGTGCAGCCGCGAGATGCCGTACTGGTCCGCCGGGGCGGCGATGATCTGTCCTGCCGCCCAGAATTTGATCAGCGGCGCGAGCGCGATGAAGAACGCTCCGACCCCGATGAGAACGAGCGTGGAGATGCGACCCATTCAAGGCCTCCGCGGTCTAGAACCTGTTATGTAATGTCCAAGCATCCGGCATCAAAGTATGACAATGAGTGACATGCGTCACTGGCCGGTATGGAGCCGCAATCAAATCGATAGAAACAGGTTCTATCGTGGGTTCGCCTATGGAAGCGGAGAAAATGCCTATGCGTGCGGACCTGGCGCGGTCGATCAGGTTGTTCCGCGCGTTCCGGTCGGAGCAGGCCGACCAGCGGGCCTACTACACGACACTGGCCACCGACACGGCCGCGCAGCTCGGGGAGCACGTTGACCTCGACGGCAAGGTCGTGCTCGACGTGGGCGGCGGCCCAGGCTACTTCGCCACAGAGTTCCGCCGTCACGGCGCCCGGTGCGTCTGCGTCGATGTCAACGCGGGTGAACTGGCGGGCGGCGGGCTGCTGGGCAGCGCGCTCGAGCTGCCGTTCCTGGACGACGGCGTGGATGTGTGCTTCTCCTCCAACGTGCTCGAGCACGTGCCTGAGCCGTGGCGGATGGCCTCCGAGATGGTCAGGGTGACCAAGCCCGGCGGCCTGATCTTCCTGGCCTACACCAACTGGCTGTCGCCCTGGGGCGGGCATGAGACCTCGCCCTGGCACTACCTGGGCGGCGAACGAGCTGCACGGAAATATCACGACAAGAACGGCAAGCCGCCCAAGAACCGCTACGGCCAGAGCCTCTATCCGGTCTCGGTCGCCGCGGGCCTGCGCTGGGCGCGGACCAACCCCGAGGTCGAGCTGGTCGACGCGCTGCCGCGTTACCTGCCGTGGTGGTACCGCCCGATGCTGAAGATCCCGATCGTCAGGGAGTTCGCCACGTGGAACCTGGTGCTCGTGCTCAGGAAACGCAAGTGAAGAACAGGGACTCCGCCCTCGACGGCATCCGCGGGCTGGCCGCGCTCGGCGTGTGGCTGCTGCACGTGGGCGGCAACACCGGCGTGATCTACCGCGACGGCATGTTCGCCTGGATGGCGAGCCGGCTGGGCATCGCCGTACCGATCTTCTTTCTGCTGTCCGGGCTGCTGCTCTACCGGCCGTGGGCCAAGGCGGTCATCGAGGGCACCGAGGCGCCGAAGGCCGGGAGGTACCTGTGGCGGCGCGTGCTGCGGGTCATGCCCGCCTACTGGGTGGTCACGGCGTTCGCGCTGTGGGCGTGGAGCTCGCTCGACGTCTACGGCTGGGCGAAATCGCTGCTGCTGCTGCAGAACTACACCGAGCAGACCCGCGCACCCGACGGCCTGTACCAGATGTGGACGATGCCCATCGAGATGGCGTTCTACGTGGCGCTGCCCGTGCTCGCCTGGCTGCTCGGCCGCTGTGCGCGCGGCGGCAACCGGCCGGTCAGGCTGCTGGCGGGCATCGCCGTGCTGCCGGCGGTCTCGATCGCCACGGTCGTGCTGAGCCACGTCTACGACCAGCCACAACTGGCCCTGTGGCTGCCATACCACCTGATCTTCTTCGGCGCCGGCATGGCGATGGCGGTGGTGTCCGTCTGGATGAGGCAGTCGCAGGTGGTCGACGCGCTGGCCCCCCAGCTGCTGGTCCTGGCGGTGCTGCTCTACGCGGTGCTGAGCACCGAGCTGGCCGGGCCGCGCACGCTGGTGCTGCCGACCATGTCTCAGTCGCTGTGGCGGATGGTGCTGGAGGCGACGGTGGCCGTGCTGCTCGTCGCGCCGTTCGCGCTCGCGCCCCGGCACGACACGCCAAGGTACCGGGTGCTCGGCAACCCGGTCTCCGCCTACCTCGGCCGCATCTCCTACAGCGTGTTCCTCTGGCACGCCCCGGTAATCACGCTCTTCTACAAGGTCACCGGCAGTGCCCCGTTCGCGGGCAACTTCGCGCAGGTCGCCCTCTTCACCTTCGTCGGCACGATCCTGGTGAGCGCGGCCGGCTACCACCTCATCGAGGAAAGCGCGCAGCGGCTCAGCTGGCGCCGGTCAGCACCTGCTGCTCCGCTGCCTGAGGCTCCTGTGGCGCAGCCGGTCCCTCCGGGTCCGTGACCAGCTGCCCGAACAGCGCGCCCATCGCCGCGCAGGCGACCAACTGCGGCACCTGATCGGTCAGCCACCCGGCATCGAGCGCCCGCCCCACGGCCATGGACACCGCCGACGCGCCGAACAGCCAGGCGGCGGTCCACGGCGAGGCAAGCGCCCGTGCCCGCCGTATGCGTGCCCAGAGGACGATCACGATGGCGGCGAGCGTCGCGAGCATGCCAGGCCAACTCGCCGTCCAGCCGCCGAAGCCGAGCCCGAGCACGATCACGTACGGCACGCGCCACCGGGACAGGCGTGCGCCGTCGGCCGGCACGGCCTGCCGCACGTCATCGGGACGTGGGCCGCGCAGCATCAGGCTGAGCAGCCCGAGCAGGCCGATGCCGGCCAGTCCGAGGGCGAGCGCCAGCCAGTAGGGCCGGTCGGGCACGTACTCCAAGCGCACGGTGCCGGCCGTGCCCGCGGGCAGGTCCCAGCCCTGCTTCCAGCCGTCGAGGCGGACGGGGGTCAGCGTCCGCCCGTTCACGGTGGCCCGCCAGCCCTCGTTGAAGTTCTCGTTGACGACGAGGAAGGAGTCGTTGGGCGCGCTGACCTGCACCTCACGCGTGGACGCCGTCCAGGCGCCCGCCACGGCCGAGCCCGCCTCCTGCGGCAGTGTGGGTGGGAGCGCGCCGACCACGAGGTTCGAGACCGCGAACGGCTCCCACCCTGCGGCCCTGACCCGGTTGTTCCCCGCGGCGACGGGCGCCTTGGCGCAGCCGGTGAACCGGACGGGCCGCTGCTCGAGCAGATCGGCGTAGGTGCCGGTGACGCGGGTCTCGACGGTGGTGCCGTTCATGTGCAACCGTGGCCCCTGCCCGCAGGGCAGCCGAAACGGGATGCCCTCCGGGCGGCTCGCGGGGGCGATGCCGGGAATGATCAGCTCGGTGACCTGCAGCCGCCGCGACGCTGGAAAAAAGCGGATCTTGAGCGTGCGCGTGGTCATCGGCGCGAAGGTGAAGCGGCCGTCCGTCTCGACCCTGCTGCCTCGGGTCGC
This sequence comes from Nonomuraea sp. NPDC049152, assembly GCF_040648355.1. NCBI lineage: Bacteria > Bacillati > Actinomycetota > Actinomycetes > Streptosporangiales > Streptosporangiaceae > Nonomuraea > Nonomuraea sp. NPDC049152. Next base: position 241,137 of record NZ_JBEZDO010000006.1, on the reverse strand, counting down.
TCCCTTGTCGCCGGTCACGATCACGTCGAGCGGCTGCTTGTCGCCACCCGGCCGGGCGATCTGAATCTGGGACACGCGGTGCGGACGCTTCCAGTCGAGCGTGAGCGTGGGCTCGGGATCGCTCGGGGAGGCGATCCAGGTGGTGGAGGCGTCGGCGTCGAAGGCCGACCTGGGCGCGGCGACCGGGTCCTTCGCCACCTGGGATGAGCCGGTGACGGCCGGCAGGTCGCCGGTGAGCCGCGTGTAGCGGTCGACGAGCGCGGAGTCGCGCAGCACGGCCGATCCGCGCACCTCCGCCTTCTTGGCCGCCCCGGCGGTGAAGGTGCGGTCGAAGCTCGCGCCCTCCTCACCCGGCCTGGCCAGCAGCGGGTTGCAGATCCAGCGCGCCTGGTTGCGCATGCACTGCGGGCGCCCGTCCAGGCCACGGTCCATGACGTACGCGTCGCCGCGCTCGTCGGGGAGCTTGATCGTACGGCCAGGCAGAACCCCCGGGATGGTGATCTCGGTGATGCCGACCCGCTGGACGAAACTCCAGGTAGGGCTCACCGTCGCCACGATCTTGATGCGCACCCAGGTGGTGGCCCCGGCGGGCACGCGCAGCGACTGCGGCTCGTCCGTCTGCTGCACGTCCTGCACCAGCCGCCCGGCCTCGGTCTCCACGGCCACCCGCCGGGGCGACTGGCCGAGCAGCACGTTGTCGGTGAACGTCACCTTGAGCCCGGGGATCACGCGCGGGCTGGGCAGGTCGACGCGGAGCCACTCGCCTACCGGGCTGGTCCAGCCGCCGCTTTCCCAGTTCGTCTCGTAGTCGCCGTCGATGGCCGCCCAGGGGCTGCGGCCGGTGGCGCTGAGGCCGGGCACGGCGTCGGCGTCCGCGACGGAGGAGGAGGCGGTGACCGCGGAGACGCCGTCGTACTCGGCGGTGGCCGTATTGTCCAGCCAGCCGTCCTCGAGCAGGTCCAGGGCTCTGACGCCGGTGAAGTCCTCGCGCCTGTCCGCGGTCAAGGTCTGCGTCCAGTTGGATCTGAGCTCGCCGAAGTTCCTCTCGCGCAGCCGGAGCGCGTCGGTCACTACGGCCGGGGCCTCGCGCCGGCCTGCGTCGCCGTTCACCAGCACCGGCCCCTCGCCGAGCAGGCCGAGGTCGCCCATGGTGAGCAGGGAGTCGGGGCCGCCGGTGACCCGCAGCGCGTCGCCCGCCGACTGCACCCCGACCATCGGCGCGTTGCCCGTCACCTCGTAGAGCTCCAGGGCGGGGAAGGGCCAGTCCACCGAGTCGATCACGTCGTCGGTGAAGCCGTCGCCCACCTCGCCGCCAAACGACCGCAGCTTGGTGATGCCCGGCGACTCGCGCAGCGCCTCGTAGATCCGGGCCGGCCATGCGCCCTCCAGGTTCGCCCTGATGAGGTCGTTGCGGACGACCAGGTAGCGCACGCCCATCCTGCGCAGCACCTCGGTCAGCCCTTGCGAGCCGTGTCCCGCGGCGAGCCGCTGGTCGATCGCGTCGAGCAGCCGGCTCAGGCCGACCGAGCCTGCGGCGGTCACCTGCCGGGTGGTCCAGCGCGCGGTGAACATCGGCTGCATGGGGTCGTCCATCGGCCTGCCCCAGAGGTACTCGCCGAACTTGGCGCCCGGCACGACCAGCACGCCGTCGTCGCCGGCGTTCTCGTTCAGCCAGGTGGCCGCCTCGTGCCAGTAGGCCGGCACCTCCTTGAACTCGCCGGGCGCGGCCAGTCCCTGGTCGAAGGCGGGCAGCACGAGCGCGGCGAACGCCACCAGGGTCACCGAGCGCAGCGCCAGCCTGGGCCGGGGCAGGCGCACCGTGGTCAGCAGGTGGGCCAGCCCGAGCGCGAGCGGCAGCCGTACCAGGGGGTCGAACTTGCGCAGGTTGCGCAGCGGCGCGAGCGGGCCGTCGAGCAGCCATCGCACGGGCTCGGCCACGACCGGCTCAAGGGCGCTCATGTGCCCGGCCGTCATCGCGGCCGTGCCCACCAGGAACAGCACGATCAGGAAGCCCTTCGCGGGCAGGTCGCGGCGGGCCAGCCCGGCCAGGCAGAGCGCGGCGAGCGCGCCGGTGACCACGATCATCGCGGTGGCGGTGGCGATCGTGTAGCCCACCGGCTGGGTGGTCACGCCGTTCACCATCAGGTAGCGGACCCAGTCGGCGGCGCCGCGCAGCACGTTCGTCAGCGAGGTGACCTGCGTGGTGACCGAGGAGGTCTCGGTGTACGGCAGGAACGAGAACGCGTAGCGGCCGACCAGCAGCAGCGGCAGCCACCAGAACAGGGTGGCCACCGAGACCGCGGCCGCCCACCAGCCGAGCATCCGCCAACGGGGCACCGGCCGGGGCCGGGTGAGGATGTAGATCACCGGGGCGACCAGGACGGCGAGCACGGCGACCGCGTTCACCCCGCCGCACAGCGCCACGGCCAGCCCGGACCTGATGGCGGCCCTGGCCCGCTGGCCGGTCTCCAACGCGGTCAGCAGCGGGATCAGGATCCACGGCAGCATCGCCGCGGGCAGCCACTCGACGGAGATCTCACCGATGATCGACAGCGCGCGCGGCGCCAGGGCGTAGGCCAGTGCGCCGACGATCCTGGTGGCCGGCGTGCCGATGCCGAGCTGCCTGGCCAGCCGTTCCACACCGAGGAACGCCACGCAGAAGAGCAGCGTGAGCCAGAGCCGCTGGGTCACCCAGGGCGCCATGCCCACCACGTCGCCGAGCGCGAAGAACGGTCCCATCGGGAAGAGGTAGCCGGCCACCTGGTTCTGCAGCTGGCCGAAGTGCTGCAGGTCCCACAGCTGGGCGGCGCGCTCGAGGAAGCCGATCGGGTTCAGCGCGAGGTCGATCTTGGTGTCCGCGATGATGCTGCCCGGCCTGGTCGTGAACGACATCACGGCGAAGCCGAGAAAGCAGATCACCAGCCACAGCCGATGCCGTGCCCGCTCGCTCACCTTTCCTCCCAACCAGAGCTCACGGGCCGGCCGAGCAGCAGGCGGGCAAGCCGCTCGGCGCTGTGGTCCCAGTCGAACCCAGCAGCCCATTCCCGGCATCTTTCGCTATAGGTTTCGGTCAGCTCGTCCAGCGCGGCGGCGATGCCCTTGGCCAGCTCCGTGCCCTCGTGCAGCAGCCAGCCCGTCTCGCCGTGCCGTACCGCGTCGCGCAGCCCGTCCACGTCGAAGGCCACCGTGGGGACGCCCAGCGCGGCGGCCTCGAGCACGCACAGCCCCCAGCCCTCCCCCTGCGAGGCGTTCACCTGGAGCCAGGCCGAGGCGATCAGCCGCTCCTTCTCCTCCACCCGCAGGTAGCCGTGCATGGTGACGCCCGCGGGCTGCCTGGCCCGCAGCCGCTCCTCCTCCGGCCCCCTGCCGATGATGTCCACGGTCAGGTCGGGCCACCGCTCGCGCAGGTCGCCGACCGCGTCGAGCAGCAAGTCGACCCGCTTGTGCGTGACCAGCCTGCCCACGCAGACCAGCCGGGGCGACGGGCTGCGCGGCTCCCGTGGCCGCGTGGCGAGCGAGACGCCGTTGGGCACGATGTGGATCGCACCGGTCCAGCCGAGCCGCTCCCGCATCGCCAGCACGGTCGACGGCGAGACGGCCACGCTGGCGCACCGGCGGTAGGTCCACCGGGAGACCGGCCCTTCGAGGAAGCGCCCGAGCACGGCCAGCCAGTGCGGCAGGTGCACGTCGAACTGCCGGTCGTGCACATGGTGCACGACACAGAAGACCCCGGTACGGCGGGGCAGCACCCACGGCGTGAAGAACGGGATGCCGTTCTGGCAGTCGAGCACCACGTCGAAGCGGCCGCGCCTGCGCAGCAGCCACCACAGCACCCGGGCGTAGACGGAGAACGTCCCGCCCATGCGCGCGAGCCGTACCCCGTCGATGGTCTCTGCCCGTCTCTGCCCCGGCGCCCGCGCGGTGACGAAGCGTACGCGAGCGCCGGCAGAGGCGAACCTGGTGGCCATCTCCCAGGCGTACGTCTCCGCGCCGCCGGCGGCGGGATGCCATGGATCACGCCAGTTGACGACGGCGATACGCAGGCCTGACAGTTCCGCAGGGATCACGGGTATCCGATGGGGTTGAGCAGCGGGTCCCAGGCCGGCTCCGCGCCCGCGCGCGACTCCGCCCGCAGCCGTATCCAGATCCTGCCGAGCTCCAGCAGGATGCCGGCGCCGTGCCTGGCCAGCGAGAAGCGCGAGCCGGGCACGTCCCGCCACTGGACGGGGATCTCCAGCACCGCCGCGCCCAGCCCCACGCAGCGGGCGAGCAGCTCGACGTCGAAGGCGAACCCCGGCGTGCGCAGCCCGGCCACTGCCTGCCTGGCGAGCGCGCCGTCGAAGAACTTGAAGCCGCACTGCGTGTCGCTCACCCCGCGCACGATCATCCTGGCCAGCGCGCGGAACCCGACGGCGCCCAGCTCGCGCGCGGTGCTGTGCCGGTTCTCCACGTCGGAGCAGGCGTGCGCACGTGAGCCGATGACCACCTGCTCACCGGCGATCAGCAGGCCGACGGCCACGTTCAGGGCGTCGAGGCCGGTCGCCATGTCCGCGTCGCAGAACCCGACCAGCGACGCCTTGGTCGCGAGCAATCCCGCTCGCACCGCGGCCCCCTTGCCTGGGGTGGCGCAGTGGATGAGCCGGACCGGGACCGCGCCCTGCGGCCAGGCGCAGACGATTTCGGATGTGAAGTCCGTGCTGTTGTTGTCAACGACGATGACGGCGGTCGGGAACGGCATGCGGGCAAGCTTCGCGCACAGCTGCAGGAGGCCCCCGGGGAGTCGCCCTTCCTCGTTGAACGCAGGAATGACGATCTCAAGCAGTGGTGTTCGGCTCGTCCTCTCGTCCCCTTGGGGGGAGGGCGGCATGGCAGCCGGCTACCGGTCGCCGTAGTTGTAGAGCGGCTTGTTGACGGGCGTGGCAGTGGCGCCGGTGAGGGAGACGGTGGTGACCGTCGCAACCAGCGCGGCCACGGCGACGCCTATGATCGCGGCCAAGAGGATCTTGATCACGGGGGGCTCCTCCTCGGGCGGATGTGGGGGGCGTCACAAAGCTAGAACCAATTCTTGCTACTCGGAAGTAGCTACACGAAATCTTAATAAATCCACTGATCGGGTGACTTACTGTGACGCAACCGGCCCCACCGGACCCTCGAATCGGTACAGCCGCAGCTCGGGCCGGTCAAGAAGGAGGCGGGCAGCACCCAGTCGGACGGCGAAACGGGCCCACTCCTCCGGGGTTCCGGCGTCGACGACGACGAACCGAAACCCCGCTGTAGCAAGGCTTTCGGAAGACCTTTCTAGTACGCGTTCTACTTGTTCCGCGCGGGGATCTTCCGCGGCGACCACCATCGAGCCGACCCGCACGGAGTCGTCGGCGACCACCTCCCGGCCCGGCGTGGCGAAGAACCGCTGCGCGGGATCGAGCACCGCGCGCCCCCCGTTCCAGGAGAACCTGCGATACGACTCGAACGGCAGCACCAGCACGTCCCCCGGCTCCCGGTCCTGCTGGATGATCGCCCGCGCCTCCGTCCAGCCCCTCGGGTACGGCACGGCGTCCAGCGCGCCCCACGTCAGCGTCGGCAGCGCGGCCAGCGGCGCCACCACCATGAGTCCCGCCCATCTCGCCGTGACCCTGGCGGTCAGCTGACCGAGGCCGACGGCGACGAGCAGCGCGAGCGGCGCGACGAACTGCTGCGCGTCACGCAGGACGGCGAACCCGCCCCAGACCCCGACCAACCACCTGAGCAGGTCGCGCCCCGGCTGGAACGCCCCGAGGCAGGCGATCACGAACCCGGCGACGGCCGCGACCCCCAGCCCCCTCCTCAACGCCACCCCCTCTCTCGCCGCGTCGGAGGGCGGCGTGGCGAGACAGAATCCGGCGATGCCCGCCAAGGCCAAGGAGAGCCTGGCCACCGCGCCCAGCCAGGTGTCGTAGCCCGCCGGGACCGCGTTGGCGTTCCATACCCCGCCAAGAGACAGCAGGCTCCCCACGACCCCGAACGGCCCGTCCGCTCTGGCGGCGAACGCGTCCACTCCCACCGGATCACCGGCGAGCACCCTCGGCCGCACCACCGCGAGTATCAGCCACGGCAGGCTGAACAGCAGGACAAGCGCCCCCGCGCGCACCCACCTGCGGCACCGCGCGGCGACGGGCAGGACCGTCAGCGCGGAGATCGACATCGCGGCGAAGCCCCCCACGGCGGCGGGCACCAGAGCGAGCGCGAGGCGCCGGCCGCAGGCGGCACGCACCACCCACGGCAGGCCCGCGTATCCGAGCAGCAGCGCCCACTGCCCCATCAGCAGGCGCTCGGCGACGTACGGGTTCCAGACGTAGCAGGCGCCCGCCACCAGGCGCGGCACCACCGACTCCGACGGCACGAGGCGGGCCGCGCCGGAGCAGCCCAGCACGAAGATCGCCAGCAGGATCGCTTTCTGCACCAGCTCGGCGGGAAGCACCTGCGCCAGCGCGGTGACGACCGCGTCGCTCGGCACCACCCGCGGCGCCCCACCCGACAACCCGAACATGAACCTGGAGAACGCCGGGTCCGGCACGAACACCATGTCCTGCACCAGCACGAAACCCCAGCCCAGGGCCGGCCCGAGCGCGAGCGCACCGAGCGCGAGCCCGAGCAGTGCGGGAAGCAGCGAGCGGTGCATCCCGATATGACACCACAACCAGACCACCGGTCCCGACCGGGCACTTCGCGGTGCGGGGTTGGCCGCCGCGCGGCGCGTGGTTAATGTTCGCTTGGATCAAGGGGGCGCGCAGTGGCGGCGGTGACCGAGAAGAGCGTGGTGGCCGAGTGGAGACATTGGCTCCGCGGCGACGTCGTGGTGGGCGCCGCGCTGGCGATGATCGCCGCTCAGCTCGTCTGGAAGTTCGACCTGGTCCGGCGGACATACTTCAGGCAGGACGACTTCACGTTCATCGCCAGGGGCCTGGACAACGACCTGACCTGGGACTACCTGATGCGGGTCGACTACGGCCACCTGATGCCGGGCCCGTTCGCGATCCAGTGGGCGATGGGACGGCTGGGCGTCTACAACGACGTGCTGGCCCACGTGATCGTCATCGGGCTCCAGGGCGCGGCGGGCCTGGCTCTGCTGCGGTTCCTCCGACTGCTGTTCGGCTCGCGGCCCGCGATCCTGGTGCCGCTCGGGTTCTACCTGATCACGCCGATGACGATCTCGGCGTTGTCGTGGTGGGCGGTGGCCATCGAGATGCTGCCGTTCCAGATAGCGCTGCCGATGGCGTTGAGTTCGCACGTCCTGTTCGTCAGGACCGGCCGCTACCGGCACGCCGTGGCCGCCGCGGCCTGGGCGGTGTTCGCGATGACCTTCTACGTGAAGGCGCCGTTCATCCTGGTGCTCGCTTTCGTGCTCACCGCGTGGCTGGGGTTCCGCAGACAGCAGTGGCGGGCCTGGCTACTCTACGCGGGCGTCCTCGCCGCCTACTCGGCGATCTTCTTCCGTCAGCTGTTCACCTCCGTGCAGCTGACCAACGACACCGTGCGGCCGACGCTGCCCGACGCCGCGCTCGCGGCGCGCTTCGCCTGGAACCTGCTGTCCGGCTCGCTGGTGCCGACCTCACTCGGCGGCCCGTGGCGATGGCAGCCCATCGGCGACGACTACGCGATCGCCGCCCCGCTGGGGGCGCTGGTCTGGGTCGGCGTGGCAGTGGCGGCCGTGGTGGTGCTGGTCTCCGCGTTCTACCGGCGGCGAGCCTGGCTGGCGTGGCTGACCCTCCTGGCCTACGTCGCGCTGGCCGACGTCGTGCCCGTGATGATCGGCCGGATCCAGCAGATGGGACCCGACCTCGGCGGCTTCGAGTTGCGCTACGTCGCCCCCAGCGCGTGCGTGCTCGCCATCGTCATCGGGCTGGCGTTCATCCCCCTGGCCGGCGAGGAGCGGCCATGGCGGCGGCGCCCGCCGACGCTCGCCAAGGTCGCGGCCGCGGCGCTGGCGTGCGCGTTCGTGGCCGGCTCCGTCTGGTCGGTCGCCGCCTACGCGCGAAGGCCACTCGGCGAGCCCGCGAAAAGCTACATCGAGACCGCCAGGCTGGCGCTGAAGCGGGCGCCGGGCGACGCGGTCATCCTCGACCGGCACGTGCCCGCCAAGGTGGTCTACCCGATCTTCTTCTACGACTACGCGCTCGCCTCGCGCGTGCTCGGCCCGATCGCGCCGCAGGGAACGGCCTGGGCGAGACGGCTGAACGGACCGGTACGAAACGTGCTGGCCTTCGACGACAATGGCCGGCTGCGCCCGGTGAACATCGAGGGCCTGACGATCCCGCGGCCGACCGCGTGCCGGAAGGTCGGAGCCGGGGAAGTGCGCTTACGCCTTCCGCTGTCGCTGCCGAAGGGCGAGTGGACCGTGCAGGTGGGATACCTGAACCCCGCCCCTGCGCGCCTCGCCGTACGCCTTGGGAGCGCCGAGGTCCACGTCGAGGCGGGCAAGGACTTCGGCTGGACGTTCGCCACCGTCGTCGGCGAGGCCACTGAGCTCGGCATCCGCGCGCTCGGCGGGAGCAGCGCGTGTGTGGGCGAGATCAAGGTGGGCGTGCCGATGCCCGCGAAGAACGGCACGCCCGTTCCGCTTCAGCCGGTCGATCCCTAGCCGGCGAGCGGGCCTTCCACGGCAAGGTGCTGCGCTTCGACGAGCTGCCCGGGTCGACGCCGTCCTTCCGGCCCGGCGGGCCGCCCATCTGGCTGGACGGCGCGAGCCCTTCGGCGCTGGAGCGCAGGGGGCGGCTCTACGACGGCTCCGACGCTCGGCACCCAGCTCGAGCAACTGGAGCTGCTGGCGGGGATCACCCCCTTCTCGTAAGGCAGGAACAACCACCGGGGTCCGGGGCTTGACGCAGGGGAGAGCGCACGAACCGATGAGGAGGGACCGCCGATGGTCAGTGTCAGCATGGAGACGCCCGAGCAGACCGAGGAGCGCCTGCGCGGGGTGATCGCCCAGGCCGAGCTCGTCGTGCACGACGGCGTCTGGTTCTTCGAGGAGTCCCCCGCCGACCAGCCGCCTCCGCTCACCGGCGACACGCTGGCCGTGGTCCGCGACGAGGACAGCTGGAGCCGCCTGGTCCCGCTCACCGGCGAGGGCGAAGGCGTCGAGCGGTTCGGGATCTTCTCCTTCCATTTCCCCGCCGAGGTGGACAACAGCGGGTTCGTGGGCTGGCTGGCCAGCCATCTCAAGGCGAGCCTGGGGACGGGGGTGTTCGTCATCTGCGGGAGCAACAAGGCCCGTGGCGGCATCTACGACTACTGGGGCTGCCCCGCCGAACTGCTGGATCAGGCGGTCGCTGTCGTCAAGGGGCTGCGCACGGGCTGAGGCGGGTGCTAACTTGGTCGAGTGACTAATTTAGTCGATCGACCAAGTATGGACAGAGGAGAGCAGCGGCGGGAGCGGCTGATAGAGGCCGGGCTTGCTCTGCTGAGCGAGAGCGGCTGGCCCGCCGTCACCACCCGAGCGGTGGCCGAGCGCGCCGACACGAACCTGGGGCTGATCCATTACCACTTCGGCGGCCTGAAGGAACTCCATGTCGCGATCGCGCGGCGGGCCGGCGAGATGGTGATCGAGCCGCTGCTGGCCCAGCTCCTCGCCACGACCGACGAGCGCGCGGGCGTCGAGAGCCTGCGCAGCCTGCTGCCGGTGGCGGCAGGGGACGACCACATCACCCGCCTGTCGGTGGAGCTGGTGGCGGGGGCGTTGCGCACCCCGGAGATCGGCGAGGTCCTGCGCGATCAGCTCCGCGTCGCGCGCGGCCGCATCGCCGAGTGGCTGCGCGCTCTGCACCCTCAGTGGCCCCCGAGCCGGTGCCTGGGCGCGGCCACACTGATCACCGCCCTGCTGGACGGGCTGGTGCTGCACCGGCTGCTCGATCCCGAGCTGCCCGCACGGGAGGCGGTGGCGGCCCTGACCGATCTCGTCGACCAGCTCGAAGGAGGGGCGGAATGAGGATCCTGATCTCCGGTGGCGGCGTGGCGGGACTGACCCTGGCGTACTGGCTGCACCACCGCGGATTCACACCCGTGGTCGTCGAGCGGTCACCCGAAGGGCAGGTCGGCGGTTACGGCATCGACTTCTTCGGCACCGGCTACGACATCGCCGAGCGCATGGGCCTGGTCCAGCGGCTGGAGCAGGGCAGGATCCCCGCCGACTCCGTCGCCTTCGTCAACGAGGCGGGACGGGTGCGGGCCCGGCTGGAGCGCCGGCTCGTGGAGGAGGTCGTCGAGGGTCCCTCGCTGCCCGTCATGCACGGCACCCTCGAGCAGGCGCTGGCCGGCACGGTCAACGGCAACGTGGAGATCCGCCACCAGCAGACGATCACCGAGGTACGGCAGAGCGACGACGGCGTCGCCGTCACGTTCGCCGACGGCCGCGAGGAGGACTTCGACCTGCTGATCGGCGCCGACGGCGTGCACTCCGCCACCAGGCGGCTGGTCTTCGGGCCCGAGCGCGACTACGCGCGCCACCTCGGCTACCACCTGGCCTGCTTCCCGCTGCCCGACGACCACGAGCTGGGCCCGACCAGATTCCACTACACCAGCCAGGGCCGCCAGGTGGTGGTCTACCGCACCGACCGGCCCGGCGAGATGATCGCGCTGTTCCTCTACAAGGCGCGCGACGAGGGCGTCATCCCGCGTGCGGCCAGGCTCGCCAGGCTGAGGAAGGAGTTCGCGGGGATGGGGTGGATCACCCCCCGGCTCCTTGACGGCGCTCCCGCCGACGCGTCCATCTTCATGGACAGCATGACGCAGATCGTCATGCCCGGCTGGCACCACGGCAGAGTCGCCCTCGTCGGCGACGCCTGCGGCTGCATGACGCTGGTGTCGGCCCAGGGCGTCTCGATGGCGATGGGCGGCGCCTACCTGCTCGCAAAGGCGCTGCACCGGCACCTCGGCGACCACCGCGCGGCCTTCGCCGAGTACGAGCGGCGGATGCTGCCCGAGGTGGCCCACCGCCAGCGCAACGCCCGCGCGGTCGCCCGCACGCTGATCCCTTCGACCAGGCTCGGGACGAGCACGCAAAACCTGGTCATGCGACTGCTGGCGCGCAAGGTCTTCGCCCCCGTCCTGCGCCGCCGGTTCGGCGCGGGCAGCATCCTTGCCGCGGGGTGAGCATGGAGGTCATCGCCACACCGCCGCCGCCGTCCGGCATCCGCCGGCTGCTGTTCAGGGTGCCCGTCCACCTCTACCGCCTCCGCCTGGGGTGGCTGCTGGCCGGGCGGTTCATGCTCCTGACCCACACCGGCCGGATCTCCGGCAGACCGCGCCAGGTCGTCATCGAGGCGATCGCCCACGATCCCCGCGACGGCGGCTACGTCGGTCCTTCGGGGTACGGCAGGCGCTCCGACTGGTTCCGCAACATCCTGGCCACGCCGGAGGTCACCGTCCAGGTGGGCAGCCGCGCCATGCCCATGACCGCGCGCCCGCTCGGCCCTGAGGAGGGCGCCGAGCTGATGGCGGCCTACGCCAGGCGTTCCCCGAGGGTGGCCAGGCGGCTCACCCGGTTCATGGGCTTCCTGGTCGACGGCTCCGAGGCGGATTTCAGGGAGGTCGGCCGCCGCATCGTCTTCGTCCGCTTCACTCCGCGCTGATGCGCGCCACGCCGCCCCTGCCCCGTTCGCGTCTGGCACCGTGGGCGGTATGAGGAGCGCGGAGGTCGTGATCATCGGGGGCGGCTGTGTCGGGACGAGTACGGCGCACCACCTGATCGCAAGGGGGTGCAAGGACGTCGTCCTGCTGGAAGCCGAGACCCTGGGCGCGGGGTCGACGAGCAAGGCGGCTGGTGGGATCCGGCTGCAGCACGCCGACGAGCTCAACGCCCGCATGGTCCAGCGCTCGCTGGCCGAGTTCCTGCGCTTCGAGGAGCTCACCGGCGTGCCGATCGGCTTCAAGCAGGTCGGCTACCTGTTCCTGCTGTCGTCCGAAGAGGATGTGGACGCCTTCCGGCGTGCCGTGACGGCTCAGCGGGCCCTCGGCATTCCCAGCGAGGTCGTCGACCTCGACACCGTCCGGCGCCTGGTTCCCCAGGTGGAGACCGGCGATCTGGCCGGGGCGACGTTCTGCCCCAGCGAGGGGTACGCCACCCCCGAGGCCGTGGTGCAGGGCTACGCGAAGTCCGCCCGTCGGGGCGGCGCCACCGTCCAGGTGGGGTGCCGCGTCACGTCGAATCGCTCCTGCCTTCGTCGGCGACCGTCCTCGTCGATGTGGCGTGCGGCACCGACAGCGTCACCGCTGGCCGTGCTGCCCGGCCAGGAGCGGCCGCGCCCTGACCCTGTCCACCCGGTGATCAAGCTCGCGACACTTCCGCTCACCGGAAGCGGGCGCGTGCGGCCTGGAGGCGCGGCCCCTAGCGTCGAGGCTTTGACATCCTCCCCCTCGTGAACGAGGGGGATTCCAACAGCAACTACCCCACCAGGAGGAGGTCGCGTTGAGGTTCACGGTTCACCGGCTCGCCCAACGGCGGGCCTCCCCGTGCAGCCACCGCATGCCCCGCGGCGGTATCGCGTATGTTCTTGGCCGCGTTCACGTCGGCGTGCGCCTGGTGTCCGCACGCGGCGCAGGCGAATCGAGATTGGCTCTCCCTCGACTCGGCCGCGCGATGCCCGCAGGCGTTGCAGGTCTGCGACGTGTGACGCGGGTTGACCTTGACCACCCTGCCGGGTGCCTTGTGCTCCAGCCGCTGGACGAGCCGGCCCCACCCGCCTGCGAGGATGCCGCGGTTCAGGCCCGCCTTCTGGCGGACGTTCCGGCCGGGCGCTTCGTTGGTGCCCTTCGCCGAGCGGGTCAGGTTCCGGATGCTGAGGTCTTCGACGGCGATCACGTCGAAGCGCCGGGCCAGATCCGTCGTGGTCTTCTCGACCCAGTCCTTACGACGATCACACCCTCGCGCCTTCAGCTTCGCGATCGCGGCCTTGACCTTCCCGCGCCGGTTGGAGCCGCGCTGAGCCCGCGCGAGTTTACGCAGCAGCCGCCCCTTCTCCCGCTCGCGCAGGGTAGGCGCGTTCAGCAGTTCGCCGGTCGACAACGCCGCCGACACCGCCACGCCACGGTCAACACCCGCCACCTCGCCCGTGCCCGGTCCGGTGAGCGGCTGTGGAACGGCGGCGAAGGCGACATGCCACCGGCCCGCCCGATCGCGGCTGATCCGATAGGACTTGGTTCCGTCGGGCACGGCACACGTCCAGCGGAACCGCACCCACCCCACCTTGGGAACCTTCACCTCGCCCACGTGGCGCGACAGGCGGCGCACGTCACCCGCTTTGACCGCGGTGATCCGGAACCCTTCATGCCGTCCGGCCTTGCGCCACGTCGGCCGCCGGTGCGTCTTGGCGAAGAAGTTCGCCATGGCCTGGGCGAAGTCGCGCAACGCCTGCTGCTGGACGGTCACCGACCCTGCGGCGAGCCATGGATTGTCCGCTCGCGCCTCGGTCAGCTGGCGGCACTGCTCGGCAAACGCCGGCGCCCCCTTACGGCCCGGCTTCCAATGCGCGTGCTGCTCAACAGCCAGATTCCACACGAACCGGGCATGCCCGCAATGCCCAGCAACGCCGCCTCCTGGGCAGGCGTCGGCTGGAGACGGTAGCGGGACATGCCGATCAACCTACCGACCATCACCGACAAAACCAGGAGACCAGAGTGCCCCACCGTTCCGTGTTTCGTTCCTGCCCTGAAGGATGGGGCCTCGACGCTGGAGGTAGCCGGTGAACGAGGTCTACGTCGTGGACGCGGTCCGCACGCCCATCGGCAAGTACGGCGGCGCGCTGTCGGGCGTCCGCCCCGACGATCTGGCGGCGCACGTCGTCAAGGAGCTGCTGGCCCGCTCCCCCGCCCTCGACCCGGCCGCGATCGCCGACGTCGTGTTCGGCAACGCCAACGGCGCGGGAGAGGACAACCGCAACGTCGCCCGCATGGCCGTCCTGCTGGCGGGGCTGCCGGTCACCGTGCCGGGCGCGACGGTGAACCGGCTGTGCGGTTCGGGCATGGAGGCGGTGATCCAGGGGTACCGCGCCATCGCGCTCGGCGAGGCCTCCGTGGTGGTCGCGGGCGGGGTCGAGTCGATGAGCCGCGCCCCCTGGGTGCTGCCCAAGCCGTCGCGGGCCTTCCCCGCGGGCAACCAGGAGCTGGTCTCCACCACCCTCGGCTGGCGGCTGGTCAACCCGCGCATGGCGCCCGAGTGGACGGTCCCGCTCGGCGAGGGCGCCGAGCTGATCGCCGACAAGCACGGCGTCAGCAGGGAAGCGCAGGACGCCTACGCCCTGGCCAGCCACGTGAAGGCGGCCAAGGCCGACTTCACCGCTGAGATCGTCGCCGTCGGCGAGGTGGTGCGGGACGAGTCGATCCGCGACGACACCTCGATGGAGGCGCTGGCCGGGTTGAAGCCCGCCTTCAGGCAGGGCGGGACGGTCACGGCGGGCAACTCCTCGCCGCTCAACGACGGGGCGGCCGCCCTGCTGCTGTGCGATCGGGAGGGGCTGGCGCGCATCGGGCGCGAGCCGCTGGCCAGGATCACCGCGAGCGCGGTCAGCGCCATCGAGCCGCAGTACTTCGGCCTGGGGCCGGTCGAGGCGATCAGGAAGGCGCTGCGGGGCCGCGAGCCGTCCGTCGTCGAGCTGAACGAGGCGTTCGCCGCCCAGGTACTCGGCTGCCTGGCCGAGCTGCCCGAGTTGGACCCCGAGATCGTCAACCCGCGCGGCGGCGCCATCGCCGTCGGGCACCCGCTGGGCGCCTCGGGCGCGAGGATCACCGGCGCGGTCGCCCACCAGCTGGCCGCCCGGGGCGCGGGCGTCGGTGTCGCGGCGCTGTGCATCGGCGTCGGCCAGGGCCTGGCCGTCGTACTGGAACGCTGAGGAGCCCCCTATGACGCAAGAGCGGATCTCCGCGGAGATCGCCGACCTGCACGAGGCGTATCTCAAGGAGGGCGTCGAGCGGCACCACTCGGCGCGCGACTTCGCCCCCTACCGCAGCAGCGCCCTGCGCCACCCGCACCAGCCGCTGGTCGTGGTCGACGATCCCGACGCCGCCGAACTGGCGGGCCCCGTCTTCGGCGTGACGGACGTGACGGCGCTGGACGCCGACCTGACCCGTCAGCACCTTGGCGAGCCGCTGGGTGAGCGCATCACGATCACGGGGCGGGTGCTGGACAGGTCGGGCCGTCCCGTGCGCGGCCAGCTGGTCGAGGTGTGGCAGGCCAACGCCTCTGGCCGGTACGCCCACCAGCGCGACGACCATCCGGCCCCGCTCGACCCCAACTTCACGGGGGTGGGCCGCTGCCTGACCGACGACGAGGGCCGCTACTCCTTCACCACGGTCAAGCCCGGCGCCTATCCGTGGCGCAACCACCTCAACGCGTGGCGGCCCGCGCACATCCACTTCTCGCTGTTCGGCACGGCGTTCGCGCAGCGGCTGATCACGCAGATGTACTTTCCCGACGATCCGCTGTTCCCCTACGACCCGATCTTCAACTCGGTGCTGGACGAGCGGGCCCGCCGGCGGCTGATCGCCGCCTACGAGCACGACCTGTCGGTGCCCGAGTGGTCGCTCGGCTACCGGTGGGACATCGTGCTGGACGGCCCCTCTGCCACCTGGACGGAGTCATGACGCAGCCCACGCCTTCGCAGACCGTCGGCCCTTTCTACGGCTACGCGCTGCCGTTCGCCGGCGGCGGTGACGTCGCGACCGGCGGCATCGTCGTCCACGGTCACGTCTACGACGGCGCGGGCGAACCCGTGCCCGACGCGCTGCTGGAGTTCTGGCAGGCCGATCCCGCAGGGGGGTTGAGCGGCGCGCCCGGAACGCTGCGCCGCGACCCCGTCACCGGCCGGATCATCGGCAGGCACGGGCTGGACTTCACCGGGTTCGGCAGGGTCGCCACCGACGCCGACGGCCACTGGATACTGCGCACGCTCGCGCCGGGCCTGCCGTACATCTCGGTGTGCGTCTTCGCGCGCGGGCTCGGCCACCACCTGTACACCCGCGCCTACCTGCGCTTCGACGAGTCGGACCGGCTGCTGGCCGGGCTGAGCCCCGAGCGGAGGGCGACGCTGCTGGCGCGGGAGGAGCGGCAGGGCGTGTACGTGTTCGACGTGCGCCTGCAGGGCGCGCGGGAGACGGTGTTCCTTGACTTCGGCTGATCTGGGGCTGCTGTCGGCGGGGCGCGCGGGCTCGGCCGCCGAGGCGGCGACGGGTGACGCGGCGCTCCTGCAGGCGCTGCTGGACGCCGAGGCCGCGCTCGCCCGCGCGTGGGCCGCGGTCGTGCCCGCAGTCCCGTCAGGCGCGGCGCGCGCGGTGTCGGAGGCGGCCCGCGCCGACCGCTTCGATCTGGCCTCGCTCGTCCTGCGCGCCCGCGAGGGCGGCAACCCGGTGATCCCGCTGGTCGCCGACCTGAGGTCCGCAGTGGGCGCGCCGGCCGCGCCCTACGTGCACCTCGGCGCGACCAGCCAGGACATCATGGACACCGCGCTGATGCTCGTCGCGCAGCGCGCGCTCGGGCCCGTGCTCGCCGACCTCGGCCGTACGGCTGCCGCGCTCGCCGCACTGGCCGCCGAGCACCGCGCCACGCCGATGCCCGGCCGCACGCTGACGCAGCACGCGGTGCCGACGACGTTCGGGCTGAAGGCGGCGGGGTGGCGGGCGCTGACCTTGGACGCCCTCGACCGCCTCGCCGCCGTGCGAGCCGCGCTGCCCGCCCAGCTCGGCGGCGCGGCGGGGACGCTGGCCGCCTTCCACGCCCACGCGCTTGCGCTCTCCCCCTCCTCGCCGCCCGCGCCGGACGTCGGGCTCACGCTGGCCGGGGCCTTCGCGAGGGAGGTGGGGCTGGCCGAGCCCGCGCTGCCGTGGCACGTGCTGCGCACGCCGGTCGCCGACCTGGGCGGCGCGCTCGCCTTCACCGCGGGGGCGCTCGGCAAGCTCGCCGCCGACGTGCTGGTCCTGTCCCGCACCGAGCTCGGCGAGGTGTCGGAGGGCGCGGGAGGAGGCTCCTCGGCCATGCCGCACAAGAGCAACCCGGTGCGCGCCACCTGGATCGCCGCCGCGGCCCGCCAGGCGCCGTCGCTCGCCGCCATCCTGTACGGCTCGCTCGCCGCCGAGGACGAACGGCCCGCGGGCGCCTGGCACGCCGAGTGGCAGCCGTTGCGCGAGCTCCTGAGAGTCGCCGGCGGCGCCGCGCGGGACGCGGCCGACCTGGCCGAGGGCCTGCGCGTCCACCCGGAGCGGATGCGCGCCGATCTCGACGCGACAGGTGGCCTGATCGTCTCCGAACGCGTCGCCGCCGTCATGGGCAGGGAGCCGGCCGAGTCCAAGGACCTGCGGCAGGTGGCGGACGCCGACCTGCTCGACCCCACGACCTACCTGGGCTCGGCGCCCGAGCTCGTCGACAGGGCGCTGCGCCGTACCGCGATGGAGACCCCTTGATCCTCCCGCACCACCTGCTCGACGGCCCCGCCGGCGGGCAGCCGATCATCCTCGGCCCCTCGCTCGGCACGTCGCTGCGCGTGTGGGAGCCGCAGGTGACCGCCCTCGCCCGCCGCCACCGGGTCCTGCGCTACGACCTGCCGGGTCACGGCGGGTCCGCGCCCGCTCCCGTGGACGGCGTCGCGGGCCTGGCCGGCCTCGTGCTGCGGCTGGCCGACCACCACGGCTGGGACCGCTTCCACTACGCGGGGATCTCGCTCGGCGGCGCGATCGGCGCGCACCTCGCCCTCCACCACCCCGCCAGGGTCACGACGCTGACGCTCGTCTGCTCCTCGGCCAGGTTCGGCGAGCCCGCCGGCTGGCGGGAGAGGGCCGCCCTGGTACGGGCGCACGGCACCGCTCCCCTGTTGGAGGGCGCGGCCGCCCGCTGGTTCGCGGGCGAGCCCTTCCCCGCGCTCCTCGACGACCTGGCCGCGGTCGACCCCGAGTCCTACGCGGCCTGCTGCGACGCGCTGGCCGGCTACGACCTGCGGGCCGACCTGCCGGGGATCGGCGCGCCGACCCTGGTCGTCGCGGGGCGCGCCGACCCCGCGACCCCGCCCGTCCACGCGAGGGAGCTGGCCGACGGCCTGCCCGACGCCACGCTGGTCGAGCTGCCGCGCGCCGCCCACCTCGCCAACCTCGACAGGCCCGAGCACGTCACCGCCGCGCTCGAGGCGCATCTGGGCAGGGCGAACGGCATGGAGGTACGGCGGGCCGTGCTCGGCGACGAGCACGTCGACCGGGCGATCGCCCGCACCACCCCGTTCACCCGCGACTTCCAGGACCTCATCACCCGTTACGCGTGGGGCGAGATCTGGACCAGGCCGGGGCTCGACCTGCGCACCCGCAGCTGCGTCACGCTCACCGCCCTCGTGGCGCGCGGCCACACCGAGGAGCTGGCGATGCACGTGCGCGGCGCGCTGCGCAACGGGCTGACCCCGGACGAGATCGGCGAGGTGCTGCTGCAGAGCGCCGTCTACTGCGGCGTTCCCGCGGCCAACGCCGCCTTCGCCGTCGCCCAGCGGGTCCTTCAGGAGCTTCAGGAGGAGGGCCTGTAGCCCACCTGCCTGAGCACCGCGTCGAAGTAGGCCTTGATGTCGGCCATGCTGTCGGTGTCGGGACGCGAACCAAGGTGCTGCAGGATCGAGCCGTTGAGCACCTGCTGGAGGATGCCGAGATCGGTGTCGCGCGGCAACTGCCCGCTGTCGAGTGCGGCGGCCAGCGTGGCGTGCTCGGCCGCCGCCCGCCGCAGGCCGTTCTGGTCGCGGTAGGCCTTGAGCAGCTCGGGGTAGTCGTCGGCCGCGCCGTACAGGCGGCGCAGCATCCTGCGGTTGCGCGGATCGCTCAGGTAGCGCGCCCAGTCGGTCAGCATCGCGTCGACGCTCGGCCAGTCGATCGCGCCGGGCTCGTGGTCCTGGTGCACCGACTCGATCGCCTGGACCAGGAGCGCGGTCTTGTCGGCGAACCTGCGGTAGACCGTGGCCCTGGTCACGCCCGCCCGCTGGGCGACCTGCTCGATGCTGGTCTGGCTCGCGCCGTACTCGATGAGCAGGTCGAGCGCGGCGGCGAGGATGGCCGCGTCGACCTCCTGGCTGCGCGGCCTTCCCGGTGCTCTCACCACTCGTCCGCCCCCGACTACTCGCTGGTAGCCGACAGGGTAGCGCGGTCCGGGCGGCTTCGATGCCTGCCGTAGCCCGCTCGGGGGCTACGGCAGGCGATCCGGCGTCAGTCGGCGTTCTTCCACTGGGCGAGCAGCTTGTCGTAGTCGAGCGTCTCCGGCTTGCCCCGCTCGTCGGCGAGCTTCGGCGCGGGCGCGCCCGGCTGGTCGAGCCAGTACTGGGCGTCCCTCTCCTGGTTCAGTTTGGGCGCGCAGGCGCCGCCGTACCCTCGCCGCTCCAGCCTCGACAGGATGTCGTCCTGCTGTTTGGCCAGGTTGTCCATCGACTGCTGGGCGGTCGTCTCGCCGGTGACGGCGGTGGCGACGTTCTGCCACCACAGCTGGGCCAGCTTCGGGTAGTCGGGCACGTTCGTACCGGTCGGCGTCCACTGCTCGCGGGCGGGCGAGCGGTAGAACTCGATCAGCCCGCCGTACTTGGCGGCGTTGTCGGTGAAGTAGTCGCTCCTGATGTCGGAGTCGCGGATGAAGGTGAGGCCGGTGATGGACTTCTTCAGCGAGACCGTCTTCGAGGTGACGAACTGGGCGTACAGCCAGGCCGCCGCCCGCCGTTCCTGGGGCGTGTTCTTCAGCAGGGTCCATGCCCCGGCGTCCTGGTAGCCCAGCTTGTTGCCGTCCTTCCAGTACGCGCCGTGCGGGCTGGGCGCCATCCGCCACTTCGGCGTCCCGTCGGCGTTGACGACGGGCAGGCCCGGCTTGGTCAGGTCGGCGGTGAACGCCGTGTACCAGAAGACCTGCTGGGCGATGGCGCCCTGCGCGGGCACGGGGCCCGATTCGCTGAAGTTCATGCCCGCCGCCTCCTTCGGCGCGTACTTCTTCAGCCAGTCCACGTATTTGTTCAGCGCGTAGACGGCCGCGGGGCCGTTGGTGTCGCCGCCACGGGTCACCGACGAGCCGACGGGCCTGCAGTTCTCCACCCTGATGCCCCAGTCGTCCACCGGCAGGCCGTTGGGGATGCCGGGGTCGCCGTTGCCCGCCATCGACAGCCACGAGTCGGTGAAGCGCCAGCCGAGCGACGGGTCCTTCCTGCCGTAGTCCATGTGGCCGTAGACCTTCTTGCCGTCGATGGTGCCGTCGCCGTTCACCTTGTTGGTGAAGAAGTCGGCGATGTCCTCGTAGGCGGCCCAGTTGACGGGGACGCCAAGGTCGTAACCGTAGGCGTCCTTGAACTGCTTCTTGATCTTCTCGTCGGTGAACCAGTCGTAGCGGAACCAGTAGAGGTTGGCGAACTGCTGGTCGGGCAGCTGGTACAGCTTCTTGTCCGGCCCGGTGGTGAAGCTGATGCCGATGAAGTCCTGCAGGTCGAGCGTGGGCGAGGTGACGGCCTTGCCCTCCTCGGCCATGTAGTCCGACAGCGGGAAGACGTAGTCGCCGCGCGAGTGGGTGCCGATGAGGTCGGAGTCGTTGACGTAGGCGTCGTAGATGTTCTGGTTGCCCTGGATCTGGGTCTGAAGCTTCTCTACGACGTCGCCCTCCTGGATCAGGTCGTGCTTGAGCTTGATCCCGGTGATCTCGGTGAAGGCCTTGGCGAGCTTCTGCGACTCGTACTCGTGGGTGGTGATCGTCTCGGAGACGACGTTGATCTCCATCCCCCTGTACGGCGCGGCCGCCTTGACGAACCAGTCCATCTCGGCCAGCTGCTGGTCTCGGGAGAGCGTGCTGGGGGTGAACTCCTCGCTGACCCATCGGCGGGCCGCGGCTCTGCCGTCCTCCTCCCTGAAGTCGCTCGCGCTCCCACCTCCCCCGCCGGTGCTGCAGCCCGCCACCAGCAGGATGAGTACCGCACCCACCCGGTTGAGCGTTGACGACATCGTCCCTCCTTCATCCCCAGATGCCGATGACCAGCGCCACCAGCAGCGCGCAGCCCAATGCCAGCCACATGGACAGGTCGGTGACGGCGATCCACCCGGCCAGCACGACGGCCGCGCTGATCAGGCCGATGTACAGCCGGTCGCCCCTGTCGGTATCGATGCGCAGGAATCCCCGGCGCGCCACGGGTGGCGAGAGCCTGGCCCACACCGCCATCCCGCACAGCAGCAGGCCGAGCCCGACGAACACCAGGGCTGTGGGCGGGGTCCACACCATCCACTCGAGCATGGTCAGACCCTCCCCATGGAGAAGCCCTTGGCGATGTAGTTCCTGACGAACCAGATGACGATCGCCCCAGGGATGATCGTCAGCACGCCCGCCGCCGCCAGCAGCCCCCAGTTGACGCCCGCCGCGCTCACGGTCCGCGTCATCGTCGCGGCGATGGGCTTGGCGTTGACGGAGGTGATGGTCCTGGCGATGAGCAGCTCGACCCAGCTGAACATGAAGCAGAAGAAGGCGGTGACCCCGATCGCCGAGCGGATCATCGGCAGGAAGATGCGTATGAAGAAGCGCGGCAGCGAATAACCGTCGATGGCCGCCGTCTCGTCGATCTCACGCGGAATTCCCGACATGAAGCCTTCGAGGATCCATACGGCCAGCGGCACGTTGAAAAGCATGTGCGCGATGGCGACGCCGAGATGCGTGTCGAAC
This sequence comes from Nonomuraea sp. NPDC049152, assembly GCF_040648355.1. Taxonomy (NCBI): domain Bacteria; kingdom Bacillati; phylum Actinomycetota; class Actinomycetes; order Streptosporangiales; family Streptosporangiaceae; genus Nonomuraea; species Nonomuraea sp. NPDC049152. Next base: position 219,479 of record NZ_JBEZDO010000006.1, on the reverse strand, counting down.
AGTCCCACGCTCTGGTAGATCTGGAAGAACGGCAGCAGGAAAACGGCGGGCGGCGCCATTCTGTTCGTCAGCAGCCAGAAGAACAAATGTTTGTCACCGGCGAATCTGAAACGCGAGAAGGCGTACGCCGCGGGCAGCGCCACGATCAGTGACATGACCGCGTTCATGGACGTGTAGAGGATCGAGTTGAGATAACTCGAATACCACACCGAGTCGGTGAAGAACGTCTCGTAGTTCTCCAGCGTCACCCGCTGCGGAATGAGCGAGAAACTGCCGAGGATGTCCTCGTTGGGCCTGATGGACATGCCGAACATCCACAGCAGCGGCAGCATGAGGGTGGCGGCGTAGAGCCAGAACACGGCGCGCGCCCATGGCAGCCTCATCGGCCGCTCCTCGTCAGCACGGTGAAGAAGACGTACGAGATGATCTGGACGATGAGGAAGTAGAGCAGCGAGAACGCGCCCGCGGGACCCAGGTCGAACTGCCCGACGGCGATCTTCGACAGCAGGATGCTGAGGAACGAGGTGGCGTTGCCGGGACCGCCGCCCGTGACCACGAACGGCTCTGTGTAGATCATGAAGCTGTCCATGAAGCGCAGCAGGATCGCGATCGTCAGCACGCCGCGCAGCCGGGGCAGCTGGATGTGGCGGAAGGTCGCCCACGCGGAGGCGGCGTCGATCTGCGCGGCCTGGAAGTAGGGGTCGGGGATGGAGCGCAGTCCCGCGTAGGCCAGCAGCGCGACCAGTGGCGTCCAGTGCCAGACGTCCATGAGCAGGACGGTGATCCAGGCGTCGGTGGAGTCGAGGGTGTAGTTGAAGCCGATCCCGAGGACGTTGTTGATCGTCCAGCCGCCCAGCCCGATGTCGCCGCGGGCGAAGATCTGCCAGATGGTTCCCACCACGTTCCACGGGATGAGCAGCGGCAGCGCGACGACGACCAGGGCCACCGACACCCAGAAGCCGCGGCGCGGCATGCACACCGCGATCGCCACGCCGAGCGGGATCTCCACCAGCAGCACCTGGGCGGAGAACAGCAGGGTCCGCACGAAGGCGGCGCGGACCTCGGGGTCGCGGGAGACGGACCTGAACCAGTCGAGGCCCACGAAGATCCGGTCGGTGGGGGTGAAGATGTCCTGCACGGAGAAGTTGACCACGGTCATCAGCGGGATCACCGCGGTGAACGCGACCGACACCACGACGGGGAGCACGAGGAGCCAGGCGCGGTTGTTCTTCGGTTTGAGGTCGGCCTGTCTGACGCTCTCCTTCTCGCGCGGCGCGCCCGCCGCCGTCACGGACTCGTCGGCCACCTGGCTGGTCACGGTTCCCGCCTCCCTTCGAGCGGCGCGATCGACCCGCACCTGACCTCGTCCCTGAACAGGAACGCCGCATCGGCGGCGAAGTGGAAGAACTCGATCGCGCCGGTCGTGTGCGCGGAGCCCGCGTCCACCTTCGCGACCAGGTCGTGGCCGCCGACCTCGGCGTGGACCAGGTGGTAGGCGCCCATGCGGTCCACCCCCGTGATCCTCGCCTTCAGGCCTGGCGGGTCCTGGGCGGCGGTGATCCGTACGAACTCGGGCCTGACGCCGACGCGCACGGGACCCGCGGGCAGCTCGCCCACGGCCCTGCCGACGACCGCGTCGCCGACCCTGACCAGCCCGTCGGCTATTTCGGCGGGCAGCACGTTCATTCCGGGCGAGCCGATGAAATGGCCGACGAACTCGTGCGCGGGCGACAGGAACAGCTCGGCGGGCGTGCCCGACTGGACGATCTCCCCGTCCTTGAGCACGACCACCTCGTCGGCGAACGTCAGCGCCTCGGTCTGGTCGTGGGTGACATAGACGAGGGTGTGCCCGGTGTCGCGGTGGATCTCCTTCAGCTTGCTGCGCAGCGTCCACTTCAGCGCGGGGTCGATCACCGTGAGCGGCTCGTCGAGCAGCACCGCCGCGACCTCCGAGCGGACCAACCCGCGGCCGAGGCTGACGATCTGCTGCCTGCCCGGGTCCAGCCTGCGCGACCTGCGGCCGAGCTGGTCGTCGAGGCCGAGCAACCGCGACACGGTGCGGACCCGCTGATCGACCTCTGCCTTCGGGTACCTGCGGTTGCGCAGCGGGAAGGCGAGGTTGTCGTAGACCGACATCTCCTCGTACAGGACGGGGAACTGGAAGACCTGCGCGATGTTACGGCCGGCCGTCGGCACCGCGGTCACCTCGCGCTCGCCGAACCAGATCCGCCCCACCGTCGGCGAGAGCAGGCCGGAGATGATGTTCAGGAGCGTGGTCTTGCCGCAGCCGCTCGGCCCGAGCAGCGCGTAGGCTCTGCCGTCCCGCCAGGTCCAGGTCAGCGGCTTGAGCGCCCACGTCCGGCCGCCGTCGTAGCTGTGCCCGACGCCTTCGAGGCGGATGTCAGCCATGCAGATCGACCTCCGTCGCCGAGCCCGCCAGCAGGCCGCCGCCCGCCTCGTCGAAGACCAGGACGTGGGCGGGGTCGACGTAGGCGGTCGCCTGCTCGCCCGGGGTGAACAGGCGCGTTCCCTTCAGCTGGGCGACGAGATGCCTCTCGCCCGGCAGCAGCAGGTGCAGGAACGTGGCGCTGCCCGTCACCTCGGCGAGTCTGATCTCCGCGGGGAAGGCGAGCGCGCCGGGCCCCGCGCTCTCGATGCACACCTGGTGCGGGCGCACGCCGAGGACGACATGCTGGCCAGGGGCCTGCGCCCGGGGAGCGGGAAAGGAGGCGCCCATGCACTCGATCCAGCCGTCGCGCACGACCCCCGGCAGGAGGTTCAGCGGCGGGTCGCTGAGCGTGGCGGCGACGGCCAGCGTCGGCGGGCTGTCGTACATGTCGGCCACGTCCCCGACGTGGCGGACCCTTCCCTCGCCGAGGACCACGGTCGGCGCGGCGAAGCCGAGCGCCTCGGCGGGGTCGGCGGTGGAGTAGACGACCACGCTCGGCGAGCGCGCGAACATGCTTTTGAGGTCGCCCCTGAGCTGCTCTCTCAGCTTGTAGTCGAGGTTGGCCAGCGGCTCGTCGAGCAGCAGCACGTCGACCGGCCTGGCCAGCGCCCTGGCGATGGCGGTGCGCTGCTGCTGGCCGCCGGACAGCTCGGCGGGCCTGCGCCCGAGCAGGTCGCCGATGCCCATGAGCTCGGCGACCTCACGCACCCGGCGTTCGACGTTCTCCTTCGGAAAGGCGGAATCGAGCCGGAGCGGAGAGGCGATGTTCTCATGGACCGTCAGCGACGGATAGTTGATGAATTGCTGGTAGACGAAGGCCACCGAGCGCTTTCGCACCGAAATGGTGGCCACGTCTTTTCCATTGACAATGACACGACCCGTGGTAGGGGGATGCAGGCCGGCCATGACGCGCATCAGCGTCGTCTTGCCCGCGCCCAGTGGTCCGATGAGGACCGTCATTCCACTGGATAATTCCAGGTCAATGCCGTCGAGCCAGATCTCGTCACGTCGTCGCACGCCAACACCGTCAAGAACCAGCGCCATCCTGCCCGGTCCTCTCTCCCGGTGCGTGATCGTTTACCGCGGTGGCTCCTCCATCTAACATGACAAGTCAGTGCGTGCCTAGAGTAAATGTCTGGTACGAATTCCGCGGTTTAACGGAGCCGGAATACCTCCGGGTTCGCGCAGTGGGCGAGCGGCTCTCCGCGCAGGTGGCGGCCCACGTCGGCGGCCACGATGCGCGCGGCCTTCTGCGCCGTCTCCTTGCTCGCGCCCGCCAGGTGCGGGGTCATGACCACGTTCGGCGCGGTGAGCAACCGCGAGTCCTTCGGCAGCGGCTCCTCGGGGAAGACGTCGAACGCCGCCCCGAACAGGTGGCCCGACTCCAGCGCGTCGCACACCGCCTCGTAGTCGACCAGGCTGCCGCGCGCGCAGTTGACCAGGACCGAGCCCGCGGGCATGGCGGCGAGCTGCGCGGCGCCGATCATGCCGCTGGTCTCCGCGGTGGCGCGGGCGTGCAGCGAGACCACCGTCGAGCGCGACAGCAACTCGTCGAGCGAGGAGACCCGCTCGGCGTACCCGTCGTCGGCTGCGTAGGGGTCGAACACCAGCACCCGCGCCCCGAACCCGGCCAGCATCCTGGCCACCTTCCCGCCGATCGCGCCGTAGCCGACCAGGCCGACGGTGCCGCCGTCCAGCTCGGGGCCGACGCTGTCGTAGGTGTAGTAGTCGCCGCGCCACACGCCGGACATGAGCTCGCCGTGGGTGGAGGGGATACGGCGGACCGCGGCGAGGATCATACCGAGCGTGTGCTCGGCGGTGGCGGTGGCGTTACGGCCAGGCGCGAACGTGACGGCCACGCCGTGCGCGGTGGCGGCCTCCAGGTTGGCGTTGACGGGGCCGCCGCGGCTGACGCAGAACAGGCGCAGGTCGGGGCAGGCGGCGAGCACTCGCTCGGTCAGCGGGGCCATCTGGGTGAGGCAGATCTCCGCCCCGCGCAGCGCCTCGATCAGCTCGTCCTCGCTGCCCGACGCCTCGCGGACCTCGGCGACGGGACCGAACGGCTCGACGGGCCACGGCAGGGTGAGCTCGGCGATGTCCAGCCCGGTGACGTCCAGCTCGGGGAGCCCCGGCTCGCGGAGGCCCGGCGCGGGGAGGCCCGGGTTCGCGGGATCCGCGGGGGCGCCGAGCTCCCGTAGGGCGTCGACGAACAGGCGGTTCAGGACGAAGTGGTCGCCTGCGGCGAGGATGCGGACGGTCATGAGGGGGCTCCGGGAAGCGGCGAGTTGAACTCGAGGACGGCGGTGTGGTCGTCGTACAGGCTGATCTCGGTCAGCGCGCAGTTGCGCAGGAAGGGGAACAGCCGCCGATACTCCCGCAACGGCACCCCGATGAGCTGGCACAGCGCGAGCCTGATGACCGTGGTGTGCGCGACGACCAGCACACGCTCGCCGGGATGCTCGGCGGCGATGTCGCGCAGGCACTCGGTGAAGCGCGTGGCCGCCTTGACCGGGTCCTCGCCGCCCGGCAGGTGGTGGGCGACGGGATCGGCGCGGAAGTCGTCGCGCGCCTGCGGGAAGCGCAGGCTCATCTCGTCGGCGGTCAGGCCTTCCGCGTCGCCGAAGGCCAGCTCGCGCAGCCGTTCGTCGGTTCGCAGCGGCGCGCCGACCGCCTGCGCGCACGGCTCGGCGGTGCGGATCGACCTGGACAGGGTGGAGGCCCACACGCTCGACAGGCCCGCCTCTCCCGCCCATCCGGCCAGCCAGTCGGCCTGCCGGACGCCCAAGGGGGTCAGCGCGATGTCGCTGATCCCCGCGTAGCGGTTCTCGGCGTGCCACACCGACTCACCATGACGGACCAGGACCAGGCGGGTCATCATGTTGTCCTTTCGTGTGCGTGGGCGGCCACCGCCGCGGGAAGCCACTGCCGGTGCGCCAGCTCGTCGATCAGGCGCAGGTAGGCGTCGTCGAATCGCCCCGAGGAGCCTGGCCTGGGGTCGATCCTGTCGCGCACGCGCACCATCTCGGCGGCGACGTCGGCGATCCTGCGCCCAGGCGAGGCTGCCAGGACCGCCATGCCGAGGGCGGGTTCGGCGTTCTCGGGGAGCGTCACCTGGCGGCCGAGCACGTCGGCGCGCAGCCCGCACCAGTACGCGCTCCTCGTCGCGCCGCCGGTCAGCGTGAGCGGCCCGTCGACGGGCGCGCCCAGCAGGTCGAGGTAGTCGAAGCAGAGCCGCTCGACGAAGGCGACGCCCTGCAGGAGAGCGGCGAAGTGTTCGGCCTCGTCGGTCGCATCGCCGAGCAGGAAGCCCCTGGCCTGCGGCGCGACGAAGGGGAAGCGCTCACCCGCCGAGACGAGCGGGTAGGCGACGGGCCCCGCGGGTTCGTGCGCGGCGGCTCTGGCGGTCAGGTCGTCGAGGTCGCGGTCGGGGAAGTCGCGGGCGATCACGCCCGAGCCCGTGCTGGACGCGCCGCCTGGCAGCCAGTCGCCGTTGGGCGCTTTGTGGGAGTAGACGGCGCCGAGCGGGTCCATGACCAGGTCGCGGGTCACGCCCTTGAGCACCAGCGTGGTCCCGAGCACCGAGTTCCAGCTGCCTGGCGTCAGTGCGCCGGCGCCGAGCTGCGCGGCGCAGCCGTCGGTGGCGCCCGCGATCACCGGCGTGCCCTCGGGCAGGCCGGTGTCCCGCGCGGCGATGGCGCAGACCTGGCCGATCACCGTTCCCGAGCGCACCAGAGGAGGCAGCGCCTCGGAGGGGACGCCGAGCACGTCGAACACGTCGGCGGGCCAGGCCTCGTCGATGAGGTGAGCGCCGGTCTTGAGCGCGCTGCTCAGGTCGCTCGGTACCGCGTGCCCTGTCAGGCGGGTGTTGACGAAGTCGCTCTGGTGCAGCAGCCGAACATCGCGCGTCTTCTGAACGGCGTGCATTCCGTGCTCACCGCCCGAGCCGCAGACGCCGAACTCCTTGAGGAGCCACAGCAGCTTCGGCAGCGCCCACGCGGCCTGCATGCGCTGGTAGCCGAGCCTGGCCCAGACCGCTCCCCCGACGTCGTTGATCCGTTCGACCTCGTCGGCGGCGCGGGTGTCGTCGTACATCAGACCAGGGGTGAGCGGGCGGCCTGCGGCGTCGGCGAGGAGCACGGTGCCCGAGGTGGCGTCCACCGCCACTCCGCGCACCGCGCCTGCGGGGACCTCGCGCAGCGCCTCGGCGCAGGCCGTGGCGACCGCGCTCCACCACTGCTCGGGGTCCTGCTCGTGCCGCACCCCTTCGCGCCTGCTGGTCAGCCTGCGCGTGCCCATGCCGACGACCTCGCCTGAGCCGGTGACGGCGAGCGCCCTGACGCTCTGCGTGCCGAGGTCCAGGCCGACCCACACCTCGTTCATCGCTTCCCCCAGGTGGTCGCGACGCTCTGCCTGACCTCGAGGAACCGGTCGAAGAGCTCGTCGTACGGCCCCGCCGCGGGCTCGAGCGCCTGCCGTACCCGGGCGGAGGGGATCTCGGTCAGCGCGCCCGTGGCCAGTCCGCCCAGGACGTAGGCGCCCCTCGCGCCCGCCTCGGCGTCGGCCGAGCGCAGCACCGGCAAGCCGACGACGTCGGCGATGAGCTGCGACCAGACCTCGCTGGCCGCGCCGCCGCCGCAGACCCGCAGCTTGGTCGGCCTGACGAGGGAGGCGGTCAGGCAGTCCCTGATGACCATGGTGAGTCCTTCGAGCACCGCACGGGCGAGGTGCTCGCGGCGGTGCTCGAAGGACAGGCCGGCGAACGCGCCCCGCGCGGAGGGGGCGAGGAACGGCGCGCGCTCGCCGGCGGGAGAAAGGTAAGGAAGGAACACCAACCCTTCGGCGCCTGGCGACGCCCGCATGGCGAGCTCACCCAGTTCGCCGGGAGTGTCCAGGCCGAGCATCTCGCACGCCCATCCGATCACCTCGCCGCCGGCGAGCGTGGGGAAGGCCCGCAGCCGCAGGCCAGGCAGCCCGAGGGCCACGGTCAGCCCCGACGCCCGCTCCCCCAGCGAGACGGAGTCGGTGACGACCTCGGTGCACAGCGTCGTGCCGAGGATCGTGCAGGCCTGGCCAGGGCTGACCGCGCCCACGCCGATCGCGGTCGAGGCGATGTCGTAGGAGGACATGACGACAGGGGTGCCGACGGGAAGGCCGAGGCCGTCCGCAGTCAGCGGGGCGGCGCGGGCGTCGTCGTCGAGCAGGCCGGGCAGCAGGCGACCGGCCCACTCCAGGTCGTAGAGGGCCAGCAGCTCATCCGAGTAGCGCCCGGTGGCCAGGTCGGCGAACGGGGTGGAGGCGTCGGAGCTGTCGGCGGCGATCCTGCCGGTGAGCCTGGCGAAGATCCAGCCGCCGCAGGTGAGCGCGGCGGCGGAGCGTTCCAGCCGGTCGGGGTCGTGGACGCGCAGCCAGGCGAGGACGGCGTTGGGCAGCCCCGCGAAGGCGAGCGAGCCGTTCACTCGGAAGGCCTCCTCCAGCACGCCTGCCGCGGTCCACTCGGCGACGAAGGCCGCGGCGCGGCCGTCGTTCCAGAGGACGGCGGGGCCCGTGGGCTCGCCCGCCTCGTCGACCAGCCAGCAGCCGTCGCCCTGCGCGGTGACGGCCACGTAGTCGACGGGCGCGTCCATGGCGGCGACGACCTCGCGCACGCACGAGGCGACCGCCTCCCATACCGCGGTCATGTCCTGCTCGGCCCAGCCGGGGTGAGGCCGGGCCACGGTGGTGGCCCTGCGCGCCACCACCGCCTCCGCGCCCGCCTCGTCGTAGCCGACTGCTTTGATCATCGTGGTGCCCGCGTCGACGCAGACGACTGCCATCGGCCCCTACGCCCTTCCGTGGGAGACCCGCGACCTGCGTGCCACCGAGTCCACGGCCACGGCGAGCAGCAGGACCGCGCCGGTGACCATGAAGCGGAAGGAGGAGTCGAGGTTGAGCAGGGTGAGCCCGCTGGAGATGGACTGGATGACCACGATGCCCAGGAGAGCGGCGAACGCCGTACCCCTGCCGCCGAACAGGCTCGTGCCGCCGATCACCGCCGCCGCGATGGCGTTGAGGTTCACGTCGCCGCCGCCGCTGCTCTGGTTGACGGCCGCCAGTCTGGCGGCGGCCAGCACGCCGCCGACGGCGGCGAGCGTGGTGCACAGCACGAACGCGGAGGTGTAGACGGCCTTGACGTTGATGCCCGCGCGGCGGGCCGCCTCGGCGTTGCCGCCGACCGCGTAGATCGACTTGCCGAACCCGGTGCGGGCGAGCACGTAGTGGACCACCAGCACCAGCGCGAGGAACAGGACGAACATCCAGCCCACACCCCTGGTCTGGTTGAGGTACCAGACCACGACGCCGAGCCCCACGAGCACCAGCGCGCTCCTCGCGATCAGCAGGCGGGTGGAGGTGGCCGACAACGACGCCTGCCTGCGCCGCCTGGCATGGGCGTAGCCGCTGGCGAACAGCGCGGCGGCGGCCGCGACGACGAACACGTAGGACAGCCACGCGGGCACGAAGTCGAGCTGCGCGAAGGCGACCAGCCCCGAGTTGAACGGCAGGTTGATCGAGCCCTTGGCGCCGAGCATCCACAGCTGAACGCCGAGCAGACCGAGCAGACCCGCCATGGTGATGACGAAGCTCGGCACGCCGAACCTGTTGAACACCTGCCCGTAGATCCAGCCGATCGCGCACCCGAGCACGATCGCGCACAGGATGGCCAGCCAGGCCGGCAGGCCGCGGTCCACGAACAGCACCGCCATCACGGCGGAGGTCAGCCCGCTGACCGAACCGACCGACAGGTCGATCTGGCCGACCAGCAGGACGACGACCACGCCGAGCGCGATGATGCCGACGGGCGCACACTCCAGCGTGAGGTTCACCAGGTTCACGCTGGACAGGAAGATCGGGTTGAGCGCCTGGAACACCGACCAGATGACGATCAGGCCGATGACGACGGGCAGCACGCCCAGGTCGCCGCCGCGGATCCGGTCGAGCAGGCCCTCGGCCGCGCCGCGCAGGCCCTGCCTGCCGATCAGGCGTTCGTCCCGCAGATCCGCTGGCGTGTCGAGGTCGGTCTGCTTGATGACCCCACCCCTGTCGGTCATGAGTCCTCCTTCGTCGGCCTCATGACCAAGGTGCTGTGTCTATTGATGACCTCGGCAAGCTCGGTCATGAACGAAGCCTCTCCTGCGATTGCGCGCGGCGCGTCACCACGTTGTCGGTGGCTCCGGTGATCGCCGCGACGATGTCCTCCTGGGACACCTCGCCGACGGCGAAGGTCCCGTTGTTACGGCCGAGCCGCAGCACCGCCACCTTGTCGGCGACGGCCTTCACGTCGGCCATGTTGTGGCTGATCATGATCACGCCGAGTCCTCGGTCGCGCAGCCGTTCGATCAGGTTCAGCACCTCGGCGGTCTGCGCGACGCCCAGGGCGGCGGTCGGCTCGTCCAGGATGACCACCTTGGGGTCGGCCAGCAGCGACCTGGCGATCGCGACGGTCTGCCGCTGGCCGCCGGACAGCGAGGCGACGGGGGTGCGCACCGAGGGGATCTTCGCCGAGAGCTGGCGGAGCAGTTCCCAGGAGCGCACCTCCATGGCCACGTCGTCCAGGCGCAGCTGGCGCAGTTCCTGGCCGAGGAAGAGGTTCTCGATCACGTTCAGGTTCTCGCACAGCGCCAGGTCCTGGAAGACCGTGGCGATGCCGAGCCTGTGGGCGTCGGCGGGGCTGGAGATGTCCACCGCGGCCGACTCGAAGGAGATCGTCCCCGAGTCGGCGGTGTGGACGCCTGAGAGGATCTTGACCAGCGTCGACTTTCCCGCGCCGTTGTCGCCGACGATCGCGACGACCTCACCCGAGTCGATGTCCAGCTCGATGTCGGTGAGCGCGGCGACGGCGCCGAACGTCTTGGTGATCCCGCGCAGCGACAGGATGGTCATCTACTTGATCCCGAGCTTGTCGCAGGCCGCCTTGTAGGCGTCGGTGCAGACTTCGGAGACCTTGAGCGCTCCGCCGGGGCCGAGCAGTTCCTTCTGCGCGTTCTCCCGCGTGACGACCGTCGGGGTGAACAGCTCCGAGGGGGTGTCGAACAGCATGGTCTTCGCGGCGGGCTTCTTGCCCTGGGCGAAGTCGTTCGCGATCACCGCGGCGGCCTCCGCCACGATCTTGATCGGCTTGGAGATCGTGTTGTACTGGTCACCGTTGATGACCCGCTGCACCGCCGCGAGCTCGGCGTCGTTGCCGCTGACGGGCGGCACAGGCGTGTCGGCGGCCTTGAACGCGGCGATCGCGCCGCCGCCCGTGCCGTCGTTGGCGGCGACCACTCCGGCGATCTGTCCGGGGAACTGGGCGATCTGACCGCTGACCCACTCCTGCGCCTTGTTCGGCTGCCATCCGGGCGTGTCGTACTCGGCCAGGAGTTTGAGGCCGCTGGCGTCGACCGCGGTGTGGATGCCCTTCTTGATCAGGCCGGCGGCGGCGTCGGTGGGTGAGCCGTTCACCACGAGCAGGCCGCCCTTGGCGCCCTTCTTCTTCACCTCGTCCACCAGGGACGTGGCGATGAGCGAGCCGATCTTCTCGTTGTCGAAGGAGACGTAGTAGTCGGCCTTGGCGGCGGGAATCGGCCGGTCGTAGGCGATGACGGGCACCTTCTGCGCCTGCGCGGACTGCACGATCGTGGCGGCGGCCGCCGAGTCGACGGGGTCGATCACGATCGCCTTGACGCCCTGGGCCAGGGCGGAGTTGGCCTGCTGTTGCTGCTTGGCCGCGTCGGCGCCCGCGTTCTGGTAAAGCACCTCGCAGGTCGGGCAGAGCTCCTTCATCTTCGCCTTGAACAGCGGCGCGTCATAGAGCTCGTAGCGGGTCGAGGCGATGTCGGGCATGAGGAAGGCGATCTTCGCGCCCTGGGCGGCGGCGCTCTCGCCCTGGCCTGCCGACGTGGTGTTGGACGAACAGGCGGTAGCCGCCGCCAGCGCGACCACCACCGCGAGGGGAAACCTCTTCATGGCTGCTCCTTGGCTCATCGACGAGAGGTCGTCGATGTGAGGAACAAAACACCCAGCGGCCCAAAGATGTCAAGAGTTTGATAACTACAACAGCCCAGGGTGTGAGAATTTCCGCGACTCTCTCGACAAACCTGCCGACAAAGGGGTGTTATCTTTAGCACCGACTTCACACTGATCGGGAGGCGACACAACGTGGCAGACGGCGACCCGGCTCCGAATCCAAGGGAACGCCGCGACCAGATCCGCCAGTTCGTGGCCAGCGAGGGCTTCGTCCGCATGGAGCAGCTCGCCGAGGCCCATGGCGTCAGCCTCATGACCATCCACCGCGACCTCGACGTGCTGCAGAGCGAGGGATGGCTGCGCAAGGTGCGCGGCGGCGCGACGGCGCAGCCGTCGGCGCTCTACCACGGCGACGTGCGCCACCGCATGCAGGCGATGTCCGAGGCGAAGCGCAGGCTCGCCGAGGAGGCGGTGAAGCTGGTCGAGCCAGGGTCGTCCGTCATGATCGACGAGAGCACGACGGGGCTGGCGGTGGCGGGACTGCTGCCCGCCAAGGGGCCGGTGACCGTGATCTCCAACTTCCTCGCCGTGGTCAACCTGCTGGCAGGCGAGGCGGCCGTCGACCTCATCGGGCTCGGCGGCGCCTACTACCCCGCCTACGACGCCTTTCTCGGGATGCGCACGACCGAGGCGATCCGGTCGTTGCACGCCGACGTGCTGTTCATGTCGACGACGGCGGTGACCAACGGGCACTGCTACCACCAGTCGCAGGAGACGGTCGCGGTCAAGCGGGCGCTCATGGAGTCGGCCGGACGGCGGGTGCTGCTCATCGACCACAGCAAGTTCAGCAAGCGAGGGTTGCACCAGCTGGCACCGCTGACCTCGTTCGACCTGGTCATCGTGGACGCCGACACCGCCGAGGCCGACCTCGCCCCGCTGCGCGCGGCAGGCGTCCCGCTCCGCGTCGCCGCCTCCTGACGCCGCGTCAGTCCCGCGACGCGGCTCTGTCCGGCGGCCGCCGAGGGATTCTGTCGGAGGTGATCTCTATGGTTCCCAGCCATGACGCAGGACACAGGAACCCCCGCGGCCGCCTGGGGCGGGATCCGCGACCTCATCGACGCAGGTGAAGCGGACCCTCTCGTGCGACGGCTGCTCGCACTCGACGACGGCGAGCGCAAGCTGGTCGCCGGCGAGCTGCGCGGCCACATCGCGGTCATGCGGGCGCGCACCGAGGCCAGGGAGAGCACCCGCTGGACGGAGGACGGGTGGGACCAGGTGGACCAGCCGTGGGAGAAGTGGCCCGACCTGGTACGGCTGGCGGGCGCGGGCACGCTCAGCGCCGTCTCGGCCGTGGCGTCCTGGGTGACCAGGCGTGACCTGACCCGCCGGCGGCCGTTCTCCGGCCGCGACGGCTTCGGCGACCCCGCTCCCCTCCTCCGCCTGCTGAGTGTCAGGCCCGCCGCGTGGCAGGCCGAGCTGGCCGTACGGCTGGCGGCCAGGCTGCGCGGCCCCCGTGACACGGGCGTCCCGCTCGCGTTGGCGCTGCTGCGGAGCACGGGAGCGCCGCCTCCCGAGCACGATCCGCTGGTCGTGGCGTGGGTGTCGGAGGGGTCGAGGCCTCGTCCCGATCCGCTGCTGCCCGCGCTGATGCCGAGGCTGTTCGAGGCCGAGGGCGTCGGCCGGGTGCTGCGGCACGAGCGCATCGAGCCGCTGTCACCGTGGCTGCGCAGATTACGCGGCCACGGGGACAGGAAGCTGCTGCTCGACGGGTGCGTGCGGCGCTTCCTGCGCGGCGGCAGCGCCCAGGACCTGCGCTTCTTCGTCCGCCTGCACGAGCTGCTCGCCCCCTCGGAGGCCGAGGTGGCCGAGCGGGCGCGCGACTACCTGCGGTTGCTGCCGGCCTCGCCAGGACCTGTCGCCGAGCTCGCGCTGCGCCACCTGCGGCGGATGTCGGCGCACGAGCCCGGCGACGTGGTCGAGGCGATCGAGGGGCTGATGTTCAGGGCCGAGGCCACGCTCGCCCGCACCGGCCTGACCTGGCTGGACCAGAGCGTACGGCAGGCCGTGGTCCACCCCGACGAGATCGCCCCCGCGCTCGCCTCAGCCTTCCACCACGCCTCCTACGAGGTGCAGGGCCGCGCCGCCCAGCTCGCGCTCAAGCACGCCGAGCGGTTCGGCCCGCTGGGCGCCGAGCAGATCGGGAACGCGGTCCCCGCCCTGCCTTCCGCGCTGGGTCAGCGGCTGGTCGCGCGGTTCGGCGGGCAGGCCGCCGTCGAGGAGCCGCCCCAAACCCCCTCGCCGCTTCCCCCCGCTCCCACGCCGCGGGCCTTCCCGCCGGTTCCCGCGACTCCCGGCGAGCTGCGATCACTGGACTGGCCGACGCGGAGCGTGGAGGACGGCGAACGCTGGATGGCGGGCTTCGTCCGGCTCGCGAGCCGTGACAGGCAGGGGTTGTGGTCCGCGCTGGCCCCCGTGGTCGGCTCCGGCCATCCGCACCTGTACGAGATGCGGTGGTGGACCCATGTCGACAACTGGCTCGCCGCGATGGCCATGGAGCTCATCGCGCCCGGCGGCGGCCTTCGTCCCGAACCCGTCCCCGTGCCGCCACGGGACCGGCTGCCCCGGCGGCGAGACGTCTCATCGCCGCACCTGTTCCTGCTGCGCAGGTGCGCGGAGATCCTGGTCGCGCTCAAGGACGGCGCGCTGCCGCCCGTCCTGCTGGCCACGCCGACCCATTCGACCGGCCTGCTCGACCCCGATGTGCTGGTCGCCAGGCTGGAGGAGTGCGAGGCGGCGCAAGCCGTACCGCTGACCGCCGATCTTCTGCAGGCGCTGCTGCGCCTGCCCAGAGGCGCCCACCCCGAGGCCGCGGCACGGGCGGCGACGCTCACCTCGCGGGCCGCTGGTACGGCGGCGCGGTGGCTGGCGGACGGCGGTCCGCCCGACCCGGAGACGGGGGTTCGCTGGCGGTACATCGAGGACTCACGCGAGCGCTTCTTCGACGAGCGGCCCCCTCGCCACGTCGACCACGTCGTGCCCTCGCCCCGGCTGAGCGCGCCGCCGACGGGGTTCGACCTCCTCGACGACCTGCTCGCCCCGCCGCTGGAGTGGAGCTGGAACGAACACGGCCGCTGCATGGACTGGTGGGCGTCGACGCTGCCGTCGCATCGTGAGGTCGTGGCCGTCAACCTGCTGCCCCATCTGATTTCTCTCTGGAACGGCGGTGGCGTCCACTCCTCGCAGGCCTGCCGCCTGGCCGCCGCCGACGGGCCCCCGGGCGCGGCGACGGCGCTCGTCATCGCCTTCTTCCTCGGCCGGCGCGACAGCGCGGACGGCGTGTCGGCCTTCCTCACCATGGCGGCCCGCGGCGATCTTCCGGCCGCCGGCATCGGCGCCCAGCTCGGCATGCTGGTCAGGTGGACCGGGGTGAAGCTGCGGCACGTCGTCGGCGCGCTGGAGAGCGCCGCGGCCGGCGGCGCGCACCGCGAGGTGTGGCAGGTGCTGAGGGCGCTCCTGCCGACCCTCCTGCCCGCGGCGGGTGAGAGGCCGCAGGCCGACCTGGCCAAGGCCGTCGAGCTGGCCGTCACGGTGGCGGGCCCGGCAGGGGCGCGGGAGGAGATCCCCGAGGTGGCGGCGATCGCCGCGCGCAGGAGCGACAGCAGGCTCACCCACGAGTGCCGCCGGCTGCACGAACGCCTCAGCCGCGCCTGACGGCGCTACGGGATCCTGGCGACGCCGCCGAGCAGGCCTGGCTTGGCGAAATCCGGCTTGAGGTCGGGCCATTCGGAGCGCCACGCGTCGATCGGCACCACGCCGGGCTCCAGTAGGTGGAGGCCGTCGAAGTAGGCGCTGACCTGCTCGGTCGTGCGGGGCGTGAGCGAGCCGGCGCTTGCCGCTCGATAGACCGACCTGCCCGTCCTGATCGTCTCGCCCGCCAGGTCTCCGGCGTAGCTGTGCGACAGGGCCAGGTGGCTGCCGCTGACCAGCGGGGCGCGCAGCCGGTTGACGAGCTCGACCGACTGCCTGTGGTCGGGGACGAAGTGGAGGATGGCGAACAGCAGCACGGCCACCGGACGGGTGAAGTCGATGTGGGCGCGGACCTGGGGATCCTCGAGGATCGACGCCGTGTCGCGCAGGTCCGCGCGCACCACGATCGTCTGAGGGGTCTCGGCGAGCAGCGCCCTGGCGTGCACGAGCACGATCGGGTCGTTGTCGACGTAGACGATCCTGGAGTCGGGCGCCGCCTCCAGGGCGACCTCGTGGACGTTCTGCCTGGTGGGCAGCCCGGTGCCGATGTCGATGAACTGGCGCACTCCCGCCGCGGCCAGCATGCGCACCACCCTGATCAGGAAGTCGCGGTTGTCGCGGGCGATCTGCGTGACGTTGGGGACGAGCTGGATGATCTTCTCGGCGGCTTCCCTGTCGGAGGGGAAGTTGTCCTTGCCACCGAGGTAGTAGTCGTACATGCGCGCCACGCTCGGCGTGTTCGGGTCGATGACCGACGGCACCTGTTCGTCGCGCTCCACACCCTCGCCCTTCCTTGGTTCCAGAGGATCGTATGGCAGAGCCGACCCGCTATAGATCGTCTTCGGGATATTTCCTGATCCCTGGCTTATCGGGGAGCTCGTCCAGCAGCGCGGTGAGCGTCGGCCCGAGCGGTGCGTCGAGCGCCACGTGGGCGTCGTCGTCGCCTCGGGTCGGACCCTGGTTGACGATCGCGACGGGGATGGCGTGCTCGACGGCCCGCCGGACGAACCGGTAGCCGGACATCACAGTCAGCGAGGAGCCGAGCACCAGCAGCAGGTCGGCGTCCTCGGTCAGCTCGAAGCAGTCGGCGACGCGGGGGCGCGGCACGTTCTCGCCGAAGAACACCACGTCGGGCTTGAGCACGCCGCCGCAGGAGAGGCAGTCGACGATCGTGAAGGCGTCGATGCGGTCGTCGGAGAGCACCGCGTCGCCGTCGGGGTTGATCGTGCCCTCCGCGCCCTCCCAGCCGGGGTTGGCCACGCTCAACCGCTGGTCGAGCCGCTCGCGAGGGGTGCGCTCGCCGCAGGACAGGCAGCGCACGCGGTGGAGGCTGCCGTGCAGTTCGACCACCCGTTCGGCGCCGGCGGCCTGGTGCAGGCCGTCCACGTTCTGCGTGATGATCCCGGTGACCAGGCCTCGCGCCTGCAGCGCGGCGACGGCGTGGTGGCCGGCGTTGGACGTGGCGTGGGCGATGTGCCGCCAGCCCACGTGGCTGCGGGCCCAGTAGCGACGGCGGGCGGCGGCGCTGCCGACGAACGTCTGGTAGGTCATCGGCTCGGCCTTGCGCATGCGCCCGGTCTCGCCTCGGTAGTCGGGGATGCCCGACTCCGTGGACAGTCCCGCCCCGCTCAGGACCACGACCCCACCGTCGCCGACGAGCTCGACCAGCCTGTCGAAGGATCGGATGCCCGGCCCGTTCTGTCCCACCTGCGTCACGCTTCCATAGTGCCCGACGCCGTCGGCGGGTCCGCGCCCCCGGCCGGGCAGGGGGCGCGGCCCGGTTCACGGATAGCCGACGACGTTGGCGACGTTGGTGCTGGAGTTGGACGGGCCGCCCGTCGTGTTGATGACGTTCCTGATGGTGCCGGTGCCGCCCAGCGAGACGGTCACCATGTCGTGGAAGCGTACGCCGGGGGTGTTGGGCACCTCGAACGCGCGCGCCGCCACCACGCCCGGGTTGACGTTGAAGTAGCAGTAGCTGCCAAGGCCCCACGCCTCGTGGCTGGTCACCGCGTTGGCGACCTTGTAGGCGGCGTAACCCTGGGTGCCGCCGTTCATCCACGCCGCCTGGTTGGGCGGGTCGTAGGGCATCTCGTTCTGGTAGAAGTAGGTCCGCCCTCGCTCGCCGTTCCAGATCGTCTGGTACTTCTGGTAGTGCTCGACGAACAGGCCGTACATGGTCACGTCGGCGCCGTTGACGATGAGGCCGGTGTCGGCGGTGTTGGTGTTCCAGCCGACGCCCGAGCCGTGGTCGGCCCGCCACAACCACAGGTGGTCGCCGATGACGTGCGAGCTGTTGACCACCAGGCTCTGCGTGGCCTTGCCGACCCCGGGGCCGCCGATCCTGATGAACACATCGTGCAGCGAGGTCGGGTTGGCTGCGTGGTTCTGGCTGGAGCCGGCGGCGCCGACCTGCATGAGCACGGGCGAGTTGACGGGGCCGGCGTCGATGAGGACGCCCGCGACCTTGACCCCGTCGACATCGGCGACGCTGAGCGCGGTGACGCCGTTTTCCGGGGTGAGCGTCGCCAGGCCGAGGCCGAGCACGACCGTGTCGGGCCTGGTCACCCTGATCGTGTCGGTGAGGTGGTAGACGCCTGGGGTGAGCAGCAGGTTCCTGCCCTGGGAGAGAGCGGCGTTGATGTCGGCCGCGGTGTGTCCGGGCTTGGCGATGAAGAACTGCTCGATCGGCAGCGAGGCACCATGCGGGTTGCCGCCCGTCCAGGTGGCGCCCGAGGCGTTGGTCCGCAGCGCGGGCACGAAGACCTGGTACTTGCCTGCCTGGTCGATGTACAGGAACGGCTTCTCCCTGATCACGGGGGCCGAGCCGACGCGGGTGTAGGGCGGGTTGGGGAAGTTGCCACCCGGCGGGTTGTTCACTCCGACGAAGACCATGTTCCAGTTGGAGCCCGTCCAGCTGCCCCACTCGGTGTTGCGGGACAGCCACTGCTGCTGCGAGCCCGACCGCACCTGGCCGTCGATCTTGGAGTCGGCGATGAAGCCGCCGCTGGACCAGCCGCCGTCGTCGAGCTGCAGGTTGCCGCGCAGGTGCATCCGCCGGTACGGCGCCGCCTGCGACACGGCCCAGCGGTCGTTCCCTCCCGGCGGGTTGACCGACATGTTCTCCGCGGCCCGCCAGAAGTTCTGGGTGGCGTTGCCCTGGAACCAGTCGGCCTCGACGTGCACGGGGCCGTTGATCGTCACGTCGTCCGGCGTCTTGCCGAGGCCGAGCACCTGGGTGAAGAAGCCGACGTTGACGTCGACGTCGTAGCTGCCGGGCTTGAACAGCAGCGCGAACCTGTTGCCGCCGAACTGGTTGGTCTGCTGCTGGTTGAAGACCGTGTTCAGCCGGTTCTGGATCGTGGCGGCCGGCATGGACGGATCGAAGATGCTGACGTTGGGGCCCAGGTCGGGGTTGTCACCCGAGGGCGGAGGGCCGCCGGACAGGGTGAAGGACTGCGCGGCGGTGCCGTTGCAGGTGTACTGCTGCAGCTGGACGCCGTCGGCGGTGGAGGCGCCCGGCACGTCCAGGCATTTGCCGCTGTGGCGGTTGACGAAGTGGTAGGCGCCGCCCGGCTCCTCGACGGGCTGCCACTGCTGGTTGTCGCCCCCGCCGTACGCCCACAGCTGGACGAGCGCGCCGTCGGCGGTGGAGACGTCGGTGACGTCCCAGGTCTGGGTCTGGCCCGAGACCGCGTTGACGCGGTGGAAGCCGCCGCCGGTGGCCTGGAACTGCCAGCTCTGGGCGCCGGTTCCGTTGCAGGCGTACTGCTGGACGGCGGTGCCGTTGGCGGTCCCCGCCGCGCGGGCGTCGACGCACTTGCCGCTGTTCTTGCTGACGACGGTGACGGGGCCCGCGGGCGGCGCGGCGCTCGCGGGGGTCGCGGCCACCACGCCGAGACCGGTCATCGTCAGGACGAAGGCCGACATCGCGGCGACGGTTCTTGCCCGTAATGCACGCATGTGCGCTCCCTAGAATCCGGCCGTGATGCGGGTGAAGTCCCAGTTGCCCTGGGGGATGCCGCCGCAGCTGTCGGCGACGCCGCCCGAGCATGGGCGGTCGCGGTTGACCGACCAGAAAGCGAACCTGGTCAGCCCCCTGGCCTTGGCCCAGTCGCGGATCTGCGTCCAGGTGCCGGTGGAGGTGACCTCCTGCTGGTCGGACAGGCCGTTCATGCCGGAGATGCCCATGCGGGCGTACGCCTGGGCGTCGCTCCAGCCGAAGGCGTTCTTCAGGGCGTTCTTGAGGCCCTCGGCGGCGTTGACAGTGCTCTGATACATGTTGGCGCCGCCGCCGAAGTTGAAGGGCATGATCGTGTAGTTGTCGATCGGCACGGTCAGCTCACGCGAGCGGTTGATCAGCCTGATCCCGCTGCCGTCGGGCCCTCCCGTGCCGGCGCCGAAGGTGACGGCGATCTTGACGTTCGGGTTGTTCTGCTTGACGATCTTCAGGCCGTTGAGGATGCGGTCCTGGACGGTGTAGTTGTGGTACTCGTCGTTGTTCTCGATGTCGAAGTCGACGACGGCGGGCCCGACGGCGTTGATGACCTGCTGCACGGCGCCCGCGTACGCCTCCGGGGTGGCGCAGTTGGGGCCGAGCTTGTTGCCCGACCAGCCGCCGAAGGACACCTGCACGCTGCCGCCCGCGGCCTTGATCTGCGAGATGGCGGCGGCGTCGGCTCCCCCGGTGAGCGGGCGCGAGCCGTCCCATCGCGGCGTGCAGCCGCCGCCGGACAGGATGAACGCCATGGTGAACGACTTCACCCCGGTGGCGTTCATGACCGTGGCGGGGCTCGGCGGGTTGCCCCAGCCCATGTAGAGGTACGGCGCGCCGGGCATCTTGCCGGCCGGAGGGGTGGGCGGGTCGCCGCCCGGCAGGGTCCACCGCTGGTTGGCGCCGCCCGAGCAGTCCCAGATCTGGAGCGGGGTCCCGTCGGCCGAGCTGACGCCGGTGGCGTCCAAGCACTTGCCGAGCGCGCGGAGCGTGCCGTCCGCCTGGGCCGTCCACTGCTGGGCGGCGGTCCCGTTGCAGTCCCACAGCTGGACCTTGGTGCCGTTGGCGCTGGAGGCGGCCGCGACGTCCATGCACTTGCCCAGCGCGCGGACGGTCCCGTCCGTTTCCGTCGTCCAGGACTGGGCGGCGGTGTCGTTGCAGGTGTAGAGCTGGATCTGGGTGCCGTTCGCGGTCGCGGCTCCCGCGACGTCGACGCACTTGCCGCCGTAGCCGGTGATGCGGCCGGTGGCGGCGGAGGCCGCCGGGGTGACGGCGAGGGCGAGCAGGGCGACGCCCACGAGTAAGGGGATGGTGCGGCGGCCGGAGATGACCGGTGTCATGGGGGGTGTGCCTCTCTCTGAGCAGGGCGAACTCGCCGGACAGCCTTAAGTCCAGCCTTAATTTATGTGTTGATTTAAAACTTCTCACAAGGCTCAGTCAAGACGCGTGACGCCGTTCGTCTACGAACGGGTGCCGCCGCTGAGGAAGTCGTCGAGGACAAGGGCGGCGGCACCGAGCGAGACCGCCTCGGCGCCGAGCCTGCCCCGCTCGATCGAGGCGTGGGCGAAGTGGTACGGCAGTGCGATCTCCCCCGCCGCCTCCCTGAGCTGAGGGAGGAACTCCATGCCGAGCAGCAGCCCCGCCCAGCCGCCCAGCAGCACGCGCTCGGGGTTGAACAGGTTGATCAGGTTGCCGATGCCCCTGCCCAGATGGCGCACGGCCTCCTCCAGCACGGGCCGCGCGGCAGGATCGAACAGCAGCGCGGCGAAGGCGCTGCGCTCGTCGGCGCCCTCCACCGACCTGCCCGCCGCCCGCAGGATGGCCTGGGGCCCCGCGTACGCCTCCAGGCAGCCACGGCCGCCGCATCGGCAAGCGAGCCCGTTGCGCACGACCTTGGTGTGACCCCACTCCCCCGCGCCGCCCATGCTGCCCCGGTAGGTGACGCCGTCGGAGATGATGCTCGCCCCGATGCCGGTGCCGACCAGCGCCATGATCAGGTCTTCGGCGCCCCTGCCCGCGCCGAACCACGACTCGGCCAGGCCCAGCATCTTCGCGCCGTTGTCGATGACGAAGGGCGGCGTGCGGGGGCCCGCGAGCATGGCGCCCAGCGGCACCGCCTTCCAGCCGATCGTCGGGGCGTGCACGAGGGAGGCGGGCTGCCTGCTCACCGTGCCGGGCACGCCGACGCCGACGCCCATGAGCCCGCCCGGCTCCAGCCCCGTCAGCTCGAGCAGACCGTCGAGAGCGTGGACGATGTGCCGCGCGACCTCCTCGGGATCCTCGCCGCCGGGCCGCAGCGGCACCTCGGTCTTGGCGAGCCCGCGCAGCCCGAGGTCGAACAGCTCGACACGGACGCGGCTCTCGCCGACATCGACGCCCGCGAGGTGACCGTGGGCGACGTTGATCGCCAGGAGGATCTGGGGGCGCCCTCCGTCGGAGTCCTTCAGACCCGCCTCCACCACCACGCCCTCGCCCATCAGGTCGGCGACGACGTTGCCCACGGTGGCGGGGCTGAGGCCGGTCAGCCTGGCGAGCTCGAACCTGCTGGCCTCGCGGGCGAAGAAGAGGGTGCTGAGGATGACGGACCTGTTGTTCCGCCGGACGTCACGGACAGTCTCCCGTCGCGGCCGGCTCATGCGCCCCCATCCCCATAATTAGGACCTTAAACTAAATACTGGCACGATGATCGGCCCGGCGGGTAGCTTCCGTCAGGGCGCCGCCGGGATCGTCCGGCAGTCCGCCCGCACGGCTTCTGACAGCAGCGCCCTGGAGAGTTCCAGCAGGGCGGTCGGGAAGCCGTCGGAGCCGTAGAAGGCGTGGCACAGGCCTGTCGCCTGGAGCGCGGGGGCGGCGTTTCCAGCGGGCAGGCGGTCGAACAGGGTGCCGCTGGAGTGGCGGACGGTCTCCCTGCCGAGGTGGGCCACCGCCCACCGGGTCGGATCACCGGGTGGCGCTGGCCCGCACGGTGCTCGACTTCCTGGAGCGGCACGCCGAAGTCGGCTGACCCGCGCAACCGGGCGGAGAGGCCGAGACCGCGGCCCCTGGAGGGAGGCGTCAGGCGGAGAGGTCAAGGCCGGTGACAGGGGACCGCCAGGCGGAGAGGTCGAGACCGGTGACAGGGGACCGCCAGGCGGAGAGGTCGAGACCGGTGACGCGGGACCGCCAGGCGGAGAGGTCGAGACCGGTGGCCGGGGACCGTCAGGCGGACAGGTCGAGGCTGGCGGGGATGGCGCCGAAGGCCCCTTCCAAGCGGTCGACGAGGGCCTGGCGGCCGCCCTCCCCGCCACGGCGGACCCAGTCGCGGCCCGAGACGCTCCAGGCGGTGGTGGTCAGCTCGGCCAGCACGTGAAGCCGGAGATCGTCGGCGTTCAGGCCGAGTTTGTCCGCCAGGCAGTCGATCACCTGCCGCCTGACCCCTCCGCGGTAGTGCTCGACGTAGGCCAGCAGGGCGGGGGCGGTCATGACGAGCCGGCGGGTCGCGACGTAGCGCTCGTCCCACCCGGGCTCCAGCGCGGCGGCCGTCGCGGTGAGGGTGTCACGCAACTCGCCCAGGACGACGCCGGACAGCTCCCGCTCCTGCATCGCGGCCACGTAGGCCGACCAGATCTCGGCCTCGGCCTCGATCGCCACCGCCTCCTTGCACGGGTAGGCGCGGAAGAACGTGCTCTTGGAGACCTCGACCTCCTCAACCAGTTCCTCCAGCGTCACCCCGTCGAAGCCCTTCTCCCCGAACAGCCGCAACGCGGCGTCGGCCAGCGCCCTGCGGGTGCGGAGCTTCTTGCGTTCACGGAGCGGGAGCGCGCGGTCGTCGGTCATGCCGCCATGCTAGCCGAGCTGACCCTCAGGTTCTAAGCAGTCAACGCCTCTTTTAGGGCTTGATAGCAAATGGAACTCAGTCTGACCTAGCGTCGAGACAGCTCGGGACACGCCGGTCAGATCCGGTTGCCGAGGGTGCGGAGCAGCACGGAGCGTCCCGTGATCGGCTCCCATCGCCGCACGGCCCGGCGGCGCCGACGGAGGAGCACCGTCGAGTGGTTCACAGATCGAGGACGACGGCCTCGCTCGGCCTGGAGCAGCAGATCAGGATGTCGCCCTCGGCCGGCGGCTCGACGGGGTCGGGCGAGTAGCTCACCGCGCCCGACATCAGGGCGAGCTCGCAGGTGTGGCAGACGCCCGTACGGCACGACCACCGCACGGGGACGTCGCACGCCTCGGCCAGGTCGAGCAGGGAGCCCTGGTCGTCGTTCCACGGGACGGTCAGGCAGCTGCGGGCGAAGGAGACCGGCGGGCCCTTACCTGCGGCCCCGGCGGGCTGGTGCGGGGCCCGCGCCGAAGTGGCGGACGTGACGCCCGGAGTGAGCGAGGCTCCCGCCCCGAAGACCTCGGTGTGGACCCGCGAGCGCCGCAGGCCGGCGGCCACCAGCGCGTCGGTGACGCCCGCCATGAAACCCACGGGGCCGCAGAGGTAGACGTCGGCGTCGGCAGGCAGGCCTAGCCCGGAGATACGCTCTGGCGACAGCCTGCCGACATCGGTGTAGTCGGTGCCCGCGCGATCCGCGGACGTCGGCCGGCTGTAGTAGACGCGGGTGTGCGCGTGAGGCAGACCGTCGAGCAAGTGACGGCTCTCCGCCGCGAAGGGATGTTCGGTTCCGTTGCGCGCTCCGTGCAGCCACCACACCTGCCGGGGAGAACCCGCACGCGCGAGGGCGTGCAGCATGGCCAGCACGGGCGTCACGCCGACTCCCGCGGACAGCAGCACCACCGGGTTGCTGTCGTCCGTCAGGTAGAACGTGCCCCGGGGGGCGGCGGCGTCGAGGGTGCCGCCGACGCGGGCACGGGCGCGCAGGTAACCGCTGGCCGCGCCGTGGAGTTCCTGCTTCACGCTGATCCGGTACGTGCCCGCGCCGGGCTCGCCGGACAGCGAGTAGCTGCGGATCAACGGCGGTACGCCGCCGTCCGCCTGAACCTTCACCGTGAGGAACTGCCCCGGCAGTGCCGGCGGCAGCGGCGCACCGTCGGCGGCGGCCAGGAACAGGGAGAAGACGCTACGGCTCTCCGGTTGGACGCGCGTGATCGTCAGGGGGCGAAAGCCCGGCCATGCGGGCGGCGGGGCCGTCGCGGCCACGGTGAGGCCCGCGTTGCCCGACTCGGCCGTCCCGCCATCGGCCGCGTCCAGAAGGGTGCGCATGGATCCCTGCCATCCCGGGCTCAGCGCCGGGATGCGCAGTGCCCGCTCGACCTGCTCGCGCGTGCGTCTCTGCAGATAGAGGACCGCGTCGATCTCGGCGACCGTCATCCCCTCAGGCCCCGAGGAGACCTTGACGATCTCCTGCCCGGCCTCGACCTCGCCCTCCTCGATGACCCGGAAGTAGAAGCCGGGCCGCCGACGGGACACCAGCAACGCCGCCATCTGCGGTTCTCCCAGACGGAGCCCCACCCGGTAGCACGTCACGCGTGGCTGCGTCACCTCGAAGAGCGCACCGCCGATGCGGTAGCGGTCGCCGATGCAGACCTCGTCATCGGCGAGGCCGTCGACGGTGAAGTTCTCCCCGAAGTGGCCGGGCCTCAGGTCGTCGCGCCCCAGTTCCTTCTCCCAGAAGCGGTAGGACTCGCTCTGGTACACCAGCACCGCCCGCTGCTCGCCGCCGTGACCGTCCAGGTCACCCTGGCCGTCGCCGTCGATGTTGAGCCGCCGCACCATCCTGGGCCCGGTCACGGTGTGCTTCCACACGCCGGTACGCACGTGCTTGCCGCGCCAGGGGACGTCCTTGGGCAGCCCGACGTTCACGGCGATCAGTGTGGCCAACGTCCTCACCTCGTTCGTCCGTCGCTTTCCACGCCGGCCGGGCTGGACGTCGCGCCGGGCCACACGGCATGCTCCTTGCCATGTGTTCGCGGGGGGCGGTGGACGCTTGCGGGTCCTGGCCCGCAAACCGGGATCGACGGGGCAGCGAACACGTGCGGACGGTTCATGGTGCTCGCGCATCAGGCCGTTCGCCTGTGGATCGACGCGTGTCACGTTACGGAACGAGCCGGTTCCCTGCGTCTTGCCCACGTACACATCCGGTCGATTCTTGGCATGCCCGTCAATCTTCGGCCGGCGCGTGCTGGACCGGCATTCTCGATCGCCCCGTGTGACGATGGGGTGATGGGAGGCACGATGACGGCCTGGGTGGTGCGACGCCCCGGCCCCATGGCGACAGGACCGCTGGAGAAGGTGCGCCTGCCCGTGCCCGAGCCCGCCGCGGGCGAGGTGCTCGTCAAGGTCGAGGTGTGCGCCGTCTGCCGTACCGACCTGCACCTGGCCGAGGGAGACCTGACCCCCCGGCGGCCGGGTACGGTCCCCGGGCACGAGGTGGTCGGGCGGGTCGTGGCCCGCGGCCCCGGCGCCGACCTGCTCCCGGACGGCGCGCGCGTGGGCGTCGCATGGCTGCGCGCCGCCTGTGGAAGGTGCCGGTATTGCCTCCGCGGCGCCGAGAACCTGTGCCCTTACTCGCAGTACACCGGCTGGGACGCCGACGGCGGTTACGCCGAGTACCTGGTCGCTCCGCAGGACTTCGTCTACCGGCTGCCCGAGGAGCGGCCCGCCGACGAGCTGGCCCCGCTCCTGTGCGCGGGCATCATCGGCTACCGGGCGCTGGTCCGCGCCGACCTGCCGCCCGGCGGGCGGCTGGGCGTGTACGGCTTCGGCGCTTCCGCCCACCTCACCACCCAGGTCGCCCTCGCCCAGGGAGCCACGGTGCACGTGATGACGCGGGCCGGCTCCGCCCGGCGGCTCGCGCTGGAACTCGGCGCGGCCTCGGCGAGCCCCGCCTACGACGCTCCGCCCGAGCCGCTGGACGCCGCCATCCTGTTCGCCCCGGTCGGGGATCTGGTGCCGGTGGCGCTGGCGGCGCTCGACCGCGGCGGCACCCTGTCCGTGGCGGGGATCCACCTCAGCGACATCCCGCCGCTGGTCTACCAGGACCACCTGTTCCAGGAGCGCACGCTGCGCAGCGTCACCGCCAACACCCGCGCGGACGGCCGCGCCCTGCTGGCCTTCGCCCACCGGCACCCATTGCGCGTCACCACCGTCCCCTACGGGCTCGACGAGGCCGACCGAGCCCTGTCGGACCTGGCCGCCGACCGCGTGACCGGTGCCGCCGTCCTTCACCTCGGCGACTGACTGCTCGCAAGAAAACAGCAAAGCTATGAGAATATCTGGCAGGGCCTTGTGAATTCTCGAGTGACGGATCTACTGTCACCTCACCCCCCGAGAGAAACGAGCCCTCGATGTCACGGAGCATCACAGCAGCCCTGGCCGCGGCAGCCGTCGCCGTCAGCACGGTGCTCGGCGGCGGGACGGCAGCCCTGGCCCAGAGCGGCGCGACACCCGTCGTCACCCGTGCCGCCCTCGACCCGTCGCTCGTCTGGGGCCGGGGCGCAGCCGTCGGCTTCGTCGAGCAGGAGGCGGAGAGCGCCACCACGAACGGCACCGTCATCGGCCCTGACCGGAACGCGTACACGCTCCCCGCGGAGGCGTCAGGCCGCAAGGCGGTCAAGCTGACCCCGGGGCAGTACGTCGAGTTCAGCCTGCCGAGCGCGGCCAACGCGATCACCGTGCGCTACAGCATCCCCGACGCGCCCGGCGGAGGCGGCATCACCGCGCCGCTCCATGTCACGGTGAACGGCGGCGCCAAGAAGGCCATGACGCTCACGTCGCGGTACTCCTGGCTGTACAACCAGTATCCGTTCACGAACGACCCGAACGCCGATCTGCTGCATCCCGACTGGTGGATCACCGAGTGCTCCTGCGTGCCGGACGCCACGACGCCCGCTCCGACGATCACGAAGCCGTTCCGGCCGTTCCACTTCTACGACGAGCAGCGGCTGCTGCTCGGCAGGCCGTACCGCGCGGGTGACAGGGTGCGGCTCACCGTCCCGGCCGCGAGCCCTGCCGCCTGGACGGTCATCGACCTGCTCGACTCGGAGCTCGTCGGCGCGCCGCACGTCAGGCTCGCCGCGGCGAACGTGCTGGCGTTCGGCGCCGACCCGCTCGGCCGTCGCGACTCCGCCGACGCGTTCGACCGGGCGATCGCCTTCGCCAAGCGCAAGCACCTCAAGGTCTACCTCCCGTCCGGCACCTACCAGGTGAACCGTCACATCGTCGTCGACGACGTGACGATCGAGGGCGCGGGCAGCTGGTACACGATCGTCAGGGGCCGGGAGATCGCCCTCGAGACCCCGGCGCCCGACGGCTCGGTGCACACCGGGGTCGGCTTCTACGGCAAGGCCGCCTCGGCCGGTGGCAGCAGGAACGTCCACCTGTCGGGCTTCGCGATCGAGGGCGACGTCCGCGACCGCGTCGACACCGACCAGGTGAACGGCATCGGCGGCGCGATGAGCGACTCGACCGTCGACGGCCTCCACCTGCGTCACACCAAGGTGGGCATGTGGTTCGACGGGCCGATGACGAACCTGCGGATCACGAACAACGTCATCGTCGACCAGATCGCCGACGCCCTCAACTTCCACGCCGGCGTCACGAACTCGGTGGTGTCGAACAACGTCGTCCGCAACACCGGCGACGACGGCCTGGCCATGTGGTCCGAGAAGAACGCGAACTCCGGCAACATTTTCGACCACAACACCGTGCAGTCGCCGGTGCTCGCGAACGGCATCGCGATCTACGGCGGCGCCGGCGCCACGGTCTCGAACAACCTCGTCGCCGACCCGGTCCGCGAGGGCAGCGCCATCCAGGTCGGGTCGCGCTTCGGCGCCGAGCCGTTCACCGGGCGCCTGTCGATCAGGGACAACACCACGGTCAGGGCGGGCACGTTCGAGCTGAACTGGAAGATCGGGCTGGGCGCCATCTGGTTCTACGCGCTCGACAGGAGCATCGACGCCGAGATCCAGGTGAGCGGTGACCACTACCTCGACAGCACCTACAACGCGATCATGCTGGTCAGCGAATGGTCGGTGAAGGACCTGTACTCGATAGCGAACGTCCGCTTCAAGGACATCAGGGTCGACGGCACAGGCACCTCGGTGGTCAGCGCGCGGGTGAAGGGGTCGGCGTCCTTCGAGAACGTGGACGCTCGCAACGTCGGCGCGGTAGGCGTCAACAACTGCGGGTCGTTCAACTTCCCGCCCACCGGGTCGGAGTTCTCGCTGACGGACCTCGGCGGCAACGACGGCGGCGGGACGACGGGGCCGTGGCTGGCCGCGTGGGAGCTGCCGAACACCATCACCTGCGACGACCGTCCGCCGGTCGTCGTGCCGCCCGCGCCGTCCCCTTGGTAGATGCCCGAGTGGGGCGTCCCCTGCCGGGGGGACGCCCCTGTTGCTCAGGGGCTGCCGTTGATCAGCGCCATGGCGAGGTCGGGGCTGAAGGTTCCGGCCGGGATCGTGCCGCCGATGCCGCACGGGCCGTCGGAGTCACCGGGCACCTTGACCCAGAAGAGGTACTCGGCGCCGGTCGTCTGCTTGACGGGCGGGGTGCCGAGCTTGCGCTGGGGCGGGTTGCACCAGTTGTCCTCGGGAGTGGGGTCCACGTAGGGGCCGTTGCCGTTGCGGCTGGTGTCGATCACGTACGGCTTGGCACCGTACGTGGCGGACAGCTTGTCCTTGACCTGGCCGCCATAGCTCTCGGTGACCGCGGTGGTGTTGTAGTTGGAGACGTTCAGCGAGAAGCCGCGGGTGTTGGCGATGCCCGCCAGACCCAGCCGCCTGGCCGTCTCGTCGGCGGAGTGCCAGGTGGCGTTGCCCGCGTCGAGGTAGACCCAGGCGTTGGGCGCCTGCGCCTTGAGCACCTGGGTGGCGTCCACCAGCATGGCGTACTGGCCGGCGGGGCCGCCGTTCTCCGGCTTCACGCACTCGGCTGCGGGGACCGCGTCGGGCTCCAGCACGACGATCGCGTGCCGGTTGCCGATCGCCTTGGCGAAGTCGGTGATCCACGCGTGGTAGGCGTCCTTGTTGCCCGCGCCGCCGCCCGAGTGGCCGGCGCACGCGTCACGGTTGGGGATGTTGTAGGCGACCAGCATCGGCAGCTTGTCCTGTGCCTGGGCCGCGCCGACGTAGGAGTCCACGGCCAGCGTGATGTCGGTGAACCAGCCGCCGAACCACTCGAAGATCGGCTTGCCTGCGATACTGGTGGAGATGGGCTGCGCCCTGGAATCGCCGGAGTTGGCGGCCGCCCACTTGGCCGGGTTCGACTGGTTGGACACATACAGCGCGGTCGGCCTGGCCGACTGCGTCTCCATCAGCGACACGTTGTCGAAGCGGACCGTGGGGGTGCCGCCGGAGCCGCCGACCTGGAAGGTGACCTCGGCCTTCGTGTCGGTCCCGGCCGTGGCCACGAAGGGGAAGCTGTAGCGCCTGCTGGAGGTGGTGAGGTTGACGTCCTGGGCCAGCGACTGGTTCGTGCTGGGGGTGGCGAGGTACTGCACGGTGGTGACGGCCTTGAAGGCCGTGGTGGAGTAGGCGTCGAAGGAGAGCGTGTAGCTCCTGCCGGGGGTCAGCGTGATGGCGCTGATGGTCGCGACCATGGCCTCCCACGGCTTGGTCGCGCCCGTCCCGACGCTCACCCGCATGCGACCGGACTCGGCCGTCATGGTCGCCTTGTCGATCTGCTTCCAGCCGTTGGTGTTGCTGGTGAAGGTCCCGTTCGCGATCAGCTGGGTCGCGGCCGAGGCGGGTTGCGGGGCGATCAGGACGGCCGCCACGACGGCGGCTAAGGCTGCTGCGGCTTTCCCTGCGATAAATCGCACTGAATCACCTTTCAGTGGGTGGTGTCGTCGGTTTCAGTGGGTGGTGTCGTCGGCGAAGGCGGTGAGCCAGGCCAGGGCGGAGTTCCAGTTGACGGCGACCTCGTTGGTCGCGTAGGAGCCGATGTCGTCGATGTAGCACTTGGCGGGGACGCATCCCTGCAGGTTGCGCTGGGCGACGGGGTCCTGCAGGCCCGAGTTCGGGCCGCCCGCGAGCGAGCCGGGCGCGGGGTACGGCAGGGCCGGGTCGAGCTGGTGTGCCCAGAAGCGGTGGTGCTGGTTCCTGCTGGCGCGCTCGCCGTACCCGGTCACGTAGGACTGGTTGAGGGCGTTGCGCCCGAGCAGGTAGTCGAGCGACTCCACCGCCGCGTCACGATATTTCGGGATCCGGGTGAGGTCGTAGGCGTAGGCCAGGACCAGCGCGGTGTTGGCCGTGGCGCTGCTGGAGCCCCAGACGTACTTGCCGTCGGCGGGCAGGAACGGGTTGGCGTACCCCTGCTCGCGCAGGTCGCTCAGATGCCGGTCGGCCACGCCGGTGACGCGGCGGACGAGCTTGAGGCGATCGAGCGGGCCGAGCCGGTCCCGCACCCTGGCCAGCGCGAGGTCGCCCAGCCCTCCGGTGTCCTTCCACGAGAAGTTCTCCGCGGTCAGGCCGGTGGTGACCTCCTTGAGGTAGGAGCGCCTGCCCGTGGCGGCGAACAGCTCGGCGGCCGCCCAGGAGAACTCGTCGCTCACCTTGGTGTCGTCGTACGGCCCGCCGCCGACGCTCTCCGCCGGCGCGAACAGGGCCGGGTCGCGGTGCGCGGCGGCCCACGCCTTCTCGGCGGCGCCCAGGCACGTCTTGGCGAAATCCCGGTCGAAGGACCGATAGACCCGCGCGCAGCGGGCCCCCACGGCGGCGAGATTCAGGGTCGCGGCCGTGCTGACGGGGAAGAGCAGGCGGGCCTGCGGGTCGGCGTCGGGGCGCAGCGGCAGGCCGGTCCACGCGGCGTCATGGATCTTGTGGTGCACCAGGCCGTCCGGCCGCTGCATGCGCAGGAGGAAGTCCAGCTCCCACCTGGCCTCGTCGAGGACATCGGGCAGCCTGCCGCCCGACTCGGGGATGCGCAGCCGTACGTCGCCGGACTGCTCGTAGGCGTCGATCAGCTGCCAGGCGGCCAGGGCGCCGTTGACCACGTACTTGCCGTGGTCGCCCGCGTCGTACCAGCCGCCGCGAACGTCCATCCGGTAGTCGCAGGCGCCCGGGGCGCAGGGGACGTCGAGGTCGCCCTGGTTGGGCGCGACGCCGAGGTGCCCGGCCGGGCGGGCGTGGTCGGCGCCGACGTACCTCGCCTCGATGGGGGTGCCGGAGCGGTTGTGGTAGAAGTACGCGAGCGCGTCCACGCGCAGCTTGCCGTACAGCTCCTTGCTGATCTCGAACGGCTCACTGACCTCCTCGCCGACCGCCAGCCGGTAGGTGCCGTTCGCGCGGTATCCCGTGAAGTCGGCGAGGTGGACGTGGTCGCCGGACATCGCGTCGTCGCCGTGGACCCGCGTTACGCCGGTGGCGACGGCCCTGCCCGCGGCGTCGAGCAGGCGCCAGGCGAGCGGGCGCGTGGCGGCGGTGACGATGGTGGCCCGCTTGGGCCCGCCGGGCAGGTAGCCGAGCTGGTTGACGCGGACGGGTGAGCCCAGGTCGCGCACGCCGCCCGGCGGGATCACCCCACCGGTGAAGGAGATGTCGTCCAGGCAGAGCGTGTAGGCCTCGGTGGCGCCGCCCATCTGGAAGGCGATCTGCGACTTGGGCTCGGCGATGGTGGATGTGCCGGTGATCTCGAAGGTCCGCGGGGCGGTGGTGACCTGCGCCGAGCCCGCGATCGGCGTCGTGTACGGCGGGCCGCTCATCTGGGCGATGGCCGTGATCGTGACGTCTTTCGTGGCCACCGCCGTGAACGACAGCTTGTACGGCTGGCCGTTCTCCAGCGGGATGTCGTTCTGGCCGATCATCGAGTCCCACGGGTTGGCGGTGCCCGCGGGGACGTCCGCGCAGAGCCTGCCGCCCTCGACCCGGGAAGGGGTGGTCTCGCTGCTCCACCACGGCTCCTTGGAGCCGCCGTCGAACGTGCCGTTGAGCACGCGTTCATAGGTCGCCTCCGCTTCCGCCTGCGAGGGAAGGGCGGGGAGGGTCACCGCCACCGCGGTCAGCGCGCACGCCATCCGCCATCGAAAAGTCATACCGGACCTCTCTCGGTGCGGTCCGGCGGCGTCGGCGCCGATCATTACTGACGGGCAGGGTCATGGTCAAGGTGTGTCGGCTCTGTAAATTTTCTGTGGGGCCTGCCTCTTTTGCTCGGGCTGGATCATGCTCTACCTTCATGGGAGCGCTCCCAATGGAGCTAAACACCGGCCGGCGGCGTCAACACAGGTCAGGTGCTTTCTTCTAGAGAGGTTCCCCCACATGACGACTCAGGTTCGCCGTGGCCTCTTCGCAGCGGTCGCCCTCGCAGGCCTCGTGGCCACGGCCGCCTGCGGCGGTGGCTCCCCCGCGGGCGAGGCCCCCAAAGCCGGCGAGAAGATCGAGCTGGTCGTCAAGACCTTCAGCAAGTTCGGCTACACCGAGCTGTACAAGAAGTACGAGGCCGCGCACCCGAACATCACGATCAAGGAGGAGAACATCGCGCAGCTCGGCGACTACCTGCCGAAGCTGCAGCAATGGATCGCCACGGGCAGCGGTGCGGGAGACGTGGTGGCGCTGGAGGAGGGCATCCTGGTCCAGTTCATGGCCAAGCCCGACAACTTCGTCAACCTCCTCGACCACGGCGCGGGCTCCCTTCAGGACAAGTTCCTGGAGTGGAAGTGGAAGCAGGCGCTCACCCCGGATGGCAAGACGCTGGTCGGCCTCGGCACGGACGTCGGCGCCCAGGGCATGTGCTACCGGCGCGACCTGTTCGAGAAGGCGGGGCTGCCCACCGACCGCGAGGAGGTCGGCAAGCTCTGGCCCACCTGGGAGGCCTACACCGAGACCGGCAAGAAGTTCGTGGCGGCGGCCGGCAAGGACGCCAGGTTCTTCGACTCGGCGGGCAACATCTTCCAGAACATCCTCATGCAGCAGGGTGACCACACCTACTTCGACACCGCCGGCAAGCTCGTCATCGACACCAATCCGGGCGTGAAGGCCGCATGGGACACCACCACGGCCATGGTCGGCGCCGACCTGTCGGCCAAGCTCCAGATGTGGGGCCCGCAGTGGAACGCCGGCTTCAAGACGGGCTCGTTCGCGACCATCGCCTGCCCCGCTTGGATGCTCGGCCTGATCAAGGAGCAGGCGGGGGCCGGTCTGACCGGTCAGTGGGACGTGGCCCGCGTGCCGGGCTCGGGAGCGGTGCGCGGCGGTTCGTTCCTCGCGGTGCCCAAGCAGAGCAAGCACCCGAAGGAGGCCGCCGAGCTGGCCACGTTCCTGACCAGCCCGGAGGGGCAGCTGGCGGCCTTCAAGGCCGAAAGCAACTTCCCCTCCTCGCCGCAGGCCATCGACGACCCCGCGGTGCAGTCCTTCACCAACGCGTACTTCAACAACGCCCCGGTCGGCAAGATCTTCGGCGAGTCGGCCAAGACGCTGAAGCCGGTCTACCTCGGCCCGGACAACCAGGCCGTCGGCGACCGCGTCGGTGAGGCGCTGCTGGCCCTGGAGCAGGGCAAGCTCGACGCCGGGGCCGCCTGGACCCAGGCGATCGAATCCGCCAAGCGCACCGCCAAGTAGCCGCATCGTCAGTTGTCGTACGGCGGGGCCGACGAACGTGCCGACCCTGCCGTACAGCAGCGAGTGAGGGATCGTGAGTATCGAGCTAGGCATGCGGCCCAAGGGCGGGCACGCGAAGAGGGTGGCCGCGTCCAGCCTGCGGTCGCGGATGGACAAGAGCGTCTCGCCCTATATTTACATCGCGCCGTTCTTCGTGCTGTTCGCGATCTTCGGGCTGTTCCCCTTGGGTTACACCGCCTGGGTGTCGTTGCACGACTGGCAGCTGGCAGGCGACAGCACGTTCGTCGGGCTGGACAACTTCGCCGCGCTCTTCGCCGACCCGGACTTCTGGAACGCGGTGGCCAACACTCTGGGCATGTTCGTGGTGGCCAGCGTGCCCCAACTGCTCATCGCGCTGCTGCTGGCGAGCCTGCTGAACCGGCCGCTGCGCGGGCTGACGTTCCTGCGGATGGGCGTGCTGGCACCGATGATCACTTCGATCGCCGCGGTGGCCATCGTGTTCTCGCAGCTGTTCTCGCGGGACGCGGGGCTGGCCAACTGGATGATCGGGCTGGTCGGCGTGGAGCCGATCGACTGGCAGGCCGACAAGTGGTCGTCGTGGACGGCGATCGCGGTGATGGTCGACTGGCGGTGGACGGGCTACAACGCGCTGATCTACCTGGCGGCCATGCAGACGATCCCGCGGGACGTCTATGAGGCCGCCGAGCTCGACGGGGCGTCGAAGGCCAGGCAGTTCTGGCGGATCACGATCCCGATGATCAAGCCAGCGGTGATCTTCACGGTGATCATGTCGACGATCGGCGGCATGCAGCTGTTCACCGAGCCGCTGCTGTTCGGCCAGGGCGAGCTTTCGGGCGGCAGCCTGCGGCAGTTCCAGACGGTCGCGATGTACATGTTCCAGCAGGCCTTCGAGGAGTTCGACTACGGGTACGGCTCCGCCGTCGCATGGATGATCTTCATTCTGATCGTGCTGGTCGCCCTGGTGAACTTCCTGGTGTCGCGCAGGATGAGCGGAGTCGACAAGTGATCAAGCAGAACCGGCTGGTCTACCTGACGCTGCTCATCGCCATCGTGATCTCCGTCTTCCCGCTCTACTGGATGTTCGTCATCGCGACCAGGACCAACGACGTGGTCGGGCAGTATCCGCCGCCGATGACGCCGGGCGGCGAGCTGGGCGCCAACGTCGCCCGGCTGTTCGAGGCCGAGCAGGCCAACTTCGCGCTGGGCATGGTCAACTCGGCCATCGCCTCCGTCGCCGTGACGGTCTCGACCGTGTTCTTCTGCTCGCTGGCGGGGTTCGCCTTCGCCAAGCTGAGGTTCCGCGGGCGCAACGCGCTGCTCGTCCTCATCCTCGGCACGATGATGATCCCGGTCCAGATGGGGATCATCCCGCTCTACATGGTGATGGTGAAGCTGGGCTGGCAGAACACTTTGCAGGCTGTGGTCGTGCCGTTCCTGGTGTCCGCGTTCGGGGTGTTCCTGATGCGGCAGTACGCGCTCAGGGCGGTCCCCGACGAGCTCATCGAGGCGGCCATCGTCGACGGCAGCTCCAGCTTCCGCATCTACTGGAGCGTGGTGCTGCCCGCGCTCCGGCCCGGCGCCGCCGTCCTGGCGCTGTTCACGTTCATGGGGACCTGGAACGAGTTCATCTGGCCGCGGGCCGTCCTCGAGGCGGACAACCCGACGGTCCAGTTCTCGCTCAGCCAGCTCGCCACGGAGTACTACACCGACTACACGCTCATGTTCGCGGGGACGCTGGTGGCGACACTGCCGCTGCTCGCCGTGTTCATCGTGTTCGGCCGCCAGATCATCGGCGGCATCATGGAAGGGGCCGTCAAGGCATGAGTTTTCTTTGGGGCGCCGCGACGTCCAGCTATCAGATCGAGGGCGCGTTCGCGGATGACGGCAGGGGGCCGTCCATCTGGGACACCTTCAGCCGCACTCCCGGCAAGGTGCGGAACGCCGAGAACGGTGACGTGGCCTGCGATCACTACCACCGCTACCTCGACGACGTGCAGCTGATGTCGGGGCTGGGGCTGCAGGCCTACCGGTTCTCGGTGGCGTGGCCGCGGATCGCGCCGGAGCGCGGGGTGGTGAACCAGAAGGGGCTGGACTTCTACCGGCGCCTGGTCGACGCGTTGCTGGAACGCGACATCCTGCCGTGGCCGACGCTCTATCACTGGGATCTGCCGCAGTACCTGGAGGACGCGGGCGGGTGGCCCAACAGGGACACCGCGTACCTGTTCGCGGAGTACGCCGAGGTCGTGCACGCGGCCCTCGGTGACCGGGTGGCCAATTGGACGACGCTGAACGAGCCGTGGTGTTCCGGTCTGCTGGGTTACGCCAACGGGGAGCACGCGCCGGGGCGCAGGGAGCCGTCAGAGGCGGTCAAGGCGGTGCACCATTTGCTGCTGGGGCACGGCCTGGCCGTACCCCATTTGAGCGGAAATATCGGCATTACGTTGAATATGACCCATGTGACGCCCGCCACCACCGCCGCCGCGGACGTGGACGCGGCGCGGCGCATCGACGGCATCCAGAACCGGCTGTTCATCGACCCCGTGCTGCTCGGTTCCTACCCTGCCGACGTGGTCGGGGACCTGGCCCACCTCAGCGACTTCGGCCACGTCCGCGACGGAGACCTGGAGATCATCTCCACGAAGATCGACATGCTGGGCGTCAACTACTACTCCCCCGCCCTGGTCGCCGCCGGCGACCCCGTCCCCTCGGACAGCACGCCGTGGATCGGCGCCGAGTCGGCCCGCTGGGTCGACGGCGGCCGCCCGCGCACCACGATGGGCTGGGAGATCGACGAGAACGGGCTCCTGGAGCTGCTGCAGCGCGTCCACAAGGACTATCCGGCCATCGACCTCTACATCACCGAGAACGGCGCCGCGTTCGCCGACGAGGTGAGCGAGGACGGGGCGGTCCACGACGCGGGCCGGATCGACTACCTTGAGCGGCACATCTCCGCCTGCGCCGAGGCGGTGAACAGGGGCGTGCCGCTCAAGGGGTACTTCGCCTGGTCACTGCTGGACAACTTCGAGTGGGCGCACGGGTACGGTCAGCGGTTCGGGATCGTGCACGTCGACTTCGGCACGCAGAAGCGCACCCCCAAGGACTCGGCGCTCTGGTACGCGGCCCGCATCCGCAAGGGCGGCCTGTAGTGCCTGTCCTTCCGCCGGGGACGGCGCC
Source organism: Nonomuraea sp. NPDC049152 (assembly GCF_040648355.1). Lineage (NCBI taxonomy): Bacteria > Bacillati > Actinomycetota > Actinomycetes > Streptosporangiales > Streptosporangiaceae > Nonomuraea > Nonomuraea sp. NPDC049152. Next base: position 182,631 of record NZ_JBEZDO010000006.1, on the reverse strand, counting down.
CCGCGGAGCGGGGTCCCGGGGGCGGGCGCGGGTCTGGGCGGGAGCCCGGCGATGAGCACGCCGCGCAAGCGGGTCACGCTCGACGAGGTCGCGGCCCACGCAGGTGTGGGCAGGGGCACGGTCTCCCGGGTGATCAACGGGGCGGAGAACGTCAGCCCCGAGACCAAGGAGCTGGTCGAGCGGGCCATCGCGGAGCTCAACTACGTGCCCAACCACGCCGCCCGATCGCTGGCCGCCAGCCGTACCGACAGCATCGCCCTGGTGATCGCCGAGCCGGAGGCGCGGCTGTTCTCCGACCCGTTCTTCGCCGGGATCATCCGCGGGATCACCTCCGAGCTGACCGCCACCGGCAGGCAGTTGCTGCTCACCATGGCCGGCACGCCGGAGGAGCGGGCGAACCTGGAGGGCTACCTGTCGGGCGGGCACGTCGACGGCGTGCTGCTGCTGTCCCAGCATCGCGACGACCCGCTACCCGGATTCCTGGTCGACACCGGCGTGCCCACCGTGCAGGGCGGCCGGTCGATAGGTCCGCAGACGGTGCCGCAGGTGGTCGACGTCGACAACCACAGCGGCGCGCACATGGCGGTCAACCACCTCGTCGAGCGCGGCCGGCGCCGGATCGCGACGATCTCCGGGCCGATCGACATGATCGCCGGGGTGCACCGCCTGGGCGGCTACCGGGAGGCGCTGATGCTGGCCGGGCTGCCCGAGTTCATCACCCATGGCGACTTCACCGAGCTGAGCGGCGCCCGCGCGATGAAGGAGCTGCTGCGGCACGACGTGGACGCGGTGTTCGCGGCCTCGGACCTGATGGCGGTCGGCGCGCTGCGCGTCCTGGCCGAGGCGGGCCGCCGCGTGCCGCAGGACGTGGCGGTGGTCGGATTCGACGACTCCAGCCACGCGCAGTTCACCGGGCTCAGCTCGGTGCACCAGCCCATCGAGGACATGGGCAAGGAGATGGTCAGGCTGCTGACCTCCCTCATCTCGGGCGAGCGGCCGTCCAGGGCGGCGCTGGTCCTCACCCCTCATCTGGTCATTCGTGAATCGAGTTGAAGCATGGAATTCCGTCATCTTGGACGCAGCGGCCTCATGGTCAGCGAGATCGCCTACGGCAACTGGATCACCCACGGGTCGCAGGTCGACGAGGACAGAGCCAAGGCCTGCGTCCGCGCCGCGCTGGACATGGGCATCACCACCTTCGACACCGCCGACGCCTACGCCGAGGGCAGCGCGGAGGAGGTGCTCGGCCGCGCGCTGAAGTCCGAGCGCCGCGACGAGGTCGAGATCTTCACCAAGGTCTACTGGCCCACCGGCGACGGCATGAACAACCGCGGCCTCAACCGCAAGCACGTCATGCGGTCCGTCGAGGGCTCGCTACGCCGCCTCGGCACCGACTACATCGACCTGTACCAGGCGCACCGCTACGACTACAGCACCCCTCTCGAGGAGACGCTGCGCGCCTTCGACGATCTGGTACGGCAGGGCAAGGTGCTCTACGTCGGCGTGTCCGAGTGGACGGCCCAGGAGATCGCCGAGGCGCTGCGGATCGCCCGGGACCTGGGCCTCGACCGGATCGTGTCGAACCAGCCGCAGTACAACATGCTCCGCAGGGTGATCGAGCCGGAGATCATCCCCCTGTGCGAGAAGGAAGGCGTCGGCCAGGTCGTCTTCCAGCCGATGGCCATGGGCGTGCTGACCGGCAAGTACCTGCCCGGCGCGGCCGTCCCCGCGGGAACCAGGGCCACCGACCCGGTGGGCGGCCAGTTCGTCACGCGACTGCTCACCGACGACGTGCTGACCCGCGTCCAGAACCTCAAGCCGATCGCCGCCGACCACGGCCTCACCCTCGCCCAGCTGTCGGTGGCCTGGACCCTGGCCAACCCGAACGTCTCCTCCGCCATCATCGGCGCCTCCAGGCCCGAGCAGATCGCCGACTCGGCCAAGGCCGCAGGGGTGAAGCTGGACGCCGACGCCCTGAAGGCCGTCGACGACGTGCTCGGCGACATCGTCGAACGCGACCTGGAAGGCCCTCTCAGCCCCACCGGCCGACCCTGACCCGAAGCCCGTTGACCGATTGCCGGAATCCCGGCCAACTCGGCGGCCGTGCCCCTTAGGCTGGCGACCGTGGCCGGCGGTTGGACGGACACAGACGTCGAACGGGTGCGCGGGCGACTCGTCGAACTGGTCGCCCGCCTGCCTGGGGTGACCACCGAGGACTCCTTCGGGCACATCTCCTTCATGCTGGAGCGCAAGCGGCTCGCATGGCTGTTCATCGACCACCACGGCGATGGAAGGCTCGCCCTGTGCGTGAAGGCGCCGCGTGGCGAACTGGAGACACTGATCGCCGCCGACCCTGACCGGTACTTCCGCCCTGCCTACGTCCACGGGTGGGTCGGCGTCGAACTCCACGACGTCGAGCCGGACTGGGCGGAGATCGGCGCGCTGCTGGAACAGGCCTGGCGCATGCTGGCGAGCAAACGCGCCGTGGGCGCCTACGACGCCGCACAGCAGGGCCGCGCATCGGCGTCGGGCGGAGACCGCTGACCCGTTCTCCGCCTGACGTCCGTATGTGCGCCCGCCGGCCCCGCCGGCTGGGAGTGTGTGGCGGCACGGGCGAGGCCCGGCGAGGTCGGCCGTCTACCGCTGGGAAACGCGGGTGAAGCGGAGGTCGGCAGCCGTGGTGATCTTGCGATAGGTGCGCTTGTCGACGAACCGCATGCTGTCACCCGAGCAGGTGAAGGCCGCGTTCTTGACCAGCGGCGCATCGTAGAGCCCGTCCTCCAGCCCCGACAGGAGAGGCACGGGATCGCCCACCGGCTGCGTGGTGGGGATGAAGTTCCCCGCCTTGCCGGCGTTGCCCGAGGCCCCCTTGGCGATCATGGCTACCCTGCCCTTGGTGTCGCCGACCACCTTGGCACCCATCGTGAGCACTCCCGAGTACTGATGCCAGCCCCGCAGATCCTGCCCGCCACCGGTCCGGGTGAAGGAGGTCTTCTTCGACCCGGTGAAGGTGTACGTCACGCTGGTCGCGGAGAGCACCATCTTGATCAGCGGCTTACCCTTGTGCACGGTCGTCTCGACCCCGCCCTCGGGCAGCGTCTCCCTGTCCACGACCTTCATGGCCGTCAGCGTCCACGTCCCGGCGTAGCAGCCGGTCGCGGCCTCGGCGGGAGCAGCCGTCAACACCCCGGCGACCAAGGCCGCACACATCACGATCTTCATGATCGGATCCTAGAGGCCGCCGCGCGCGGCCCAGCCCCCTCATGTAGGGCTTCGGGCCGAGACCAGGCGCTGGAGCAGGATGAAGACGAAGAGGAGAAGGCCAATGAAGATCTTGGTCCACCAGGAGCTGAGCGTGCCCTCGAAGCTGATGACCGTCTGGATCAGGCCGAGCACCAGCACGCCGAGCACGGTGCCGAACAGGAAGCCGGACCCACCGGTCAGCAGTGTGCCGCCGATGACGACGGCCGCGATGGCGTCCAGCTCCATGCCGACGGCGTGCAGGCCGTAACCCGACAGCATGTAGAACGACAACAGCACCCCGCCGAGCGCCGAGCAGAAGCCGCTGATCGTGTAGACCGCGATCTTCGTCCTGCCCACGGGCAGGCCCATGAGCAGCGCCGACTGTTCGCTGCCGCCGGTGGCGTAGGTGGAGCGGCCCAACCGGGTGTAGTGCAGGACGTAGGCGGCCGCGAGCACGACCACCACCGCGATGATCACGCTCGGTGAGATCCACAGGTCGGCGCCCAGGTCGACCCTGGTCTGCGCGAACGCGGTGAAGGTCGGGTCGTCGATCGGGATCGAGTCGGTCCCGATCGTGTAGCACAGGCCGCGGGCCAGGAACATCCCGGCGAGCGTGACGATGAACGGCTGGATGTCGAAGGCGTGGATGATGGAGCCCATCAGCGCCCCGAGCGCGGCGCCGATGAGCAGCACCAGCGGGATCACCAGGTACGGCGGCCAGCCCGGCCCTGCCATCAGGCTCGCCGAGATCATCGTGGACAGCGCCACGACCGAGCCGACCGACAGGTCGATGCCGCCGGTGAGGATCACGAACGTCATGCCGACCGCCACCACCAGCAGGAAGGCGTTGTCGACGAAGACGTTCAGCAGGACCTGCCCGCTGGCGAAACCCTCGTAGCGGATGCCGCCCGCGACGAACATCGCCACGAACAGGCAGCCGGTGACGAGCACGGGGACGTACTTGGCGGGAACGGACCTGGCCGCGCTCACCAGCGTGGTCATGCGATCACCCTCGCCTTCTCCTCGGCCGCGGGGGCCGGCACGGCCGTACGCCCGCGGCGGGTGAAAGCCTTCGCGCGGAAGGCCGGGGACTGAATCAGGCAGACCACGGTCACCACGAGCGCCTTGAACAGCAGCGTGGTCTCCGGCGGCACGCCGACCGAGTAGATGGTCGTGGTCAGCGTCTGGATGACCAGGGCGCCGAGCACCGTCCCGCCGAGGGAGAAGCGTCCGCCCGACAACGACGTCCCGCCGATCACCACGGCGAGGATGGCGTCCAGCTCGATCCACAGCCCGGCGTTGTTGCCGTCGGCGCTGGAGACGTTCGAGCTGATCATCAGCCCGGCGATGCCCGCGCAGAGCCCCGCGAAGGCGTAGACCACGACGATGATCCCGCGCGCCCTGACGCCGGCGAGCCTGCTGGCCTCGGCGTTGCCGCCGACGGACTCGATGAGCATGCCGAGGGCCAGCCGTCTGGTGAGGAAGGCGGTGACCGCCAGCACCGCCAGCACGAGCAGGATCCCGAAGGGCACGGTCAGCCAGTAGCCGCCGCCGATGAGCTTGTAGGAAGGATCGTTGATCGTGATGATCTGACCGTCGGTGATCAGCTGGGCCAGGCCGCGCCCGGCCACCATGAGGATCAGCGTCGCGATGATCGGCTGGATGCCGACGCCCGCGACCAGGAACCCGTTCCACGCGCCGAGACCGGCCGACAATGCCAGCGCGAGCACGACCGCGCCGAACACGCTCGCGTCCTGGCTGATCTGCAGGCAGGCCAGCGCCCCGGAGATCGCCACCACCGAGCCGACAGACAGGTCGATGCCTCCGGTCGCGATGACCAGCGTCATCCCGAGCGAGACCAGGATCAGCGGGGCGCCGAACCGCAGGATGTCGATCAGGCTCCCGTAGAGGTGACCGTCGCGCAGCTGGATCGACAGGAAGCTCGGCGTGAAGAACACGTTGACGATCAGCAGCACGGCCAGCACGACGAGGGGCCAGAGCAGGCGTCTCACCGTGCCCCTCCGTCCGCATGGCCGGGTCGGCCATGCCTCGCGTCGGCGGCCGCGGCGTCCCCTCCGATCGCGATGGTCTCCATGAGGACCTCCGTGGTCAGGGTGTCGTCGTTGGGCAACTGGGCGACCAGCCGCCGATCGCGCAGGACGCCGACCTTGTGGCTGAGCCGGAGCACCTCCTCCAGTTCGGCGGAGATGAACAGCACGGCCATGCCGCCGTCGGACAGCTCGGCGACCAGGCGCTGGATCTCGGCCTTGGCGCCGACGTCGATGCCGCGGGTGGGCTCGTCGAGGATGAGCAGCCTGGGCTCCAGGATCAGCCACCTGGCCAGCACGACCTTCTGCTGGTTGCCGCCGCTGAGGTTGCGCACCAGGTGCTCGGGGTCGGCCGGGCTGATCTTCAGTGCCTTGATGTACCTGGCCACGAGGTCGTCCTGCTGGTCGCGCGGGACCGGCCTGGTCCAGCCGCGGGTGGCCTGCAAGGCCAGGATGATGTTCTCCCTGACCGTGAGGTCGGCGATCAGCCCGTCCCGTTTGCGGTTCTCCGAGCAGAAGGCGATCCCGTGACCCATCGCGGCTCGCGGCGTGCGCAGCGCGACCGGCGTGCCGCCGACCGCCACCTCGCCGCTCCCCGCGTGATCGGCGCCGAAGAGCAGGCGCGCGACCTCGGTACGGCCGGAGCCCAGCAGCCCGGCGAGCCCGACGACCTCGCCTTCGTGGATGGTCAGCGTGAACGGCTCGACGGCTCCGTCGCGGCCGAGCTCGCGGGCCTCCACGAGCGGCCGGTCGAAGACCTTGACCTGGCCATGGAGCTTCTCGAGGTCCGCGAGCTCCTGGCCGATCATCTTGCCGACGAGCTCGACCTGGCCGAGCTCACTGGTGAGATACTCGCCGACGCGCTTGCCGTTGCGAAGAATCGTCATACGGTCCGAAATCTCGTAGATCTGGTCAAGAAAGTGGGAGACGAAGAGGATCGCGATTCCCTCGCCCCTGAGCCCGCGCATCACCCTGAACAACTGCTCGACCTCACCGGCGTCCAGGCTGGAGGTCGGCTCGTCGAGGATCAGCACGCGGGCGTCGATGTCGATCGCGCGGGCGATGGCCACCATCTGCTGGACGGCCAGCGAGAAGTCCGACAGCGGCGCGGACACGTCGAGTTCGAGCTCCAGCCTGGACAGCAGCTCACCGGCCCTGGCCCGCATCCGCTTCCAGTCGATGCGCCCCATGCGGCGCGGCTCGCGGCCGATGAAGATGTTCTCCGCCACCGAGAGGTTCGTGCAGAGGTTGACCTCCTGGTAGACCGTGCTGATGCCGGCCTGCTGCGCTTCCAGCGGGCCGGCGAAGGCGACGTTCCTTCCGGCCAGCTCGATGGTTCCCGCGTCGACGGGGTGCACGCCGGTCAGCACCTTGATCAGCGTGGACTTGCCCGCACCGTTCTCGCCCATCAGGGCGTGCACCTCGCCCGGCAGCAGCCGGAAGTCGACGCCGTCCAGCGCCTTCACGCCGGGAAACTGCTTGCCGATCCCGCTCATACGCAGGATCGGCGTGGATTCGGCCATCCTCTCCTCTTTCCTCGACTCCGGCCCGGCGCCATGGGACGGCCCCGCCCCGACGCGGGGCGGGGGTCTCACGGCATGCCGTACCTTCATGTCGTCGCCCGCACGGCGGCGGAAGGCGTCAGTACTTACGGCCGGGCAACGCGGTCTTGGCCTGTTCCTGGGTGAACGTCGTCTCCTCGGTCACCACGCGGGCCTCGATGGTCTCCCCCTTGAGTACCTTCTTGGCCAGATCCATCAGCTGCGGGCCGAGCAGCGGGGAACATTCGACGATGTAGTTGATCTTCCCGTCGGCGAGCGCCTGCATCCCGTCCTTGACGGCGTCGATCGTGATGATCTTGATGTCCTTGCCCGGGACCTTGCCCGCGCCCTCGATCGCCTCGATTGCGCCCAGGCCCATGTCGTCGTTGTGCGCGTACAGCACGTCGATGTCCGGGTTGGACTTCAGGAAGGCCTCCATGACCTCCTTGCCCTTGGCCCTGGTGAAGTCGCCCGTCTGCGAGGCGACCACCTTGAACTTGGGGTCGGCCGCGATGACCTCGGCGAAGCCCGCCTTGCGGTCGTTGGCCGGCGCCGAGCCAGTGGTGCCCTGCAGCTCGACGATGTTCACCGGGTCGGTGGCGGACTTGTACTCCTCCACCAGCCACGTGCCCGCCTTGCGGCCCTCCTCCACGAAATCCGAGCCGAGGAAGGTCTTGTAGAGGCTGGTGTCCTTGGAGTCCACCGCCCTGTCGGTGAGAATGACCGGGATCTTGGCGTCCTTGGCCTCCTTGAGGACGGTGTCCCAGCCCGACTCCACCACCGGCGAGAAGGCGATGACGTCCACCTTCTGCTGGATGTAGGAGCGGATCGCCTTGATCTGGTTCTCCTGCTTCTGCTGCGCGTCGGAGAACTTCAGCGTGATCCCGGCCTCCTTCGCCGCCTCCTGGACGGACTTGGTGTTGGCCGTGCGCCAGCCGCTTTCCGCTCCCACCTGGGCGAAACCCATCGTGATCGAGCCGTCGCCCGAACCGCCGCCGGAGCCGCACGAGGCGACCGACATCGCGGTCAGCCCGGCGAGCACCAGCACCGAGATCCTCTTCAACACGTGGGGGGTCCTTTCTGATGTGAGCGCTAACGCTCGCCGTCGGCGAGCCGCGCCCTCCTGCCGATCCTGTACGGCTACCGCCGGGCCACGCCGCCCCTGGAGGCCGGCGCCTGGGTCGCCGTCCGCTGTGTGGCGACCACGATGATGCCGTCGACGCCCTGATCGGCCAGGCAGTCGAGAGGGTCGCGCATCCCCGGCCTGTCGATGGACTTGAGGCTGACGAAGTAGCCTCCCGCCTCCTTGGCCACGTCGGCCATCACGGGCGGACGGCGCCCATGCGTCGATGCCACAGCGTTGCTCCTCGCTTGCTTTGGCACAGACTGTGAACGCTAACAACAGGTGTCGTCAAGAGCCTGTTGGATTACGGTCCGATCACACGAAACCTAGAGGAAACACCCCTTGACGCGGCGACCGCCAGCAATCTTAACTAGTCCTGTTAACGCTAACATTCTCCGAGGAACCATGCTCGCCTTACCTGCAGCCGTGCGCCGCCCTCACCTCGGGGGGCGGGTCATCGAGAGGACGCCGGTGATGACACGCTGGAGGTCACCGCCCGCGGGATCAGCGGCGCCGCTCCACCAGGTGGACGCTGAAGGGCTTGTGGTTCCGACACCCAGGCTCGGGCTCGGTGACGCCCGCGCGCCGCGTGGCGGTCATGACAGGGTGCCATGCCCTGGGGCGCGGTGGAGTCGCGGATCACCAGGGTGCAGGGCACGCGGTGCACGCCTGGCGTCGCCCTGCCCTCGATGGCCGCGAACAGGTGCTGGGCAGCGGTCCTGCCGAGCGACTCCAGGTTCATGTCCACCGTCGTCAGGGCAGGACGCGTCTCGGTGGACAGGACCTCCCAGTTGTCGTAGCCCACCACCGCGATGTCGTCGGGCACCCGCCGCCCCCGCTCCCGCGCCGCCTCCACGAACCCGGCCGCTATCTGGTCGCTGCCGCAGAACACGGCGTCGATGTCAGGCTGGGCCATGAGCAGCATCTCCGCGGCGTGGCGCCCCCACCGCTGCGACCACGCGCCGAAGAGCGCCTCCCCTGCCTGCGCCAGCCCCGCCTGCGCCAGCGCCAGCGCCAGCCGTACCCCCTCGGCCCTGTCCTGGGCGGCCTTGTAGGTCGCAGGGCCGGTGACGTGCGCGATCCCGCTCCTGCCCATGGCGAGCAGATGCCGTACGGCCATGACGGACGCGCCCACGTCGTCGGGTACGAACGAGACGTCGGCCGGGTCGTCCGACGGCCCGTAGGCGTAGACCACGGGCACCGGCAGGTTCTTGCTCACCGACGGACGCGGATTGGTGCTCTCCCCCACCACGATCAGCCCGTCGACCCTGCGCGACAGGAGCGCGCGCAGGTGATGCTGCTCCCTGATGGCGTCACCGCGGGCATCGCACAGCAGAACGGCCATCTCGCCGGCGCCGAACGCGTCCTCCGCGCCGAGCAGCACCGGGATGCCGAACCGGCCCACGCTGTCGGAGGGCAGCAGCCCCACGGTTCGCGTCTGGCCGGACAACAGGCCCCTGGCGAGGGCGTTCGGCTGGAAGGCGAGCTCCTGCGCCGCCGCCGGGACCCGATCGCGGGTCGAGGCCCGCACGTCCTGGCTCCCGTTGAGCGCCTTGGACGCCGTGGCGATCGACACCCCCGCAAGGGAGGCCACGTCGTTGATGGTCGCCCGCCTATCCTCGGCAACCGCGGCCCGGCGACCATGCGCGTCTGGCTGCCGACATGACCTCCCCCCGCTGAGCAGGTGAAGACCGGCGGCACCCTCACGACTCGCCCAGCAGTCCCCACTGCTCGGTGTTGTAGGTCGGGAATCCCAGGCTGTTGTCGCGGATGTTGCCGAGCTTCGCGTCGTAGGCGAGGAAGGACCTGTTCTGGTAGAGCGGCAGGATCGCGTAGTCCGACGAGACGATCGTGTCGGCCTCCTGCAGCTTCTTGGTCGCCGCCTCGGCGCTGGTGGCCGACAGGGCCTCGTTGAGCAAGGCGTCGACCTTGGGGTTGCGGTAGTTGTTGAGGTTGAACCGGCAGAAGGCGACGCCCTCGGGGCAGCTCAGGTAGTACGGGATGTTGCTGGTCGTCGTGAACGGCGACTGCGACACCGTGCCGACCGTCATCGCCCAGTTCCCTTCCTGCACGGCCTCGACCGTGTTGGACACCGTGGCCACCTGCACGTCCACACCCAGCGGCGCGAGTGCCGCCTTGACCAGCTGGGCCTCGCTGGCCCGCAGCTTGTCGCCCGCCTGCACCGCGAAGCGCAGGGAGGGGACGGACGTGCCGTCAGGCGCGACGAGCTTCGAGCCGGCACCGGTGTACCCGGCGTCGTTCAGGGTCTTCTTCGCCTTCTCCGCGTCGCCGATGCCGTACTCGAACGCGGTCACCGCGTCGGTGTAGCCGGGTGCGCCGCCGAGGAACATGTGGCTCTTCATGGGCTCCGCGGTGTCGTCGAACTGCCCGATCGTCTTGTCGATCAGCTCTTGGACGCTCACCGCCTGGAAGATCGCCTTGCGCAGGGCCACGTCCTTCAGCGCGGGGGCGTTGAGGTTGAGCCAGATCTGGTGGACCGACGCGCCCGGCGTCACCTGGTAGCGGATCCCTGGCAGTTCGTCGACCTGCTGGACGATGTCAACCTGGGGGTTGGGGTAGATCACGTCGACCTCCTCGTTCGCCAGCGAGGTCGGTTGCTGCGAGACGTCCGTGATGAGCCGGAATACGAGTTTGTCCAGGTTCGGCGGCTTGCCGTACCACTTCTCGTTGCGGACCATCACCACCGAACCGTCGGCGGTGAACTCCTCGATCCTGAACGGGCCCGCGGAGAACTTCGGGACCGACGTGGCGAAGCCCTCGTTGAAGCTCTTCTCCAGGCCCGCGGCGGTGTCGGTCGGTCCGTAGGTCTTCGCGACGTGGGCCGGGAGGAACGGCGAGAACAGCGCCTTCCAGTCCACGTACGGCTGGTCGAACACGACGGTGACGGTCCGGCCGCCGTCCGAACCGGTGACCGACTTGATCCGGTCGTATCCGGCGGTGTTGGCGGCCTGGCATTTCGGGCACTGGCGCGGGTCGAGCGCCCGCCAGGTGTAGACGAAGTCGTCCGCCGAGATCGGCCGGCCGTCGGACCAGACCGCCTTCGGGTCGATCGTGTACTTGATCGTCTGCGGTGAGTCGCCTACCTTCTCCGCGCTCGTCACGAGCGCCTCGTTGCGGACCGGCGACCCGTCCGGCCGCATCGTGAACACGCCGGGCATCAGCACGCCGGCGACGTCGAGCACCGAGTACGTCGCGCCGCCGGTGTTGAGCACGTTCCAGTTCGAGATCGGATATGTGATCGTGTAGGTCACCGTGCCGCCCGTGCCCACCTTCGCGCTGTTCGCGGTGTTCACGTCACCGGTGACGCGGCCGTCGCCGGATGTCGTCGCATCGTCTCCGCCCGCGCAGGCGGCCAGCAGCAGCGCCAAGGCGCCTGTCGTCAGAGCCAGTGAGGTTGTTCTGCGGAAGGCCATGGTCGGCTCCAGGGGGTGCGATGGATCAGGGGCGCTCGCCGCGCGGCCGCGCCGCGCGGTCTCCTGGCGTCTCAGCGTCCGCGGCGCAGTGCGCGGCCGGGAAGAAGTCCGGTGGGCACGCCGTCGGCGAACGCGGTCTGCCCGTTGACCACCACGTGCCGGACACCGGTGGCGTACTGGTGCGGCTCCTCGTAGGTCCCCAGGTCGCCGACCGTGTCCGGGTCGAACACCACGATGTCGGCGTAGTTGCCTGCGGCGAGCAGCCCGCGATCGCGCAGGCCGAGGTTGCCGGCCGGCAGGCTGGTCATCCGGCGTACGGCCTCGCCGAGCGTGAGCAGCGACTGCTCCCGGACGTACCTGCCGAGGATGCGGGCGAAGGTTCCGTAGGCCCGCGGGTGGGTGGGGGCGTCGGCGTACGGCGATTCGGTGGCGTAGGTCGGGGCGTCGGAGCCGACGGAGACCCACGGGTTGCGCAGGGCGGTGCGCAACGCCTCCTCGTCCATCATGAAGTACATGGCGTGCAGCGCCGGCTCCTGCTCGACCAGCTGCAACAGCATCTCCACCGGATCGGTGCCGTGTCCTTCCGCCGCCTGAAGAAGGCTGAGACCACGGTACTCGGCCGCCGGCCCGTTCGGGTCGGGGAGCAGCATCACCCCGCCCGCGCCGCCCGTGGCGAGATAGAGGTTCTCCCAGCGCTCCGACGGCGTCACGACGGCCTCGCGGATGCGGGCGCGTTCGGCCGGGTCGGCCAGCCTGGCCGCGAGCGCCTCGTAGCCGCCGTCGTGGAAGTCCGGCGGGATCGAGGCGGCGAGCTGGGTCTGCCCGGCGAGATAGGGGTAGATGTCGGCGGTCACCGGCTGGCCCGAGGCCCGTGCGGCCTCGACGCGTTCGACGGCGCGCGCCATCTTCGGCCAGTTGTGCCGTCCCGCGGCCTTGAGGTGGTAGATCTCGGCGCGCAGCCCGGCCCGGCGGCCGATCTCGATCAGCTCGTCGACGGCCTCGAGGAAGTGGTCGCCCTCGCTGCGCATGTGCGAGATGTACATGCCGTCGTGCCGGGCGACGACCTCGCACAGCGCGACCAGCTCATCGGTCGAGGCGAAGCACCCCGGCGGATAGATGAGCGCCGACCCCAGCCCCAGCGCGCCGTCGGCCAGTTCCTCGTCGAGGACGCCGCGAACGTGGGAGAGCTCGGTGACGGTCATCGGCCGGTCGTCCGAGCCCGCCCCGATCATGCGCAGGTTGTGCGCGCCCACGAAGCTCGCGACGTTCTGGACGACGCCCTTGCCCTCGAGGTGGGCGAGGAACTCCGACAGCCGGTCCCACACCAGCGGCGGATCGTCGGGCTCGAGTCCCGGTTCGACCTGTGTCCTGACCGCAGGGGTGAAGGGACCGATCGAGATACCTTCGCCGAAGACCTGGGTGGTGACGCCCTGGTAGAGATCGGACAGGCCGCGGCCGTCCCTCTCCAGGGTGAAGTAGGCGTGGCTCAGCACGTTCACGAAGCCGGGCGCGACCACCAGACCGGTGGCGTCGAGCACGGGCGCGTCGTCGCCGCCCGCGCCGGGGCCGACGGCGACGATCCGGTCACCGTTGACGAGGACGTCGGCGGCGCGGCCGGGGCCACCGCTGCCGTCATGGACTGTGCCACCGCGAATCACCAGGGTCGTCGACATGCGAGCATCCTGCGCCGCCGGAGCTTCCGAGAGTTCATCCGATCCGACGAACTCCTCGGTGAGGTTACGTCGCTTTCGACGAAGTGCCCGCGGGCACGAACGACTGCACTGGGCTACGAGGTCCGGTACGGCGACGCGGAGGTCGACCATGGAGAGCACACCCACGATACGGATGCCGTCGAAGGCGTCCCTGACCGGCGTGACCCGGGCGGCGAAGGACTCCGGGCCCGGGGGCGCCTCCGGCGCGTCGGCCTCCACGTGCGGCCGGCACCGCGCGAGCCGGTGATCCGATCGTGCTCGCCTACTCCTTCCGCCGCCTCCTGGTCTCCATTCCGGTGATCGTGGCGTCGACCTTCGTCGTCTTCCTGCTCGTGACGCTGTCCGGCGACCCGCTCGCCAACCTCAAGGGCCGCAACCCGCCCCCGTCGCCGGGGGTGATAGCGGTCGAGGCGCAGCGGCTACACCTGGACGAGCCTCCGTTGCAGCGCTACTGGACGTGGATCACCGGCGTGGTCCGGGGTGACTTCGGCCCTTCGGTGCGGACCAACCTGGACATCGGCCACGAGATCGTCACCAGGTTCGGCGTCACCGTCCGGTTGATCGCCGTGGCCGTCGTCCTGGCGCTCGCGCTCGCCGTCGTGGTGGGCGTGCTCAGCGCGGTGAAGCAGTACTCGGGGATCGACTACGGGTTCACGTTCGCCGCGTTCCTGTTCCTGTCGATGCCGTCGTTCTGGTTCGCCGTCCTGCTCAAGCAGGGCGGGATCTCGCTCAACAAGCTCGTCGGAGACCAGGTGGTGTACACGATCGGGGAGAGATCCGTCGTCGTCGAGGGTGGTGCCTGGGCCCAGCTGGCCGACACGGCGGGCCACATGGTGCTGCCGACGATCTCGCTGGCGCTGATCTCGTTCGGCGCGTGGAGCCGGTTCCAGCGTGCGTCGATGCTCGACGTGCTGAACAGCGACTACGTCCTGTTCGCCCGGGCCAAAGGACTCTCCAGGCGACGGGTGGTCGTGCGGCATGCGCTGCGGACGGCGCTGATCCCCATGACCACGGTCACCGCGCTCGACTTCGCGTCGCTGATCTCCGGCGCCGTGATCATCGAGACGGTCTTCCAGTGGCGAGGGCTCGGCGACTTCCTCGTCACCTCGGTCGACCAGCGCGACGCCTACGCGGTGCTCGCGTGGCTGCTGGTGGTGGCCGTCGCGGTCATCGTGTTCAACCTGATCGCCGACCTGCTGTACGCCCTCCTCGACCCCCGGATCCGCTATGAGTGACGACAGCGAGGCGGTGGTCCGCCGCATGTCGAAGCCGCCGGCAGCCGTCGTGGTACGGCAGCGCGGTCAGGGCGAGCTGGTGCTCCGCCGCTTCCTCCGGCACAAGGCGGCGGTGATCAGCCTGGTGCTGTTCGTCGCCGTCGTCCTGCTCGCCTTCGTCGGCGGCGCGCTCTGGCGCTACGACTACGCCGACATCACCTCCGCGGCCTCGGTCCCGCCCTCGCTCGAGCATCCCTTCGGCACCGACAACCTCGGGCACGACACGTTCGCGCAGGTGCTGCGCGGCACCCAGCGGTCGATCGAGATCGCCCTGCTCATCGCGTTCCTGGCCGGGCTGCTGGGCACCTTGTGGGGCGCGTTCTCCGGCTACTACCGCGGCATCACCGACAGCGTGATGATGCGGTTCGCCGACCTGGTCCTCACGCTGCCGCTGCTGGCGGTCGCCGCCGTGCTGACCCGCGCCACCTCGGGCTCCTGGTGGTTCGTCGCGCTCGTCATCGCGGCCCTCCAGTGGGCGTACGTGTCCCGCGTGGTGCGTGGCGTCGTGCTGTCGCTGCGGGAGAAGGAGTACGTCGAGGCGAGCCGCGCGCTCGGCGCCACCGACCGCTGGATCATCTTCCGGCACCTGATCCCCAACGCGTTCGGGCCCGTCATCGTCAACGTCACGATCCTCGTGGCCGCCGCCATCCTGGTGGAGACGGCCCTGTCGTTCCTCGGCCTGGGAGTGCAGCCGCCCGACACCTCGCTCGGCCTGCTGGTCAGCGAGGCCGACACCGCGGTCAGCACCCGGCCCTGGCTCTTCTACTTCCCCGGCGCGTTCATCGTGGTGATCGCCCTGACCATCAACTTCGTCGGCGACGGGCTGCGCGACGCCTTCGACCCGACCCAGCGGAAGGTGCGCGCATGACCGGACGCGAGACCGTGCTCGAGGTCGAGAACCTCACCGTGTCGTTCCCGACCGACGACGGCCTGGTCAGGGCGGTCCGCGGGGTCGGCTACGAGCTGCGGAGAGGCGAGGTGCTGGGCATCGTGGGCGAGTCAGGCTCGGGCAAGTCCGTCACGTCGATGGCGGTGATGGGCCTGCTGCCGGCCTCGGCGAAGGTCGGAGGCTCGGTCCGCTTCCGTGGTCAGGAGCTGATCGGCGCGCCGGATAAGGCGATGCGGGCCATCCGCGGCGGCCGGATCGCGATGGTCTTCCAGGACCCGATGACCTCACTCAACCCGGTCCACCCGGTGGGCGACCAGATCGCCGAGGCGGTACGGGCGCACAACGACGTCAGCGCCTCGGCGGCCCGCGAACGCGCCGTCGAACTGCTGGCGATGATGCAGATCCCACGGCCCAGGGAACGTGCCCGCGACTACCCGCACGAGTTCTCCGGCGGCATGCGCCAGCGAGTGGTCATCGCCACCGCGATGGCCAACGACCCGGACGTCATCATCGCCGATGAGCCGACCACCGCGCTCGACGTCACCGTCCAGGCGCAGGTGCTGCGGGCGCTGGAGACCGCGCGGGCCGCGACCGGCGCCGCCATGGTGCTGATCACCCACGACCTCGGTGTGGTCGCGGGGACGGCGGACCGGGTGCTCGTCATGTATGCCGGCCGGCCGGTGGAACTCGGAGGCGTCGACGACATCTACTACGAACCGCGGATGCCGTACACGCTGGGCCTGATCGGCAGCCTTCCCCGGCTCGACGACGCCCGCAGGGGTGACCGGCTGGTCCCGATCACCGGGTCGCCGCCGTCCCTGCTCGAGCCGCCGCGGGGATGCCCGTTCGCGCCACGTTGCCCGATGCGACAGGAGATCTGCGAGACGGTCGAGCCGGAGCTGCTGACCGCCTCCGCGTCGGGCCCCCCGCCCGCTTCCCCCTCGGGCCACCTGTCCGCTTCCGCGTCGGACCACCTGGCCGCCTGCCACTTCTCCGCCGACCTGGAGGGTCGACGGCCCGAGGACGTCTTCGCCCCGACCTCGGTCGACAACGCTGGAGGCGCACGATGAGCCCGCAGCCGCTGCTGTCCGTGCGGAACCTGGTCAAGCACTATCCGGTGCGCGGCAAAGGTCTGCTCCGGCGGACGACCGGGGACGTGCACGCCGTGTGCGGCGTGTCGTTCGATCTGCACAGGGGCGAGACCCTCGGGCTCGTCGGAGAGTCGGGCTGCGGGAAGTCGACCACCGGACGTGCCGTCCTCAACCTGCAGCCACCGACGTCCGGACAGGTGCTCTTCGACGGCCAGGACCTCGGCACCATCGGCGCCACGCGGATGCGCCGGCTGAGGCAACGCATGCAGATCGTGTTCCAGGACCCGTACGCCTCCCTCGACCCGCGGATGACGGTCGGCAACGCGATCGCGGAGCCGCTGCGCATCCACGGCACGTACGGCCAGGACGGGTCTGACCGGGTCAGGGAGCTGCTCGGCACCGTCGGGCTGAACCCCGAACACGGGAACCGGTACCCGCACGAGTTCTCCGGCGGTCAGCGGCAGCGCGTCGGCATCGCCAGGGCGCTTGCGATGCGGCCCGAACTGCTCGTGCTCGACGAACCGGTGTCGGCGCTCGACGTGTCGATCCAGGCAGGCGTGGTGAACCTGCTCGAAGACCTGCAGGAGCAGCTGGGTCTCGCGTACCTCTTCGTCGCCCACGACCTGTCGGTGGTCCGGCACATCGCGCACCGGGTCGCCGTGATGTACCTCGGCCGGGTCGTCGAGATCGGCGACAGGGACGCGCTGTTCGACCGGCCCGCCCACCCGTACACCCAGGCGCTCATCTCGGCCATCCCCCTGCCCGACCCGCGGCGTGAACGGATCAGGGCACGCGAGAGGATCGTCATCGGCGGGGACGTGCCCAATCCCGTCAACCCGCCGAGCGGCTGCCGGTTCCGCACCCGCTGCCCGAAGTTCGGACAGCTCACCGAGGCCGAGCGGACCGCCTGCGTCGAGCAGACGCCCGACCTGGTCGACCGCGGTCACGGCCACCCGGCCGCCTGCCACTACGCCGAGGTCGTCGCCGTCGTCTGAACGCTCGGCCGCGCGCTCTCGTTCTCCGACACCCGTGGATATCAGGGTGGCGTCCAGGATCGTGGGGGCCACCGAACGGCTTGGGAGACAACCCCGAAGGGGGCGGCACACGTCGCGCTCATCCGCCACTACCTGGGAGGTCGTCGACGGCCGACCGCTGTTCCCGTAATGCTGGAACCCATGAGCCAAGTGGTCATCGGCGTGGTGATGGTCTTCTTCGCTGGGATGGGGATCTATGGCCTGATCTGGCCCACCTCGCTGGTGGCCCCCTTCGGCACGGCGCTGCTGTCGGCCGACGGCCGCAACGAGGTCCGAGCCGTGTACGGCGGCTTCGGTCTGGCCGTGGCCGTGGCACTCGCCTTGGCCATGAACGACGTCGGGTTGCGTGACGGCGTCACAACGACCATCGCCCTGGCGCTCGCGGGTATGGCCGCGGGACGGATCGTCTCCATGGTCGTCGAGCGTCCGTCACGGTTCTATCCCACCGTCTTCTATCTACTCGTCGAGGCGGCTCTCGCCGCAGCTCTCTCCGCCGCCCACTGAGCGGAAGCCAGTGACGGGCGCTGATCGCGGCCACCAGCGTAGGCGGTGTCATCGGCGCCTTCTCCGCCCGCCCGATGGCGGCACGGCTGGGCAGCGCGCGGGCCGTCCTGCTGGGCAAGGCCGGACTGGTGCCGCTGGGCCTGCTGATCGCGTGCGCTGACCGCGGCGTGTGGCTGGTGCCGTTCGTCGCGGCCGGCATCGCGATCATCGGGGGCATCGTCGCAGGCAACGTGATCTTCTCTGGCTTCGTGCAGACGTACGTGCCCACCGACGTACTGGGCCGGGTGACCACCAGCGTCCAGGTGGTCAACTACGGTGCCATCCCACTCGGCGCCATGCTGGCGGGCACGCTGGCGACCGCACTCTCCGTACGGGCGGCCCTGTGGGTGATGCTGGGGATCTTCGCGCTGAGCGGATTGATCCTGCTGGCCAGCCCGCTCCGTCGCCTCCGGGACCTGCCCACCGGCCGCATGGGCGCGTAACGCATCGATACGGCGGTGTCCGCGCGAGCTGCCCCCGGGCCCCTGGGACAGCTGACTGATGAGTTGGCCATAATCCCAAGGTGGAGAAGTACCTAGCTGTTTCCGACAGCGCCGAGGTCGGGGTGCTCGTGCTGACCGGATCCAGCGGCCGGATCGACCCGGGGCGTTGTGATCTCTTGTCGGCGCACGGCATGACCGCGATGTCCATCCGGTGGTTCGGCGGGCCAGGTCAGCCGCCGGGGATCTGCGAGGTACCGCTGGAGACGTTCGTGTCCGCGCTCGACCTGCTGGCTGGGACAGGTGTGTCGCGCTTGGCCGTGCTGGGGGTGTCCAAGGGCGCGGAAGCAGCGTTGATGCTGGCGTGCGTCGAGCCGCGAGTGGAGGCTGCGATCGCCCTGTCACCCTCGTCTGTCGTCTGGGCCAATGTCGGGCCCGGACTCGATGGCGTGACAGAACCCTACCGGTCGTCCTGGATGTGGCAGGGCCAGCCGCTCCCGTTCGCCTCCTATCCCGCCGAATGGCCTGCGGAAGGGCCGCCCACGTCCTTCCGCGCGTTCTATGAACGCGGTCTCGCCGCCGCCCCTCCCGAGGCCGCCATCCCACTGGAACGGACCCGCGCCGAAGTCATGCTCGTGTCCGGTGGAGACGATCAGATGTGGCCGTCTCTCAGGTTCGCCGAGGCTCTCGCCGAGCGCCGCCACGTCCACATCGTCAGCCATCCGTCGGCAGGACACCGGCCCCGTTTCCCGGGCGAGTCTCCTGCGCAGCAGTCGCCGTCCTATCTGTATGGCGGCTCACCCCATGCCGACGCGGCCTTGGGAGCCGCGGCTTGGCCGCACATCCTCACCATGCTGAGCACATGACCAGGCTTGCGCGAAGATCCATGGGATGCTCAGTTCGTTGATCGCTCAGCGGGAGCTGGGGCTTAGGATGCCACAGCATGACGTCTCCGCAGCGAGCCGAGGAACCCCGACTGGCCTTACTGCGTCCGAAGGTGGCAACCGCCTCGCCCGCGCGGGCGTGGAAGGCCGTCCGGGAGCTCGTCCTTCATCCGCCGCCCGGCGGTAGCGTGCGCCAGGCGCTCGAACTGGCCTCCCAGTTCGCCGAGATCGCGCTGCCCTCCACCGACAAGCTCCTCAGGCTCTGGGCGGAGACCGAAGACCCTGGCGGCTTCGCCGAAGTCGTCCTGGCCCCTGCGTAGCAGTCACCGACCTGAAGCCGCTCTCTCAGTGCGCCGCGTTGAGAAGCGTCAACTTGAGCGGCTGCCGCCAGGTCTCCGACATCTCCCCGCTGATGGCGGCTTGCGGGCTGCGCCGTCTGGACCTCGAGAAGACAGCGGTGGCGCACCTGGACGGCATCACCGGGGCCCTCCCCGAGCTGGAATACCTCAACCTGCAGTACTGCCGGTCGCTTCAGAGCGTCAGCCCCCTGTCAGGGCTGAGCCGGCTGGCCGAGCTGTGGCTCACTGGCTGCACGAACCTGAAGGGTCTCGACGACCTCGGCCACCACCCCCACCTGACCGGCCTCGGCCTTCCGTCCTGCCCCTACCCGATCTGCGCCCCCTGTCGCGGCTGCCCGCGGTGACCGACATCATCATCACCGAGCCCAACAGGCTCACCTCGTTGGAGGGGCTTGAAGGGCATCCATCGCTCAAAAACGTCGACCTGGCCTTCACTCACCGCATACAGGACTTCTCCGCCCTGGCCCAGATGCCCGCGCTGCGCCAACTGACCCTTCACGGGCTGAACCAGCTCACCGACCTGACGCCCCTTCCCGGCCTGCCGTACGTGGAGAGGCTGGTCATCGCGAGTTGCCCGAACCTGCGGACCCTCGGCGCGCCCGACCTGCCGTCCTGGCGGTCCCTCAGCCTTTATCACTGCCCCTCCCTGGTCGATCTCGGCGAGATCCCCGACCTTCCCGCGTGTGCGAAGGTGTCGATACAGGGGTGTCCGGGGCTCCCGGACTCCACCGTCGCCGTACTCCGAGCCAGAGGAATCACGGTGAGATAGCGGTACGGGCCTCATGCCCGTCACCAGCCATGTCGCCGGCGCCCGCTGGGTGACTGTTCCATGCGCCGGGGGCACCGACCCGGCACCCGCCGGCTCCGCGACCATCAGCACGGAACCGAGCGGGTCCAGGCGTAGCGCCGCCCGGGATCACGCCCCGGCTCAATCGGGAAAGTGACAGGCCACCTGCCGTTTCGCGTGGATCCGCAGCACCGGACTCTCCTGCGCGCACAGCGGGGCGGCCTTCGGGCAACGGGGATGAAACGTACAGCCGGCGGGCGGGTTCGCCGGAGAGGGCAGATCTCCGCGCAGCACGATGCGCTCCCTCTTGCGCTCGATCTTCGGATCGGGCACGGGCACGGCCGAGAGCAGGGCCTGCGTATAAGGATGAGCGGGATGCCGGTAGACCTCGTGCTTGTCCCCTATCTCCACGATCCGGCCCAGATACATCACCGCGACCCGATCGCTGACGCGTCGCACGACGGACAGATCGTGAGCGATGAAGACGTAGGTCAGCCCGAGTTCGCGCTGAAGCTCCTCCATGAGGTTGACGATCTGCGCCTGTACGGAGACGTCCAGCGCCGACACCGGCTCGTCGGCGATGACCAGCTTGGGCCGGGTGGCCAGGGCCCGCGCGATGCCGATGCGCTGGGCCTGGCCTCCGGAGAACTCGTGCGGGTAGCGGTCGATGTGCTCGGGGATCAGGCCGACCAGGTCCAGCAGCTCCTTCACCTTCGCGCGAACCCCTGAGACGCCCTGGACGACCAGCGGGTTCGCGATGATCTGTCCGACGGTCTGCCTGGGGTTCAGCGACGAATACGGATCTTGAAAAATCATCTGAAGGTCGCGGCGGAGCGGGCGCATCTCCCCCTGGCTCACGTGGGTGATGTCCCTGCCCTCGAAGGTGATCGAGCCGGCGGTGGGTTCCAGCAGCCGGACGATCATGCGGCCTGTCGTGGACTTGCCGCACCCCGACTCCCCGACCAGGCCGAGCGTCTCGCCCTGCCGTACCTCGAAGGACACCCCGTCGACCGCCCGTACCGCGCGGCCGCGGCGGCGGGCGAAGGGGATCTTTAGGGGAAAGCTCATGCGCAGGTCGGATACCCGCAGCAGGTCGTCCATCAGGGGCTCCCAAGGTGACAGGCGGCGAGGTGACCGGGAGAGGTCTTGGTGAGGAGCGGCAGGTCCCGCTCGCAGACCTCCATACGCTGCGGGCACCGGGGATGGAAGGGGCAGCCGGGCGGCGGCGCCAGCAACGACGGCGGGGAACCGGGGATCGTGCGCATGGGCGTGTCGTCGTCTTCGTCCAGGCGGGGCAGCGAGTCGAGGAGGCCACGGGTGTAGGGGTGCCGGGAGCTGTCGAAGATCTCGTCGGCGGAGGCCTGCTCGGCGACGCGCCCGCCGTACATGACCAGCACCTCGTCGGTGACCCGCGCCACCACGCCGAGGTCGTGGGTGATCAGGACGACCGCGAGCCCGCGGTCGTCCTGGATCTTCTTGATCAGTTCGAGGATCTGGGCCTGCACGGTCACGTCGAGTGCCGTCGTCGGCTCGTCCGCGATGAGCAGGTCCGGCTCGCAGGCCAGGGCCATCGCGATCATCACGCGCTGGCGCATGCCCCCGGAGAACTGATGGGGGTAATCCCCCACCCGGTCCTTCGGCGAGGCGATGCCGACCTCGGCGAGCATCTCAACCGCGCGGATCCTGGCGGCCCGGCGCGAGGCCCCGAAGTGGAGCCGGTAGGCCTCGGCGATCTGCTCGCCCACGGTGTAGTGAGGGTGAAGCGACGACAGCGGATCCTGGAAGATCATCGCCATCCGGCGCCCCCGCAGCCTGCGGAGAGTCTCCTGCGGCGCCCCTACGAGCTGCTGCCCGTCGAAGAGGATCTCCCCGGAGACCTGGGCCTCCCGATGCAGGCCCATGATGGCGAGGCTGGTTACCGACTTGCCGGAACCTGACTCGCCCACGATGCCGAGCGTGTGGCCCTTGTCCAGGGAGAAGCCGACGTTCTCGACCGCCCGCAGGCCCCCGAAGGCCACCCCGAGGCCCTTGATTTCAAGCAGCATGTCTCACCCTGGGGTCCACGACGCCGTAGAGCAGGTCCACGACCAGGTTGGCGATGACGATGAAGAACGCGGCGAGCAGCGTCGTGCCGAGCACCACCGGGTGGTCCTGGGCGGTGATGCTGTTCACGGTGAGCTTGCCGATGCCGGGCAGGCCGAAGATGGACTCGGTGATGATCGCGCCGCCCATCAGTCCGCCGAGGTCCATTCCGAAGATGGTCACGATAGGGGTGAGCGCGGCCCTGAGCCCGTGCTTGACCACGACGGTCCGCTCGTGCAGGCCCTTGGAGCGGGCGGTGCGGATGTACGGCTCGCCCATCGTCTCGATCATGGAGGAGCGGCTCTGCCTGGCGTACATGGCGGCGGACAGGATCGCCAGCGCGATCCAGGCGAGCACCAGGTTCTGCGCCCAGGTCAGCGGGCCCTCGCCGAACGGGGTGTAGCCCGGGTACGGCATCAGCTGCAGCCCCTGGACCACCACGTAGAGGAGCATCGGCCCGACGAAGTAGATGGGCAGGGCCGCCGCGGCGACGGTCGACACGACCAGCGTCCGGTCCAGCAGGGTGTCCTTGCGCAGGGCCGACACGACGCCGACGCTCAGCCCGCCGATCATCCAGAGCGTGGCGGCCCCGACGGCCAGGGAGAAGGTCACGGGCAGGCTCTCCAGAAGGAGGTCCCAGACCGGCTGGCCGCTCTGCCAGGAGTAGCCGAGGCAGGGGAAGCCGCATTCGACCGCGTACTGGCCGGTGCCCAGGGTCCGCCCGGCGAAGATACCGGTCACGTAGTCGAAGAACTGGGTGGGAAGCGGCCGGTCCAGGCCCATCTGGTTGCGGATCTCGGCGATCCGCTCGGGCGAGCAACTCTTGCCGCAGGCGGTGACGGCCGGGTCGGTGGGCAGCAGGTAGAAGATGGCGAAGGTCACCGCGCAGATCACCAGCAGGACGCCGGCGACCGCGGCCAGCCGGCGCGCGAGGTAAATGATCATTTGCGGGCGCCCTTGGGATCGATGGCGTCCCTGAGCCCGTCACCGAGCAGGCTGAACCCCAAGACGACGAGGAACAGGCACAGGCTGGGGATGACGAAGTACATCGGGTCGACCTGGTAGTACGTCACCGCGTTGGAGAGCATCTCCCCCCACGAGGGCGTCGGCGGCCTGATGCCGATACCGAGGAACGAGAGCGCCGCCTCGGCGCTGATCAGCCCGGGGACGAGCAGCGTGGCGTAGGCGATGATCGGTCCGGAGACGTTGGGCAGGATCTCCTTCAGCAAAATCCTGTGATCGCGGGCGCCGCTGGTCCTCGCCGCGTCCACGAACTCCCGTCGCTTGACCGAGAGCGTCTCGCCCCTGACGATGCGCGCGATTCCGGGCCAGCTGAAGAAACCGATCACGGCGATGAGCAGGACGATCCGGTTGACGTCCGGGGTCACCGCCATGATGGCGATCATGAAGATGAGACCGGGGAAGGACATCAGCAGGTCGGTGAGCCGGCTGATCACCGTGTCGACCCAGCCGCCGAAATAGCCGGCCGCGATGCCGAAGAACGTGCCGAGCACCATCACGACCGCCGCGCTGGTGAAGGCGATGAACAGGGATACCCGGGCGCCCTGGACGATCCGGCTGAAGATGTCCCTGCCGCTGACCGGCTCGACGCCGAGCCAGTGCTCGGCGCCGATCCCGCCCAGTGCGCCTCTGGGGATCCCGGCGAGGTTGGCGTCGATGGCGGTCTTGTCGGGCTGGGCGGGATCCCAGCCGCTCAGCGCGGTGAGCAGCGGGGCCGCCAGTGCGACGACAAGGAAGAAGATCACGATACCGAGGCCGGTCATCGCGGCGCGGTTCGTCCGGAGACGGTCAAGGACGAGCCCCCAGGGGGAACGCCCTGCCGGGGTGGCGGTGTCACGCGCCGCCCCGGCCGTCTCCGCTGCGTCGAGCGGAGTCTTCATGCGTGTCCTCTTGCTGGGAAGCTCGTTACCGGGAAAGGCTGGGGTTCTTCAGGCCGATCACGCCGAGGTCGGGGTTGCCCTCCCAGATCGGGTGGCCTACGGCGCCCGCGACGTTGGAGCCGAACAGGTTGTTCTGCTTGGCCCACTGGTACGGCACGGCGGGCGACTTCGACATGATCAGGTCTTCGAGGCCGAGCCACGCCTTGTTCGCCGCCTCGGCGTCGGTCATCGCGTTGATCTCATCGATCTTGGCCATGACCTCCTTGTCCTTGAAGAAGGAGTTGTTGCCGCCGCCGGAGTTCTCGGTGATCGTGCGGCCGTCGAAGATGATCGGCAGGAAGGTCGAGCCCGACGGGTAGTCGGGGCACCAGCCACCGATCTGGATGTCCGGCGCCTTGGTGGGGTCACTGGTGATGCCGCCGACGGCCGAGGCCTCGACCAGGTCGATCTGCATGTCGATGCCGACTCGCTTGAGGGCGGTCTGGAGTGCCTCCGCTCCCGGCTTGCCACCGTTGGACGTCACCAGTCTGATCTTCAGACCGCCGCTGACGCCGGCTTCGGTGAGCAGGGACTTGGCCTTCTCAACGTCTCCGGTCGGCGGGATGCCTAAGATGTCGCGCTTGACGCCGCCGGTGAGGCCGGGCGGCAGGATGGCGCCCGCGATCTCGGCGATCTGGGGGCCGCCCGACGCCGTCTGCAACGCCTCCTTGTCGACGGCGTACTGCACGGCCATGCGGACCTTCGGGTTGTCGAAGGGGGCGCGCGAGGTGTTCAGGTACAGCATGCCCGTGCAGCCGTCCACCGAGCTGACCATCCGCTTCTGAACCTGCGGGTTGGACAGGACCTTGGGCAGGCTCGCGAGCGCGACGTCGACGTAGCCCACCGCCGAGCGGTCAGGACCCTGGTCGGCGATGAGCCGGGTGTCGATGCTCCCGCCGCCCACCGTCTGCTTGACGACGATCCTGTCGGGATAGGCCTTGCGCACCTCGTCGGTCGCGGGGTCCCAGTGCTCGTTGCGGACCAGGATCAGCTCCGCCTTGCGCTGGTACTTCTCGATCTTGTACGGACCCGAGGAGAAGGGGCGGCTGTCGTAGTCGACGCCCTTGTCCTGCGCCTGCGGCACCGGCGCGAATGTCGGCAGCGTCACCGTCTGGCCGAATTCGGCCACCGGGCGTTTGAGCTTGAAGATAATCGTCTTGTCGTCCGGGGTCTCGATCGAGGACAGGTGCTCGCCCTTGAACGGGCCCTTGTACTTCTCCCCTCCCGCGAGGTAGAGGATCGCGTAGTTGGGACCGCCGGGGAGCTCCGGAGAAAATGAACGTTCAACGTTATATTTGACGTCCTGCGCCTTTATGGGCGTTCCATCCTCATATTTCACGCCGTCCTTAAGCGTGAACTTCCAGACCTTGCCCCCCTCGGACGGCGTGCCGAGGTCGGTGGCCAGGTCGGGCACGATCTCCGCACTGCCCGCCTTGTATGTGGTCAGCGTGCGATACAGGAGCCGGGTGCCGAAGCCCATGTCCCGCATGGTCCAGTTGCGCGTGGGATCGAGATGGACGAAGTCCTGATTGGACAGGACGTAGAGGGTTCCGCCCTTGACCGGCCCCTGGTCCGAGGTCGTGGCTCCCCCGGCGTTGTTCTTACTCGCATTTCCCCCGCCGGAGCAGGCGGCGAGACCGAGCACGAGCGTGGTGGCGAGCGCGAGCATGCGTCCGCCGCCCTTGGTTCCAGCCATGTGTCACCTCAGTGGATCGCTCGAACGATCGAAGTGACCCGTAACATAATAATGTGAAATAGCACTAGCAAGTGGCGTTATCGACTCGTAGCCTGCGGATGTCAGCGGGTGCGATTGCTTCACATTACCCCTATCGCCCCATTACTAATATGTGACATATTACGCGCGACCGGTGCGGCCGGAGATCCGGCCCATGACGGAAGGAACCCCCCGCGTGCGTAAGCTCACCGCCATGCTCGCAATCGGGCTGGCCGGAACGGTCCTGGGCGCCTCGGCGCTGCCCGGACTCGCCTCCGCCGATCCGAGACCGGCGCCCACCCCCTCGACGAAGGTCACCGCCACCCCGCCGGGCGAGGGACGTCACCAGGAGGACGTCCGCAACCCGATCGCCGTGCAGGAACGTGCTCTGCGGGACAAGGCCATGGAGCAGGTGCTCTCGGGCCCCGGGGTGAGCGCGCGAGCCTCCGGCCGGGTGAAGATCGGCGACCAGTACGTCGAGCTGGCCCTCGAACGCAAGGACAAGGTCTTCACCGTCCTCGCCGAGTTCGGCGACAAGATCGACAACCGGACGCTGCACAACGGCCAGATCCGCTACGGCGGCGTGCCAGGACCGCTGCACAACCAGATCCCGAGACCGCAGCGAAGCTACGACAACCACACCCTCTGGCAGCGGGACTTCAACCGGGCCTACTACCAGGACATCTACTTCAACGACGCCGAGGGCGCCAACTCCCTGCGCAACTTCTACCGCCTGCAGTCCTCGGGTCGATACGACTTCGACGGCCACGTCTCCGACTGGGTGAAGGTGCCCTACAACGAGTCCCGGTACGGCACGCCCCGCTGTGACAGTGGCCTGGACTGCGACACGCCTCTGTTCGACTTCGTCAAGGACTCCGCCAACGCCTGGTACGACGCCGAACGCGCCAAGGGCCGCAGCGTCGAGGACATCACGGCGGAGCTCAAGAGCTTCGACGTCTGGGACCGATACGACCACGACTTCGACGGCAACTTCGACGAACCCGACGGCTACATCGACCGTTTCCAGGTGATCCACGCCGGCGTCGACCAGACCTGGGGCGGCGGCGCGCAGGGCGCCGACGCGCTGTGGGCGGTCAACCACGACGCCTACTGGAACCTGCGCGGGCGCACGGGCCCCGCGGGCAACCTGCGCGGCGGCACCCAGATCGGCGACACCGGCATCTGGGTCGGCAAGTTCCTGACCGCGGGCGAGAACAGCGGCGTCGGCCTGATCGCCCACGAGTACGGCCACGACCTGGGCCTGCCCGACCTGTACGACGGCGGCGGAACGAACAGCGTCGAGTTCTGGTCGCTCATGTCGAGCGGCTCCTACCTGGGCAAGAAGAACGGGCAGACCGGGGAGTTCCCCGGGGACCTGGACGCGTGGAGCAAGCTGCGGCTCGGCTGGCTCAGCCACGACAGGGCCAAGGCCGCCACCGCCTCCACCCACACCCTCGGGGTGAGCTCCTACAACACCGCCGATCCGCAGGCGGTCGTCGTCGACCTGCCGCCGCACACGATCACCACCGAGTTGGTCGACCCCGCGCAGGGGTCCTTCCAGTGGTGGAGCGGCAGGGGCGACTACCTCAACGAGACGCTCACCCGCGAGCTCGACCTCACCGGGCTGACGACGGCCAAGCTCGACGCCAAGGTCTGGTACCAGATCGAGCAGGACTTCGACTATCTCTACGCCGAGGTCTCCGAGGACGGCAAGTTATGGACACCGATCGGCGGCACCGTCGGCGGGCAGCCGATTCCCTCCGTCGACGGCGTCCCCGGGATCACCGGGCGCAGCGGCTGGACCGACCTCAGCCTTCCCCTGGACGCCTACACGGGCAAGAAGATCCAGTTCCGGTTCCGCTACTTCACCGACACCAACACCGTCGAGAACGGCTTCCTCATCGACTCCATGACCGGCGTCGTCCAGGACGACGTCGAAACCGGCGACAACGGCTGGACCGCCGTGGGCTTCAGCCGTACCGGGAAGATCGGTAAGAAGGACCACCCGCGCGCCTACATCGCCGAGAACCGGCGCTATGCCGGTTACGGCGCCTACCTCAAGACCGGTCCGTACAGCGCCGGCTTCTCCAACGACCCCGCGCGGCGGGAGATCTACGAGCACTACCCCTACCAGGACGGCCTGCTCGTCTGGCTGTGGGACACCTCCTACACCGACAACGCCACCCGCAACCACGTCGGCGAGGGCATGATCCTGCCGATCGACGCCCATGCCGTGCCGCTGCTGTGGAAGGACTACACCAGCGCCAACAGCCGGATCCAGGTGTTCGACTCGCCCTTCGGGCTGACCCCGACCGACCGGTGGGTGCTGCACAAGGACGGCGCGAAGACGGTCTTCCCCGCGCTGCCGGGGGTTTCCTCCTTCAACGACCACACCGGCGTCTACTGGTACAGCACCAACCCCCAGCAGGGCGTCCTCCCGCCCGACACCAACACCAGGATCGACGTGGTCAAGGAAGCGAACAAGGGCCTGCGGACCACTGTCAAGGTGGGTCCGGCCTCCTGAAGCACCCGGGTCCGCCGCGTCGACACCCCGTGGCGGACCCGGACCTCGCTGGGGACGACGACGTGGCCTGGCGCAAGCCCGCTGCGGCGGATGAACGTGAGCCTTGCGCATGTATGACTGTTGTGTCATTTTACATGTCATATAGCTAACAGCGGCTGGCCGAGAAATCGGGGGCCGGTCGCGCCGCTCCCAAACCCCCCAGGAGCTGGCAGTGCGAAAGACAGCGTTCTTACGCCAATCCGCGGCGAAGGCGGCACTGGTCGCCTTGATGCTCGGACTCGGAACAAGCACGCAAGCCGTGCTCGCGACGGCTTCCGCGGCCGAGACGACCTCCACCACGACTACCCTCAAGACCACGACAAGGGCCACCGAGCCGCCACCCACCCGCGACGTCACCGGCAGAGATCTGGGCCTGCCGGCCCACGAGCGGCACACCGCGCTCCCGATCGAGGAGCGCGCCCCCCTGCCCGCGTCGAAAGACGAGTTACGGCGAGACTACGACACCCCGGGCGCCTTGAAGATCACCCAGAAGAGGCCGTCCGACACCGGCCAGAAGGCCAAGACTGCGGCCCAGTTGGCGTCCGCGGTCGCCGAGACCTGCGACGTGTCCGACTTCACCGGCAACACCGGCGACGCCCTGGTCGCCGCCATCAAGGCGTCCGCGACGAGCTGCGTCAACACGCTGTTCACCCTGACGGGAACCGATGCCGCGGGCGCCTTCCGGGAGGCGCAGATGGTCACCGTGGCCAACGCCTACAGGACCAACGCGCTGTCCTACACCGGCGACAACAGCGCCGGCACCGCCCAGCTCGTGCTCTACCTGCGCGCCGGTTACTACGTGCAGTGGTACCACCAGCAGGACGTCGGCCCGTACGGCGACGTGCTGCGAGACGCGATCAGGCCCGCCCTCGACGCGTTCTTCGCCTCCAGCCACTCCCGCGACGTCAGCGACATCAACGGCGAGATCCTCAGCGAGTCCGTCACCCTGATCGACAGCGCCGGGCAGAACGCCCGCTACCTCGACGTCGTCAAGCGGCTGCTCAACGACTACGACAGCTCCTACGACAATTTCTGGTGGATGCGGAACGCGGTCAACGCCGTCTTCACGGTGCTGTTCCGCGGGCACTCGATCGCGGAGTTCGTCTCGAACGTGCAGTCCGACACCAGCGTGCTCGACACCCTCCAGTCGTTCGCGTCCCGTCATCTCGACCTGCTCGGCACCGGCTCGGCCTTCCTCACCAGGAACGCCGGCCGCGAACTGGCCCGCTTCCTGCAACACACCACCCTGCGGGACACGGTCCGGCCGAAGGTCAAGTCTCTGCTGGACCAGACCTCCATCACCGGCACGACGGCGCCGCTCTGGGTCGGTCTCGCCGAGATGGCCGACTTCTACGACCGGGCGAACTGCTCCTCCTACGGCGTCTGCGACCTGGCGAACCGGCTGAAGGCGGCCGCGCTGCCGGTCAGTCACACCTGCAGCCCCAGCCTCCGCGTCCTGGCCCAGGAGATCAACGCCGAGCAGCTCTCCGCGTCCTGCGCCAGCCTGCGGAACCAGGACGCCTACTTCCACAACCTCGTCGCTTCCGGCGGCCGGCCGGTGGCCGACGACAACAACACCACCCTCGAAGTGGTCGTCTTCGACTCCCCCGCCGACTACCAGACCTACGCGGGCGCGATCTACGGCATCGACACCAACAACGGCGGCATGTATCTGGAGGGCGATCCCTCGGCAGCGGGCAACCAGCCCCGGTTCATCGCCTACGAGGCCACCTGGGTGCGCCCGGCCTTCGAGATCTGGAACCTCAACCACGAGTACACCCACTACCTCGACGGCCGGTACGACATGTACGGCGACTTCGGCGCCGGGTCGACGACGCCGACGGTCTGGTGGAGTGAGGGCCTGGCCGAATACGTGTCCTGGTCCTACCAGAACCGGCCCAACACCACCGCCTACACCGAGGCAGGCAAGCACACCTACAAGCTCAGTCAGCTGTTCGACACAGTCTACGGCCAGGGCGAGACGCGCATCTACACCTGGGGCTACCTCGCGGTCCGCTACATGTTCGAAAGGCAGCGGGCCGAGGTCGGCACACTGCTCGGCAACTACCGCACGGGCAATTGGAACGCCGCCCGGACCTACCTCGCCTCACTCGACCACGACGCCGACTGGGAAGCCTGGTTGACCGCCTGCGCCGCGGGCGAATGCGCGTCCGCGCCCGTCCTGCCGGACTGCCCAGGCCAGGACATCCGCGCCATGGGCAAGAACTGCAAGCGCGCCAACGCCTCACACACCGTGCAGAACTACGCCTACTTCTACATCTGGCTTCCCCAGGGCACTACGCAACTCAAAATCACCGCGTCCGGCGGTACAGGCAACGCCGACCTCTACTTCAACAAGAACAACTGGGCGACGACCAACTCCTACACCGCGAAATCCACCAATTCCGGTAACAGCGAGACGCTGACCGTCACCGATCTCAACCCCAACGGCTGGAACCATCTCAGCCTCTACGGTGTCACCGACTTCAGCGGCGTGACCGTCACCACCGAATACTGATTCCTCCTCACTCCCCGGTGCGGTTCGGGCGCGATTTTCGCGCCCGAACCGCACCGGACCCATGTCCGCCCATCCCTTTCCCCTATTGCGGACTGTCCGATTTGAACGTTCCAAACTTTCCATGTGATTCTCGTGCAGTTTCCTTGGTGATCACTGTTAAGTCATGTCACGTGTGACATATTACAAATGTCAGGCGCGTGGCACGGGGCCGCGCGCTCGGTCATCAAAGGGGAACTCGTTGAAGCAGATCGTCAAGCGTGGAGCCGCAGTACTCGCCGCAGGTGTGGCGATGGCGGGGGCGCTCGCGGTGAGCAGCCCGGCATCCGCCGCCACGACCACGACCACCTGCAGTGACAGCATCCTGATCTCGGGCCTGCGCACCAAGGCCTGCGTGGATGTCACCGGCACCCAGGCGCGGTTCTACGGCACCGTCGGCGCCCCCGGCATCGCGGAGCCGGGGCCCGGCGGAGTCATCACCCCGCAGCGCGCAGAGGTGGAGGTGTCCGGCCAGATCGTCGGTGGCCTCTTCCTCGGCTCTCGGCGGCAGTCGGTGAGCATCTGGAACAACACCGTGACCGTCGAGGGCGTCACCGCGGCCGCACCCTGCGGATCGACGGTGCGCGCCGAGGTCAAGCTGTCGCAGGGCCCGGCGGGTCCCGGCCGGCCTGGTTTCCAGGGCCCGGCGTCCGTCACGGTGGACGTGCCGATCGGCTGCTGAAACAGGTCGGCGGCGTCTCGGCCAGGGAACGGGCTGAGTGCCCGCGACGCGGACCCTGCTTTCGCACTCCGCGTCTACCCACGCATGATGCCTGACTCCCATGAACGTCCCGGGCACGCGACCGACAACCGGCCGTTCGGGCCTCGGCCTGCCACCGCGAGCGCCGAGGCCTGCACGACAGGGAGCCGGCACTGTGTTCCCGCGTCGTTTCCTGCGTCGCGGAGGAGCGGCTGACGCTGTTGCCGGTGGTGATCGCGCTGGCGATCGCAGGACATCCGGCGCACCGGCGCCCTGCTCGTCTTCGCCCTCACCCTGCTACCCGCGCCGGCCGCCCGCCGGTTCGGCCCGTGGCGCGTGTGCCCCGGGAGTACGGCTTGTCGTACTCCCGGGGCAACCGCGCCTGACTGCGCAGTCGTGGTATCCGGGCGGTCATCCCAGAAGGGAGCGATCAGGCGGCCAACCGCAAGAAACGCGGCTCACGCGGAGGCCGCCCCATCCGCCACGCTGACCCGGCTCTAGTGGCCTGCATGCGTAGCGTGCTGCTGCGGCCTGTCCTTCACCCAGTGCAATGTCGTCTGGGTTCGATCGCGCAGCGAGGTGAGCACCGCCGCCAACCCCTCGTGATCCATATAGGCCGTGTCCTCGATGGAGGTCGCGTGTCGCATCGCCTGGCCTGTCAGCGTGTGCAGCTCCTCCAGAGCTTGGATGATGTCCCGGCTTTCCTGAGGATTCAGATCACACATGGCCTCGACCGTAAACGGCCTTCGGCAGCCTGCCCAGACACGTACCCGGTGGTGTTACCTTCCCTGGACGTGGTGTCCAGGGCCGCGCGCATGGCAGCATATGCGGGTGCATGTCGGTCGGCCTCTTCTGCGCGCTTTGCGTGCCACGGCGTTCGCCGTGGTCTGCGTGCTGGTGTCGGCGGCCCTCCACGTGCTGGCCGGGGGCACCGCCGTACGGCCGGGCATCCTGGCCGGGGCAGTGACGCTGACCTGGGCCGGAGCTTTCCTCCTCGGCCGGCGTCAGCGAGGCATGGGCACACTGCTCGCAGCGTGCTTCGCCGCGCAGTACGGCATGCACCACCTGTTCACCGCCGGTGCCGAGACCCTGCCGCCTGCCTCGCTCGACCACGCCCACGACGGCAGTGGCCTGAGCATGCTCCTGGTCCACGTCGCCGTCGCCGTCATGTCGTCCTGGTGGCTGGATCGAGGCGATACGGCCCTGGCCACCATCCTGCGCCTGGCCGTCACGTCGCTCGGTGCGCTCTGGGCAGGATTGCTCATCCTCGCGAGTGCGCCGGTCGAATCCCGCCTGCCGCGCCGTCCTCGGGTGGAGCACGAGACGGAGCGGCTGCGGCGCCTCCTGCTCGGCTCCGGCGTCAGCCGGCGCGGTCCTCCCACGCTTGTCTCCGTTCTCTGATCGGGCTGTAGCCCGACCCGCGGGCCGCGGCCGGCCTCTGCCGTCGCGCCCGTCTCCCGCCACGCCGTTGCGTGGCTGAACCCCCACTCGAGGTGGCGCGTACCTGTCGATGTGCGCGTCCCCCTGAACGGAGATCCCCCTTGACTTCTACCGACGTGCGCCCTGTCGCCGACCCTGAGCAGTCGCCCGGACGAGCGACCGCGTGGACCGCCCTCAAGCCTCTGGTCCTGCGGTTGCACTTCTACGCCGGGATCCTCATCGCTCCCTTCCTCCTCGTCGCCGCCACCACCGGCCTCCTGTACGCGGCGTCCTTCCAGATCGAGCAGGTCGTCTACCGGCACGAACTCACCACTCCGGTGGGCGAGTCCAGGCTGCCGCTCACCCAGCAGGTCGCCGCCGCGCGGACGGCCCGCCCGGACGGCAAGGTCACAGCGGTACGGCCGGCGGACGAGCGCGACTCCACCACGCGGGTGCTGATGGACGTGCCAGGACTGCCGGAAAGCACCCAGCTGGCGGTCTTCGTCGACCCGTACACCGGCCAGGTGCGCGGCATGCTGGACAGCTACGGCAGCTCGGGCGCGCTCCCTGTCCGCGCCTGGATCTCCGGCTTGCACCGTCACCTGCACCTGGGCGAACCGGGCCGGATCTACAGCGAGCTGGCGGCCAGCTGGCTGTGGATCGTCGCCCTGGGCGGCTTGGTTCTGTGGATCACCAGGCGCCGCCGCAACCGCCGCCTGCGCGGACTCATCGCTCCCGATCGCTCGCTTGCCGGAGCACGCCGCCGCCTGTCCTGGCACGGGTCGGTGGGCCTGTGGGCGGTGGTGGGCCTGCTCTTCCTCTCCGCCACCGGCTTGACGTGGTCGAAGTACGCCGGAGAGAACGTCGACGGGCTTCGCGCCGCGCTCGGCTGGACCACTCCCACGATCTCCACCTCCTCCGGCGACCACGCCGCCCACTCCGCAAGCGGCGGCCACCAGCACGGCGGTTCACGTGCGGACGTGGACCGGGTCGCCCGGGCCGCGGCAGGCAAGGGCCTGTCGGGCCCGCTGGAGATCGTCTGGCCCGCCGAGGCAGGCGCTCCCTACCTCGTCAAGGAGATCGACAAGAGCGTCCCCCAACGTCTGGACCAGGTGGCCGTCGACGCCACCACCGGCCAGGTGAGCGCCGAACTGCGCTTCGCCGACTATCCTCTCGCGGCCAAGCTCACCAGGTGGGGCATCGACGGTCACATGGGCCTGCTGTTCGGCCTGGCCAACCAGCTCCTGCTGGCCCTCCTCGCCAGCGGCGTGATCACGCTCATCGTGCTCGGCTACCGCATGTGGTGGCAGCGCCGCCCGACCCGCGGCTTCGGCAAGCCGTACCCGCGCGGCGGATGGCGGAAGGTGCACAGGGCCGTCCTGGTGCCGCTGTTCCTGCTCTCCGTGGCCGTCGGCTGGTTCCTGCCTCTGATGGGGATCTCGCTGGCTGTCTTCCTGATGATCGATGTCCTGCTCGGCGTTCATGCCCGGTTGAGATCATGAGGTTCGCGGGATCGCCTGCGCGCTGAGCTTCTCCCCTGGTGGGTCGTCTTGGGGTTCGGGTCGCCTTACTTTCCTTGACTTGCCCGATTGGCCTTGAAACGGTCACGTTGGGCAGGCGGGAGGAGGGTCCCGGTGTCACAGCAGGCGCCGAGATCGGCACGCTCTCGTGTCGGCGTGTTCGGCTCATGGGCCGAACACGTGGCGGGGTTCGCCTCGTTCGTGGTCGTTCCCGGAGCGTGGGCGTTGATTGGCTGGGCGTGGGCGGGCTTGGGCGGTGCCGTCGCAGGCGCCGCAGCCGGCTTCGTCACGGCCGGCATCCTCGCAACGGCGATCTACCGAACGTCCCAATGGCTTCACGGGTGAGTCACACGAACACGTCACCCGCGCAGCCGTAACCGCCGCCCGCCGCGGACCAGGCGCCCGGCGACATCGAACAGGCGCAGCCGCAGTCGCTTGGGCTCCTAGCGGCGGGTGGGCCCGTCCAGGACGATCATCTGCATCCAAACCGGCTCGGGGCCGTTCAGGCCCGTCCACAGCGAGCCCTTGCCCAGGCTGCGGCTACTGTCCAGGATCCAACGGCGTTCACCAGCAGGCACAAACGGTGCTCGTCCAGCCGAACGTTGATGTGGACACCGTCGGCCCACAGACATCCGATCTGAATCAGGCGTCAACCCCGATCTCGACATCCATGGGGCCGTCGACTGTTTTTTCACGAGGGAGTCCGGTGCCAGACTGCCGATCATGAATGGTGAACAGGCTTCTGTTGCGATCCGGCCCTACCGAGACGAGGATCGCGATGCCATCGTCACGCTGGCCCCACGCCTGACCGAAGGAGTCGCGGCCTGGCGGGATGCCGATGCCGTGGCCGTGGCTGTGCGCGGCTGGGTCACCGGTTCCCTGGAGGAGAGCGATAGTGATGATCACGGGGTGCTCGTGGCAGTCCGCCAGGGCTGCGTCGCCGGCTTTGTCACCGTGACCACCCGTCGGCACTTCACCGGCCAGGTGGACGCCTACATCGGCGAGCTCGTCGTCTCCGCCGAGGTGGAGGGCATGGGTGTCGGACGCGCTCTGGTGGACGCCGCCGAGTCCTGGGCGCGCGGGCGCGGGCGGTGTCCGGCGTCACCACCCCCGATCTCGGCTGGACGTCCCAGGGCAGGAAAGCGACCCGCTCGTCGTAAGGCGTGCGGTTCTGCACGCAGCGGAACAGGCAGCCGAGCATCCGATTGAAGGCATTGCGCAACGCGCCGGAATGCCGGTCACCCTCGGCGCGCTGGTCGGGGGCGTTTCCGCAGGTCGCGTTGCTTGCTACATGCGTTCCCGCAGAGCCCTGACGAGTGCGCTGAGGGCGCTGCTATAGGCGTGTTCGGCTGGGGTCGCGTAGCCGATGACGATGGCGAGTGGGGCCTCCTGCGGCCGGTGGTAGAAGGGCGAGATGCCTTCGACATGGATGCCGCGTTCGGCCAGAAAGCCGAGAAGCGGGGCCTCGTGGTCCGAATCGGCGGGGAGGCGGAGGACAGCGTGCAGGCCGGCGGCGATGCCGGAGAGCCGTCCGTGCGGCAGATGCCGGTTGACGGCCTCGCCGAGAAGATCCCGTCGCCGACGGTAGCGGGCTCGGCAGCGGCGCACGTGCCGGTCGAGTTCGCCGGTCTGTATGAGCCGCGCGAGCACGAGCTGGTCGATGACGTTGACGGAGGACTCGTCCCAGCGCGTTGCCTCCCGCAGCGGGGCGAGGAGGCTGCTGGGCAGGACGAGCCAGGCCAGACGCAGGCCAGGAGCGATGGTCTTGCTGGCGGTTCCGACGTAGATGACCCGGTCGGGAGCCATACCTTGGAGCGCGCCGACAGGTTGGCGATCGTAACGGAACTCGCCGTCATAGTCGTCCTCCATGATGAATCCGCCGGCTCGCCTGGCCCACGACACCAGCTCGACGCGCCGGGCAGGGCTCAGCGTGACCCCGAGCGGGTACTGATGGGCGGGAGTGACGACGACGGCGGTTTCGTTCGTGAGCTCCTCGACGATCAGCCCGTCCCGGTCGATGGGGATGCGACGCGCCCGGTGTCCCATCTGCTCGGCGAGCGCGGGGTAGTCGGGCTCGGTCGGGTCTTCGAAGGCGAGCGCGCCCGCAGAGCCGACGAGGTGTCGGAGGACCTGGCACACCAGTCGCAGCGCATGGGCATAGCCGGCACATACCACGATGTGGGCGGGCGTGGTGCTGACGCCGCGGGCCCGGCCGAGGTATTCGGCCAGCGCCTGCCGGAGCTCGATGATGCCCGTTCGCTCTCGGTAGCCGAATGCGGTGTTGGGGGCGGTCTGCATGATGTGCCGGGTGGCGGCGAGCCACTCGCGTCGCGGGAACGCGGCAAGGTCGGGAAAGCCGGACCGGAGATCGATCCCCCGCACGGGCCTCAGGGTGGTATGCGGCGGCTGTGCGGTCTCCACGGGCGGGGCGGCGGTGGGCTGAGGAGCGACGCGAATGCCCGACCGCGGCTTCGACTCCAGATATCCCTCGGCGACGAGTTGGTCCAGGGCTTGGGTGACGGTGCCGCGTGCGATCCCGAGATCACGAGCGAGCGCCCGCGACGAGGGCAGCCGTGTTCCCGACGGGAGCCGGCCACTTCGCACGGCGTCACGCAAGGCGTGTTCGAGCCCGGCCCGCAGGCCATGCCCTGCGCCGGGCCGGAGATGAACGTGGAGATCCAATCCCCATCTGGACCACTGATCCTCCATAGATCTGGACTATATCCCTGAGCCAGATGTTCTCTACGTTTTCAGGTATGAGACACCTAGCTGCGGCCGTCGGGCTCACGAACCATCTCCTCGGGCAGGCATCCCCCACGGCTTCGGGATCGCCAACCGGCGCGTCC
This sequence comes from Nonomuraea sp. NPDC049152, assembly GCF_040648355.1. NCBI lineage: Bacteria > Bacillati > Actinomycetota > Actinomycetes > Streptosporangiales > Streptosporangiaceae > Nonomuraea > Nonomuraea sp. NPDC049152. The sequence goes on along the minus strand of NZ_JBEZDO010000006.1, from coordinate 144,891 downwards.
CCGGAACGATCACGCGATGACCGGCTGTGGGGTATCGCGCGGTGGGCCAGAAGCACTGGTGGCGGGGGCGAGCCCGTCCCACGGGCGTGACGAATCCGGGTCCGGCTACGAGCCGCTGACCCTGTGCGGCGGGTGGGCTCGTCCTTCATCTCCTGCTGGAGACGTCAGCACGCAGGCAGAGCCGGGTGGGGTGTCCAGCGAGCTCGCCGAACATCACTTCGCGATCGAGGCGCTGTTCTGTTCCGGGTCACTCGATTGTCTGCTCAGACCAGCGGAGCAGGAACAGGACTCTGGCCTCACCCTCGGCGAGCTCGCCGCGTCGCTGCACGACGACCTCGGCCTCCAGCCCGGGACTCCCCACGAGCCCTCGGATCGCCACGGTGACCTCCATGGGTTCGCCAGTCGCTGTACCGCCGCCCGCGGCACCGACCGGATGTCGTCCGGTACGAACCCCAGCCATGGCAACGTGCACAGCTGAACCGCCAGCCCCAGGCGCGCCCCGCCCCGCCCCGCCCCGCCTCAAGTTGTCGATGAACCCAGATCCTCCCCCGTCAGCGTGAAGAACCCGCCCACCGCGGGGAGCCGCCGAGCATGTAAAAAAGCCACAGGCCCAGCCCGTTCACCGGGCACGCCTCAGCTCACCGCCTGCTTCACCAGCGCGCTGATTTGTGCCTCCACTTCGCCCGTCACCTCGGTCAGAGCGAATGCGGCCGGCCACATCGTGCCCTCGTCCAGCTTCGCCTGGTCACTGAACCCGAGCGTCGCGTAGCGCGTCTTGAACTTCTCCGCGCTCTGGAAGTGGCAGACGATTTTGCCGTCCAGCGCGTAGGCGGGCATCCCATACCAGAGCTTCGGCGCAAGGACCGGGGCGCTGGCCGTGATGACGGCATGGACGCGCTCGGCCATGACCCGGTCGGAGTCCTGCATCTCGGCGATCTTCGCGAGCACCTCCCGCTCCGCCTCCGCCGCCTTGTCCGCGCGCGAGCTGCGGCGCACAGCCGTCTTCCCCTCTTGGGCGCGGTCCTTCATCGCGGCCCGCTCCTCGGCCGTGAATCCCTCGTACGTGTTGCTTTCGGTGTTGCTCATGGCAGATTCATCCTTGAGGATCTTGTTGTGGTGGATCTTGAGAAGGGACTTTGTGGCCCTGTGCCTGGGTCGGTGCCACCGGTGCGTGGCGTCAGGCCTGCGAGAGCCGGGCGGCGATCGCGATTGCCGTCCGGCCGCTGTAAGTTACAGGACGACCTCGGCTTCGCCGGCATGCGCGATGAGGTGACCGTGCTGCTCGCGTGAGGCCGAGGCGGCCTCCCACTCGAACCCGTCCGGGTCGGTGGAGGTTCCGGCATCGCTGCCGATGACGATCCGGTGTGATCCGGTGCCGTCCGGGGAGACGCCGGCGTCCTTGGCAGCGGTACGGCGCCCGTAGAGCGCCAGCTTGACGGGCGAGGCGGCGAACTCGACGTACTTGCGGCCAAAGCTCTTGGCCACCGGCAGGCCACGCTCGACGTAGAACCGTTTGGTCGCGGCGACGTCAGCGACTCCCAGCAGGAGCACGATGTCGTCGATTTGCCGGGTGACCGGGCCGGTGTCCTTCTTCGACGACGACGCGATCTTCCAGATCGTGCCGTACGGGTCCAGTAGGACACCGCCGTAGCCCCAGAACCCCTTCGTGGCTGGCTTCAGTGTCGTCGCGCCGGCGTCGAGGGCGGTGCCGAAGAGGCTGTCCACGGTGCTCGGCTGGGACACCACGAGCGACATGGCGAACCCACGAAAGCCGGTCGTCGGTGCCTGCGAGGCGCGTGCGCGTACGTGGGTTCCCACACCGAAAGCGGTGGCGTAGAAGTCGTCTGCGACCGTGGGGTCGGGGACTTCGAGGGTGACAAAGGGGATGGAGGTCATAGCAGTCTCCTTCGCGAAAATGGGCTTGTCGTCCGGTCGGTGGCCATCACGCCGCGGATGTGGCAGGCGTGGGTTCGTCACCGGCAAAGATCCCGAGCCGTGTTCGATGTTCGCCGACGGGTCAGCGCCGCTCGCTCACGCGAACCATGTAGCCCGCGGGAGCGAGGAGCCGGCACTCATCGGTCCTGAAGCAGCCCGAGGACGTTGCCGTCGGGGTCTGTGACGGTGGCCACCAGGCGGCCGCCACCGACGTCGTGCGCTGCCTCCTTCACGACGGCACCGGCGGCGGTCACCTCGGCCAGCTTCGCCTCGATGTCGTTCACGTGCCAGTAGGCCACCGGCGAGGTCATACCCTGCGGCCCACCGCCCGGCACCAGCCCGATGTGCTGACCCCCGACCTCGAAACCGACGTAGTAGGACGAGTCACTCTCCGGTGGGACACCGAGCAGGGCCGCGTAGACCGCCTTGGCCTTCGCCAGGTCGGACACGGGATGCAGCACCGTCGTGATTCCCCGGGCGGAAGAGCCGGTCATGGTCACTCCTGAAGTCGTGGGCCGCAATCGACCCGGTCTGTACGTGTTCACAGCATGTCCTCCGGCGCGGCCGGTCCGCATCCGTGGCGACCACGGACCCCACCACGGATCCGGAGTACGGAGGGGTTTACGGCAGAATGGGACTGTGGGGGCAATAGTGGATATTTCGGCTCGGGAGACCGAGGTGCTGGAACTGGTCGGGGAGCATCTCAGCAACGCCGAGATCGGGGCACGGCTGTTCATCTCGGTGCGTACTGTGGAGAGCCACGTCTCCTCGCTCCTGCGCAAGCTGGAGATGCCGGACCGGCGGGCGCTCGCCCTGCGCGCGTCCGCGCCGACCCGCGACGACCGATCTCACCCGGCACCGGGACTGCCGGCTCCGCTGACGTCGTTCGTCGGCAGGGTGAGCGAGCGGGCCGAGCTGACCGACATGATCAAGGCACATCGGCAGGTGACCGCGGTCGGCCCCGGCGGAGTGGGCAAGACCCGGCTCGCGTTGACAGTGGCCGCGGAAGCGGCCGGCGAGTACGCCGACGGAGTATGGTTCGTCGACCTGGTCCCGATCACCGACCCGACCGCGGTTGCGACCGCGGTCGGCGCGGCGCTCGGCCTCGGCGAGCAGCCCGGCCGCAGTATGACCGAGTCGGTGATCGCCGCGCTGGCCGACCATCAAGCCTTACTGGTGCTGGACAACTGCGAGCAGGTACAGGACGGGGTGGCGCTGTTTCTCGAGCGGCTGCTCGCGACGTGCCCTCGCGTGACGGTGCTGGCGACCAGCCGAGCCCGCTTGATGGTGCCGTTCGAACGGGTGTACCCGGTCCCGCCACTGTCGCTGGCCGCAGACGGCGAGTCGGACGCGGTCGCGCTGTTCATGGAGCGGGCGGCAGCGGTCGGCTGGCCGCTCGATCCTCCACTGCGCGACCACATCGCCTCGATCTGTGAACGGCTGGACGGAATGGCGCTGGCGATCGAGCTGGCCGCCGCCCGGTACCCCACGCTCGGGCTGGACGGCCTCACCGCCGCCCTGTCCCACCCGCTCCGGATGCTCACCGGCGGCTCCCGTGCCGATGAGCGGCACCGCTCGGTGCGGGCGGCGCTGGACTGGAGCCACGCCCTGCTGGAGCCGGCCGACCGGGCGCTCCTGCGGCAGGTGTCGGTGTTCGTGGCGCCGTTCACCGCCCCGGCGGTGGCGGAGGTCGCCGGGTCCGAGGAAGGCATTGTCGCCGACGGACTGGCCCGGCTCGCCGAACAGAGCCTGCTGGTGGTGACGGCGTCCCCGGGCGGGACCACGTATCGGGCGCTGGAGACCATCCGCCAGTACGGAAGGGAACGGCTCACCGAGGCCGGTGAGCTGGTCGACGCTCGATCCCGGCATCTTCGCTGGTGTCTGGCCAAGGCCGCCGACCTGTCGGTGGTGGGAGCCGACTGGCGGGCCCGGTTCGACGCGGTTGCGGACGACCTCCGCGCCGCCCTGGCGTGGGCGGCAAACGAGCAGGAGCATCGCGCGGACGCGTACCGCCTCGCCCGACACCTGGCGGAGCTGACCTTCACCCGCAACCTGGTCGGCGAGTCCCAGCAGCGGTACGAGCAGGCGGCCGCGCTCGCCGACGACCCTGCCGCCACCACATCGATGCTCCGGCACGCCGCGAACGTGGCCGGCTGCCGGACGCGTGGTGATGACATGTACCGCCTCCACCAAGCCGCCGCGGACGCCGCCCGCCGATCCGGGGACACCGCCGGCGCCGCCTGTGACCTGGCGACCGCCGCCACCACCGCGTACCGGTTCTCGAGCAAGTTCGTGCGGGTCCCTCCCCAGGAGGAGGCCATCGCGCTGATCACCGAGGCACGTGAGCTGGCCGGCGACGACCCGGCCGCGCAGGCGGCGGTGGCGCTGGCCGAGGCCGGGGTGCTCACCGACGCGTTCGGCGCCGCTCAGGGCCCGCCCGACAACGCCGTCCCGGAGACGCTTGAGCGCGCCGAGCGGGCGGTCGAACTCGCCCGCCGTACCGGCGACCCGCTCGTCGAGTCCGCCGCACTCGACGCGCTCACCGCCGCCCAGAGCTGGGCCGGTGACACGTTCGCCACCGCCGCCACAGCCCAGCGCCGAATCACGCTGTTCTCCTCCACACCGGACACTCCGGCCGGCACCCACGAGTTGATCGACGCGCTTGGTATGGCCACCCAGACCAGCCTCGGCGTGGGGAACCTTCCGGACGCCCAACGGTGGGCGCGACAACTCGCCGACCATCCGTCACTGGCCGAGGTTGGCCACCGTGCCACGAGCTGGCTGCTGGTCGCCGACGCGTTGGCGGGCGACGTCGACGAGGTGCTCACCGGCAGCACCCGCTTCCTCGACGCGTGGCAGCGGGCCGGCAGCCCGGCCAGTTCGGCGCTCGGCCCGGCAGCGGCCGCGGTGGCGATGATCCACGACCTCCGCGACGACCACCCCGCCGAGCGTGAATGGCGGGCGGTCCTGGATCAGCTCGGCGACTCACCAGAGCGCACCTACGGCTACGGGGCGGTCTTCGACGCGATGACGATGCTCCACCGCGGACAGGTTGGGGAGGCCCTGGAGCGGATGGCGCCCGAGCCGGCCGAGGTGTGGAAATGGGTCACCTGGATCTGGCTCCACTGGTACGTAGCGCTACGCGCCGAGGCCAGCGCGCTCGCCGGGAGCCCCGACGCCCGCGGCCGCCTGGCCGACGCCCGGACCATCACGGTCGGCAACCCGGTCGCCATCGCCATCGTGGAGCGGGCCGAAGCACTGCTCGACAACGACCAGGAGCGAGTGCTCGCCACCGCAGACGCGTTCGACGCCGCCGGCTGCCGCTACCAGTCGGCGCGGACCATGGTGCTCGCCGGCGGCCACCACGCCGCCCGCGGCGCCGCCGCGCTCGCCGATCTCGGCCTCTCCCCGATGGCCCTGCCCCGACACCCGCGATGACCTCTCCTGGGCATCCGTTGCGCCGCTCTGGTCGGCGGCGCGGATGTGGCCGATCAGGCCGAAGCTGTCGACGTCGATCTCGCCGTCCGGGCCGTACAGGTGCCACTGGCCGTCGGTGCGCCACAGGCACACGTCGGTGTCGTCCCAGGCCCGGACGGGCCGTTGGCCGGCGGCGCGCTTGTCACCGGTCGGCCAGGTCGTCGCCCAGGGAGGTGCGCCGGTAGAGCACCCGGCGTCCCGAGCGGGCACGAGTGACGAGGCCGGTGGAGAGCAGCACGGCGAGATGGTCGCCGACGCCGCCCATGCTCAGCCCCAGCCTGGCCGCCAGGTGACTCGGGCTGGCGGGGGCGTCGAGCTCTCTCAGAAGCGCGGCCCTGGTACGGCCGAGCAGTCGGTCCAGATCGCCCGGACTGCCGCTGCCCGAGGGCGTGCGCAGCCTGGCACTGCCCCTCGCTGGGTAGATGAGCGCGTACGTGGGCGGGTTGAGCGACAGCCACTGCGCGCCGTACGCAATAGGCGTCAAGCGCAGGCCCGTCCCCTCGAGCCGCAGCGACGGCCCGTCCATGTCACGCATCTCGATCCAGCCCTGATCGCTCCAGCACGGGTCCGGGCCGATGTCCTGAAGCGCATGCGACCAGCCGTAGGCGGCCAGCTGCCCCGCACGGTGGATCACGTCGGCCTCCAGGACCGCCCGTGTCGCGTCCCAGTCCGGCTCGAACAGCTCGCGCCAGAGCACGCGCATGCCCTGCGCGACTCTCGCACCCACGGCGGGACCGGGCAGCTCGTCGCCCACGCCGTAGCGGCCGAGCTGGTCACGGGCCACCTCGTCCGGTGTCTCGGCGACCGCGGCGAGCTCGTCCTCGATCATCGTGGCCATGCTGTTCTGCGGCACCGCCAGGAAGTCGGGCACACCGTGGCATCCGCGCAGGACCCGGGCGATGCCCGCCGCCTCCGGGCACTGGCGCAGCAGGCAGCGATAGCGGCCGTCGGCCGCCGCAGCCCATCGGGCGACGCCGTAGACCCGCCTGCCGCGCTCGGCGGCCAGCAGGGCGCCCACGATGTTGGCGGCCGGCGACATCACGAACCGGCTGGCCGCGAGGTCCTGCGAGCTCACAGCGATCTGGACGACCACGATTCGCCTCCCGGCGAAAAGATATCGTTGCGTGCGTTGATCGTCGAAGCTGCGGTGCATGGCCACGTATCGGCAAGTCTTCGGGGTGACGGAGTTCCGGGCGTTGTTCGGGCACCACGCGCTCGGCATCGCCGCCACGACCATGCAGTCCCTTGGCATCTCCGCTCTCGTCTATGCGCTGACCAGGTCCGCGTACCTGTCGGCCATCGCTTATCTCGCCGGTTTCCTTCCGCACGCGGTCGGCGGCCTGACCCTGCTGTCCTTCGCCGACCGCCTGCCGCCCCGTGCGTTGCTGATCGGCTGGAGCCTCGCCAGCGCGCTGGGTGCGGGCGTGCTCGCGCTCGACCGCCTGCCGGTCTGGGCGATGCTGGCCATCGTCGTGGCGCTGGGAGTCACCACGCCGGTCGCCGGGGCGGCCAAGCTCGCGCTTGTGGCCGACATCGTGCCGGAGGGCACCTATGTGCTGGCCCGCTCCGTCCTGAACGTGGCCGTCGGGATCATGCAGATCGTCGGCTTCGCGATCGGCGGCTCCGTGCTCGCCCTCGTCTCCCCCTCGGGCGCGCTGTGGTGCACGGCCGGCCTGTACGCCGGGGCGGCCGTCATCCTGCGCCTGTGGTTACCGGCCAGGCCGGCCAGGGCCGAGGGGCCGGCGACCGTCGGCGCCACGTGGCGCGGCACCCGCGATCTCTTCGCCGTGCCTGCCATCCGCGCACTGCTGATCGCGCAATGGTTGCCCAGCGGGATCATCGTAGGCGCCGAAGCGTTGTTCGTCGCCTACGTGGGCAACGCGGCCGGAGCCCCGTACTTCGCCTCGGCGGCCGGGATGCTCATCGGTGACGTAGTGGTGGGCCGCGTCCTCTCCGCGCGGCTGCGCTGGGCGACCGTGGTCCCCCTGATGGTGCTGCTGGCCGTGCCGTACCTGCTGTTCGTGCTGGGTCCTGGCGTCGCGGTCGCGGCCGTGCTCGCGGGGATCGCCTCCATCGGCTACGGCCACCACCTCGCCCTGCAGGAGAAGTACCTGGAGGTCGTGCCGGAGGAGGTCCGCGGGCAGGCGCTCGGGCTGGCCAACAGCGGCATGATGACGGGGCAGGGCGTGACGGCCGCCATGCTCGGCGGCGCGGCGCAGCTGACCGGCGCGGGCCAGGCCATCGCGCTGGCCGGAGCGTTGTCGCTCGTGTCGGCGCTCGCGCTGGCGCCCTTCCTCCGCACGAGCCGGCTCCGCCGGATTGCCACCGAATAGGTGGGGGTAGTGCCGCTCCGATGCCGGGAGGGAGAAACTCCATCCCAGCGAAGGTGGCGCCACATGTCGATCATCCGCCAGGTTCCCGCCGTCGACGCCGACGCACCGGTTCGGCATTCGACGTCAAGCCAACCCGGGCCGCCGAGCCTGCCTACATGAGCCACCTCACCGGACGTCCAGAAGGCCGCCGACGTCATACCGGCCAGTTGTCTGAGCCACGCCGTTTCCAGGATGATCCAGACGTCGAGTGAGGTGCACCGAAAGGCAACGATGAAGGCATTGCTGGTTTTCCTGGGCGTCGCCGCGGTGGGTTCGTTGGTCGCGGTCTTCCTGTTATTGCGGAACCCGGCGGACGGCGGTCCGGGTGAGGAGCGCGTGGCCTCAGGTTCCACCGCAGCCGCCTCCGCTTCCCCCGTGGCCCGAACGAGCGTCCTTCTGGATGTCGAGGGCGCCGTCATCGAGGAGTTCTCCGGCTACTGCGCGGACAGCGGGTATCCCTACCTCTGCCGGTATGTCAGAGAGCGGCTTCTCGCCGAGGACCCGCGGCTGCTCAGCCGCGACGGCCTGACGATCCAGACGACAATCGACCAGAGGCTTCAGCGGGCGGCGCAGCGGGCCATCGACGCCTACGTCCATCGCGACGACCCGCAGGTCGCCACCCAGGTCATGATCGTCCCAGGCGAAGGCGCCATCAGGGCCCTGGCCACCAGCCGTGGGGCTGCCGACGGGGCGGCCTTCCAGCAGGGCACGACAGCGATGCCTTACACCCTGACCGCCGCGCTCGCCGCCGGTCTGCGGTACGGCGACGGCTTCCTCATCTCGGACGAGTACCGCGCCCAGGGCTCCGCGACGTTCAGGAACTGCGCGGGCCAGGCTGTCGGCAATCCGGCCTACGCCATCTCGAACCGGGAGAAGGGCGGGGAGCGGTTCGCCACCCTGCGATCGGGCACCCAAGACGCGGTGAACACCTTCTACATGCGCTTGGGGGAGAAGGTCGGCCTGTGCGAGACCGTCAGGATGGCCGAGCGGCTCGGGCTCAGGCACGCCGAAGGGACGCCGCTCCAGGAGGTGGAGACGTTCACGCTGGGAGTCAACGAGGCCGACCCCGTCTCGGTAGCCAACTCCTACGCGAGCCTCGCCGCCCGCGGCCGCTTCTGCGAGCCGACAGTGATCATGGAGATCCGCGACGGCTCAGGTGCCCCGCGCCTCTTCCCGCCGCGCTGCCGGCAAGTCCTGGACCCGGCGGTCGCCGACGCGGTCACCGGAGCGCTGTCGGACGTCCTGGCGAAGAGCACACTCAAGAGCGTCGGCCGCGAGGCGGCGGGCATGCCCGGTACAGCCGACAGCTTCACCGCCGCCTGGTACGCCGGCTACACCCCCGGCCTGGCCTCGGCCGTCAGCCTCGGCGACCCTCGCGGCGGGTACCCGTACCCGCTGATCGACGTCACCATCGGCGGCCGCCACTACCCGCAGGTGGACGGCACGTCGGTTCCTGGTCTGGTCTGGAAGGAGGCGATGGCCGAGGCGGTGCGCGGGACGCAGGAGACCGGCTTCGTCCGACCGGACGCCAAGCGCTTCGGCGCCTGCCGCGACGCCTGCCCGAACTGACCGCCACGGGCCCGACTCCCAAGAAGGCACAGAGGTCGAACACACCACATGACCGCGGACAACAGAAAGGTCCGCCGGTCCGGACTTCAAAAAGCCCAGATCATCGCGGACATGGCCTGGGCTTTCGTGTGGCGCGGCCGGAGGTACTCGAATCCCCGACCTTTTGATCCGTAGCCAGTTCGAGATCGTCCACGGACGTCTACCGCAGTCAGGAGCGCCTGCTTGGCGGTTTCTCCGGTGTGATCATCTTCCAGGGATGTGTACCGGCGTCCAGGGAGGTTGTTAGCAAGATCGGTTGGACGGTGACCGCCCCGGGGGCGACCTGCCAGTATTGCCGCTCTGTGATCAACCAGCCCGCTGAGCCGCGGGTACGAACGCGCGTAACCATTGGCGCCCCGCAGGCCGATCGAAACCAGGCGACGATCCACCGATCAACCGCTGGGTTCCGACCCGCTCATGAAACACGGCCCAGCCCGATCGCCGAGGGGCGATGCTCCAGGTCAGGCATGAATCCGCTGGAGTCCCGGCGATTGTTACCGGGAGCCCTCCCCGCATCGGAGGGTGGGCCCTACCACGCATTGACGTGCTGCCCGGATCGTTCCTTTTGTCCCAGATTTCTAGGGTTGAACACGTCTTAATCACCCGTTGAAGGGACCCTTTCCGATGTTTCTCCGTCGTACGGCCGTCGCTGCTCTGGCCGGTGCGGCATGTGTCGTCGCCATGACTGGCAGCGCGGGCGCGATCGTGGACGGCAAGAAGTCCACGCAGCGCTACGCGTTCATGGCGTCGATCCCGATCTCGGTGCCGGGCACGAAGCTCACCGGCGTGTGCGGCGCCTCGCTGATCGACCCGCAGTGGGTGCTGACCGCCGCGCACTGCGTCGATCTGGCGGTGGGATCGAAGCCGGACGGCATCGTCCGCATCGGCAGCCGCTACCGCACGTCCGGGGGCACGGTCCGCAAAATCGCACAGGTGGTCCCCCACCCGGGATACAAGCAGGGCAAACCCAACAAGAACGATATCGCCCTGATCCGCCTGGACCGCCCGGTCACCGAGAAGCCCATCCGCATCGCCAAGCGGCCCGGACGGCCCGGCACCCCCACCCGGCTGCTCGGCTTCGGCACCACCGTGGACACGACCGACCTTTCCAAGGCGGCCTTCCCCGACCGGCTGCGGCAACTCGAGACCCGCAGAGGTTCCGCCGCCGAATGCTCCCCCGGCTACGCGTCCGGCACCCGCCTGTGCACGGTCAGCCGGGTGCCGGACGCCATGGCCTGCATCGGGGACTCCGGCTCGCCGCAGATCCAGCGCGGCAAGCGCGGACGGTGGGAACTCATCGGCACCACCTCCGGCCCCGGCGACACGAACACGGTCTGCGCGGACGGACCGGGGCTCTACAGCAGTGTCCCCGCCTACGCGGGCTGGATCCGGAAGACGCTCAGCAGCTACCGGGCCTGACAGGTCGCGTGAGACCGGTCACGTGACGCACACGGGCCGGCCGACGGTGAACACCTCGAGGGCTTCCGGGCTCGGCGCGACGCCGATCCCGGGGCCCTCGGGCACCACGATGGCGTCGCCCTCCAGCTCGACCTGGGCCGTGGTCGCGCTCGTAGTAGCGGGCCCGTCCCTGGCCAGCGGCAGGCACGCGGCGGTGAACTGCTTGCTGATGGAGACGATGTCGAAGCGGGTGCGGGAGTCGATCGGGACGCCGAACTCGACGGTGGTCACGCCCTTGGCGCCGACCGCCAGGCCGGGGGCCGGCTAGCGCCTGCCGTACAGGGCCATTCGGCTGATCATGGCGTCGGCGGCGAGGTGGTAGCAGACCGTCACGCAGCCCAGCACCTCCGTGGGCGTGGCGAAGGTGGCGGCGAGGGTCTTGTCGGCGATCCTGCGCACGCCCGGGATCTGCGCGCCCAGCTCGGCCGCGGGAGTGCTCGGCATGTCGATCTCGAGCTCGAGCACCTCGGGCAGCCGGAGCGGCGCCAGCTGCCCGGCCCCTCGTACGGTCTCCGCCGCCGCCTCCCTGATCAGCCGTCTGGCCTCGGCCGGGGAGAGGCTGTCGGCGGCGGTGTGCCCGTGTGCGACCTTGACGGCGACCGTCCGCACGCCGGGGAAGGCCTTCTCCGCGACGCCGCAGATGACGTCGTCGCCGGTGAGCAGGCCCACCGGGACGCCGACCGCGGCCGCCTGCAGCGCGTTGACCTCCGCCTCCGACACCGGTATGCCGTTGAGCCGCACCCCGAGGAAGTGCGAGGAGAAGGTGTGGGCCAGCACGCCCGGCGAGCCGGCGGCGGCGTGGTAGCCGAGGAACATGGCCACGTCGTGCTCGGCCGAGACGCCCTCGGCCATGCAGTCCAGCTTGGGAGTGCCGAAGATCAGCCGGGCGCGCGGGTCGAGCTCCTCGTGCAGCAGGTTGTCCATGGTGCCGTGGCTGTCGTTGACCAGGACGCTGTCGGCCCCGGCCGCGAACGCGCCCTCGATGGCGGCGTTGGCCTCGGCGGTCATCAGCCGTTGCGATCGCGGATAGCCGTGGCCGCCGCGGACGACCTGGTCCATGGTGGCGGTGCCCGCCACGCCCTCCATGTCGATGGAGATGTAAACCTTTGCCATCGTCACAGGCTTTCACTCGGGTGTACGGCGGGCTTTGTCGCCGGGGCCGAAGCTGGGCGCCCGCCTTGGGCGTCCCGCACAGCGGCAGGGATCACGAAAGCGGCGCCGACGGCGAGCAGGCCGAGCGCCGCGGACAGCAGGTAGGTGTCGACGAAGCCGCGCTCGGTGGGCACCCCCGCCACCGCGCCGGCCGCCAGCACCATGGCGCCGAGCTGCGCCCCGAACGTGCCGCCGATGCTCTTGGCGACGAAGACCACGCCGCTGACCCCGGCCGCGCGGTCGGCGGGCACGTCGGTGGCCACGGCGTTGAGTCCGGCGGTCAGGCCGATGGAGCCGCCCAGCCCCATGACCGTCACCCCGGCCACGATCTGCCACGGGGAGGAGTGCCAGAAGGCGAGCATGGCGGTGCCGGCGCAGACGAGCGCGCTGCCGAGCACCAGCACGGTACGCCGCCCGAGCAGCCGGGTCATCGGCCCGACCAGCGGCGCGACCAAGGTGCCCGCGATGCCCATCGGGAACATGTAGATCCCGATCCACAGGGTGTCGGCGCCCAGGCCGTACCCGGTCTCGACAGGCGTGGCCAGCATCATCGGCAGGGCGACCACGAGCCCGAAGGAGGCGAAGCCGAACAGGACCCCCATCGCCGTCACCCCGGCCGGAGTGCGCCCGGCCAGCAGCCGCAGGTCCACCAGCGGGTCGGGGGTGCGCTGCTCGATGACGACCCACAGGCCCAGCGTCAGCACGGCAGCCGCGAACAGGGCGAGGGTGGCGGGAGCCGTCCAGCCCCAGCCGGAGGCGGCGGTCAAGCCCAGCATGAGCAGGGCGAGCCCGCCACCCAGCAGCAGCCCGCCCGCCCAGTCGACGCGCCCGGTGGCCGCACGGGGCGTGGCCGGCACCGCGTACCAGGCCCAGAGCCCGGCCACCGCCGCACCGGCCAGGGCGAGGAAGAACAGCCAGCGGTAGCCGAGCGCCGCGCTGATCGGTCCGGCCAGGATGAGGCCGAGCGCGCTGGCCAGGGCGGCGACGCCGATGACCAGGCCGTTGCCGGTGGCGGCCCGTTCGGGTTCGAGGGTGTCGCGGAACAACCCCACGGTCAGGGGCAGCATGCCCAGCCAGACGCCCTCCACCGCCATGCCCACGATCAGCACGGTGACGTTGGGCGCCAGGGCGGCGAGGAGGACTCCGGCGCTGCTGATCGCCATGAGCGCGAGCAGCAGCCGCCGCTTGTCGTACATGTCGGCCAGGCGGCCGATGATCGGGGTGCTGATCGCCGAACTGATCAGCGAGCCGGTGAAGATCCAAGCGAGCGCGCCCGGCGAGGCAGTCAGGTCCCGCTGGATGAGCGGGAGCGCGGGCGAGAGCGTCATCTCCATCGACTGGAGGACGCCGATGAACAACACCGGCGCGCCGATGATGCCGAAGCCGGATCTGGACATGGTTCTGCCTTTCGGGGTGGGGTGACGTGTGGCCGCGTGGTCCCCCGAACCCTCGGCCGTGATCTAGGCCGGGCCGAGCACCCTCGGCGTGGTCAGGGCCTGGGCGGTCTCGACGAAGAACTTCTCGCAAGCGTCGTGGGCGCCGAGCACGACGCCCTGGCCGAGCCCGGACAGCAGAGCCTTCAGCGCGCGGGTCAGGCGGAGCGCCTGCTCGTCCGTGACGGTGGACCCGCCGTGCTCGCGACCTGAGAACAGCGCGGCGAGCTCGACCTCGGTCGACCTGATCGAGGCGTTGAGCTTGCCGATCAGCTCCCGGTCGTTGAGCACGAGGTCGAGGACGCGCGTCTCGAACAGGAGCTTCCCGGCGGCCTGCGGGTCGGCCGACATGCGCAGGAACCGGCGGGCGACCTCGCGCGCCGCCTCGATCAGCGCACGCATGTTGGCCGCCTTGCTTTCCGTTCTGGTCAGCCGCATGACATCTCCTGCATGCCGTAAAGATAATCTGATTTACTAGAATAATCCAGATTATCAGGAGGCAAGATGGACGTCGCCCACCACATGAGCCGCGTGCCCGACTACACCGCGTTCCCCACCGTGGACCAGATGCACGCCGAGCTCGACGAGCTCGCCGCCGCCCACCCCGACCTGGTACGGCTGCGCCGCATCGGCACCTCCCGCCTGGGCGAACCGCTGCGCGTGGCGACCATCGGCTCCGGCCCCCACGACGCCGTGATCATCGGCGGCCCCCACCCCAACGAGCCGATCGGGGCGCTCACCGTCAGCAGCCTGCTGCGCCGGCTCGTCGAGGACGCCTCGCTGCGCGAGGACTTCGGCTACCGCTGGCACCTGATCCCGTGCGTCGACCCCGACGGCGCCCGCCTCAACGAGGGCTGGTACACCCGGCCGAGCGACCGCCGCGCCTACGCCGAGCACTTCTACCGCCCCGCCGAAGCCGACCAGGTCGAATGGACCTTCCCGCTGACCGGCGAGAACTACTTCTTCGACCGCACCCTGCCGGAGACCGAGGCGCTGATGCGGCTGATGGACGAAGTCAGGCCCGCCTTCGTCTACTCCCTGCACAACGGCGAGCTCCAGGGCGCGTTCTACTACCTCAGCAAGGACGACCCCGCGCTCGCCGCACGCCTGGTCGCCGTCGCGACCTCCGAGGGCCTGCCCCTGCACATGGGCCCGCCCGAGGTGCCGAGCGCCGTCCCGATCGGCCCCGCCGCCTACGTGACCCCCAGGGGTGCCAAGCTCGCCGCCACCTACGGCATCGGCGGCGGCAGCGTCGACTACGCCGACCGCTTCGGCGCCCTACACCTGGTCACCGAACTGCCCTACTGGGCCGACCCCCGCGTCGCCGACCAGACCCCCACCGACCAGGAGTACGGCGACTCGATCCAGGCCTGCCTCGCCGCGCAACGCGCCCTGATCGCCGATCTGGCGCAATCACTCGCCTCCGTCAGAGCCGATCTGACCGTCCACTCCCCCTTCCGCCGTGCCGTGGAGGACTTCGTCGGCTCTCACGACGAGTTCATCGGCGAGTGGGACAGCTTCCCCGGCACCGACCGGCCCGCCACCGTGGCCGAGGTGGTCGGCAACCGGCAGCTCGTGCACAGCATCCGGCTGAGGTACTGCGGCACCTACCTGCGCATGCTGGACGCCGAGCTCGCCGCGGGCAACCAGACGCCCGCCATCCGGGCCGAACGGGCCCGGCTCGGGGCGCGCTTCGACGAGTGGTTCACCCAGGCCGAAGCCGACGCGGAGGGCACGCCGATCCCGCTCCGCTCCCTGGTCGCCGTGCAGCTGGGCGCGGCACTGCTCGCGGCGGAGTCCGCCAAGCGGACAGATCTCTCCTGACCCCTGGCGCATGGGCTGCACGGTCTTGGCGGGTGTGGAGTCCGACATCCGGGGGTCCGTGACCTGGGTTGTTGCTGCTCCCCCTCGGGGACTGGGTGACGGTTGCGCGAATCTCGTCCCTGACCTGCGAGAAACACAGTTTTCGCAGGTCAGGGTTGTACCCGTGCGCGACAGGGCGGCGGTGCCGGCCGGTAGAGCCTGAAGCTGCGCCGGACGAGATCGGCTTGAGGTCGGCCGCCCCGGCGGGAATGACAAGCGTGACTCCGAGATAGATCCCGTCTTGTCGGGGTAGCGGGACGACTGCCGCAGCAGCAGACGGGAGTCGCACATGAGCACCATGGTGGGAATCTGGAAGATGGCGATCACCGACGGGTGCATGCCCGGCGACCAGCTCAGCCTGTTCAACATCAGCTCCGGCAACGCCCACGTCGAGCTGACGTTCTGCGCCGAGGGCGGGCAGCCGCTGGGGCCGTTCCGCCTGATCATTCCCGCGCAGCGTACACAGTCTCCAACCCTGGAGGACCTGGTCGATTCCGATGCCCCGCCTCCGAGCCTGCCGTACTCCGTCGTGGTGGTGTCGGACACCCCGGTGCTCGTGCAGCCCCACCCGGCGGACCACGACGTGCCGAAGTGACGGCGGCCGGCGGCCTGACTACTGAACGTGACGTCGGCTTTCATGGCGGTCACAGTTGACCGCGACTTGAGCAACTGACCACTGGGAGCGAGGTCGGTCAGGGTGGAATCCGCCACGAGCCTTCTCGATCGCTCCCCTAAGCCGTCCACCCGGCCGCCGGACCTGCACCCACCGCACTTGATGGGACAGTGGACCGTTGCCAGCGCGCTACTGATCGGCGCAGCAGCATGGGGCGTCATGTGCACTGGATCTTCCCGAGCTGATGGTCTGCGGTCCCGTTGGTGACGATCTCCACTTTCCAACCAGCTGCACGTAGGCGGGCGAGACCATCCAGCGCCTCAGATCGGCATCGGACGAGATAAGGCATACGTTTGCGCGGTACGCACTCCACAGTTGTGCAACGGAGTCGGATAAAGCGAATCTCTCGCGCACTCCGGCGATGGGCAGAACGCGAATCGCCTACGCGTTGACCGCCTCGGTCCACCCGCCCGCGGACTGTGGTACCGGCTGTTCTCTTTCAGGTCGTTCAATATCGATAACCACTACCTTCGGCATCAAGACTTTCGACTGAAGTTGCACAACCATGTGCCCGGCGACAGGCTCTTTGAGGAGGATGCGACGTTCGCCATTACGCCCTCTCTGGCCTTCATTGAAGAGCCAGACTTCATGCACTTCGTCTCATTCCGGCGGGCCTGCCCGAACCTCGGACAGGCCCGCCCAGTTTTGGCTCGAGAACCCTTACGGGATCATGAACCCCTGTACGGCTGCGATCCGGCAGCGGCTAGCACGCAGCCTTGCCCGCCTTGAACCCGGCGTTGAAGCCGAGTTCGTATGCGGCATCTTTCAGCTCGGGGGCGAGGCCCCGTGGCTGCTGTTGGCTCTCGCATGTGGCTTGCCCGGCCGTGTATCCCTCGCTCCAGCCTCTCGAGCACAGTCCCCTGAGCTGGCTGCCCTTCGCGAATTCGCGGTTGCACACGGGCGGCGCGACCTTCAAGGTCGCCGTGATATGACTGTCGCCGGCGCTTACGGACGTCGGAACGACCGAGGCTTGCGAGATATCGACCGTCCCCAACGCGAGGGTGGCGACCAGCGGACTGGCGATGAGTAGACATTTTCCGTACATCTTCGTCTCCTTCCTGATGAAGCCATCTCGACAACCGCGACTCCATCTGAGGAAGTGGCGCCAGGGATGGCTCAGGAGAGCCGACCTTGGGAATTTCTGCTTCCTTACCCTCTCAGAGGAGGGCATCTGGCTGTGGCCCCTGATTTCCGTCGCCGCCCATTGACGATGTTTTCCGACATCGCATGCCGGCTGGGGCGACGCGCTACCTCCAGCATGGGATTCGGTTTTTCGGCGTGTCCAGGCACTTGACCTCAATCTGAGCTCGGTTTTCACTGTTGCCCATAGATTTCCGAGGTCTTAACTAAACACGAAAGGGCCTGCCTGTTTGCACCAGGCTTCAGGTGGGCAGCGGAGACACCCCTACCCGTGAGCTGCCCCCAGACACGATGGACGTTCTTGCAGGTCGACCGGCTACCTCAACACCGACCCGAAGACCGCGCGGTTCATCAGCGTTCCCCCCAGGCACGCGCTCCTCCTCCATGCCTCCAGGTAACGTCACCGCGCTGTACGGCAGGCCCCCTTCATCTGTGACACAGAGCCGTAAAAGGTACAGCCTGCGCTACCTGGCCTCGGCAGCAGGCGGCATATGCGCGAGCCAGTTGCCTTCCTAGCGTGGAGCCAGTACGTAACCGCCATGGATCACATACCGACCAAGGACAGAGAGACAGCGCATGAGCGATCCCCGCAGCATCGCCCCGGCCACCGAGTTCACCAGGCCCCCGGAACGCCGCCGCGCTCATCGTGCACTGCGCGCCATCCCGTGGACCGCGCTGGTGCTTGCCGCCGCAGGCAATATGACCGCCTCACTGACTGGAATGAGCACGCTGGTTCGGCTGGCGTTCGGCTTGACCGCGCTGCTGTGCATCATCGTGCTGGTCGCCGACCACCTGCGCGGGCGGCGCCGGTGACACCTGGCACGCCGGGCGGCTGGTAGTGCCTGCACGAGAGCGGCAGCACGAGGGACGGGCCGCATGGGGCGAGATCCATAGCCTCGTATCACTGATCTGTTGTCACACGTCAAGAAGAGTTCGAAATATGCGACGCATCATGGCCCGCAGTCGGCTGACGGCGTTGATCGCCCTCGTCGTCGTTGGAGGGACGGGGCTGAGAACCCCGCCGGCTGCAGCGGCCGCGGCTGACGGTCCGGCACTCGTTGACCGGCGTGCTGTGCAGTCGGTGCTGGACCGGATGACGCAAGGCGATGGACTTCCGGGAGCGCAGGCGGTGGTAGCCGAGCGCGGCCGCGTCACGACCGTGAGCAGCGGTTTCGGTGACCTGGAGTCGCGGCGGCCGATGCCGGGACCGGACGGCCACCTGCGGATGGGCAGCAACGTCAAGACCATGGTCGCAACCGTGGTTCTCCAACTGGTAGAGGAAGGCAAGGTGTCGTTGGACGCGCCGTTGTCCAAGTACCTGCCCGCAGTGGTGCCCACCGCTGCCGGCGACGCCGAGAAGATCAAGGTCAGGCATTTGCTCCAGCACACCAGCGGCCTGCACAACTACACCGACGACGTCCCGGCCGCCTCGCGGTTCCAGCCGTTCGAGCACTACACCCGCCAGCGCCTGTTGAAGATCGGATTCGCCAGGAAGCCTAACTTCGAGCCCGGGACGAGCTGGAGCTACTCCAACACAGGCTACGTGCTGCTCGGCCTGGTTATCGAGAAGGTCACCAGGCGCCCCTGGCAGGAAGAGGTCGCCAAACGCGTCTTCGCGCAGGCCGGGATGCGTCACAGCTACTTTCCCCGGGAGTACGAGTACGGCCTCCGCCGCCCGCACGCCCGCGGGTATATGCAGCTCAAAGGCGCCGACGGCAGGATCAAGACGGCCGACGTCACCGAGTGGGATCCGAGCCAGGCCGATGCCAACGGAGCCGGCGTCTCCACCCCGGACGATCTGAACCGGTTCTACACAGCCCTGCTCGGTGGGCGCCTGCTCAAGGAAGCGACACTCACGCAGATGAAGAGAGTCATGCCAGTGCCCAACCCGCAGGTGAAGCCGGCCTACGGCTTCGGCCTAGGTCGCTACACCCTGCCCTGCGGCGGTTACGCGTGGGGGAACGGCGGCAACATCGAAGGATTCCAGAGCCTCACCGGTGTCATCACTGACGAACGCGGTCGGATAATCCGCACCGCCACCGTGGTCACCAACACCACGTTCACCGACGCCAACGTCAACGGGGGCGCCGATCACCTCAAGGCCCTGTTCGCCGCGCTATGCCCACACGCCCGCGACTCCGCCCCGAATGAGACCTGTAGGTAAGCTCGTCTGCCGGATCGTCTCCATTCGGGCTCGGAGCCCAAGAGGGCATCCAAGCACCGAAGTCAGCGATCGTCACGGCTCTGTCCGATGACCACTTGATCCATAGGAAAGGGCGGACACCTTGAACCGCCCCGGCTCTGGATGGGTACAGCTCCGCAAAAATGCGCCTGTCTGATGCCCGCACCAGAAGGCACGGGCATCGCAGACCGCATCCGTTACTGCCTGATCGCCTGCTGCGCGTCGGCGGGAGGGAGGCGCGGCACCTGTCCCAGCTCCTCCGATTCCGAGTGATAGTTCGCGCTCTGAAAGGCAGAGAGCGCGACGGCAGGATCCTTCTGGAGCGTGACGCTGGTGTGGTAGCTCCTTACCTGCGCAGCGGTTAGCTCCATAGCAAACGGGACGCCGTCGACCTTGGCGACATATAGGTTTCCGACGAGAGCGGAGCCGGTGGGCTCGTCCTTCATGGCCTCCAGCAGGGTAGCGACGGCCTCGGCGAGGGTTTTCGTGACAGCGGCTTGAGTCTCGGCGTAGACCTTGTTTCGCGCAGCGGCAAGCGCGTAGTCGCCTGCCTCCTCTAGCTGCTCCGGGGTAACTGTTCGTTTGAACGCCAGCGTAAACGCCTGCCAGATGCTGCCGTGGACGACCTCGGATTCGTCGACGATCTCGCAACCCAGGTCCCGGAGTGCAACCTTGATTCGGTTCAGCGTCACATCGGTGGCGGCCGAGGGAAGGTAGACGATCGCCAGGGCCTCATAGCTTTCCGGGCGTCGGAGGTCCGCGGTGCGCAACCGACCATATGTCCGCCACAGCAGGTCTTGCAGTCGCCGCTCGATCACCGACCATCCCGCCACCGACTCGGCACTCTTGAGGTAGGTGCGGTCGGCGAGCAGCTCCTGTTGGAGGGACATGAGGCTCGCGCTGCCGTCACGCGGTCCAATCGCGAAGGCCTCCTCGATATCAGGCGGAGGCGTCAACCAGTGAACCGCTTCCTCGTCGAACACGTCGTCACGGTCGCTATCGATCGGTTCGAGAGCGTCAGAGGGTCCCTGTGTCACCGGGGCTCCTGTGGGTGTTGGGAGAGGTTGATCACACCCTAGGAGCCCGGACTGACAAATCGGGCTGAATACTCGCAAGAGCCACGTAGAGGACCCACGGAAGATTGGCGAGTGCGTCGACGCCAGTAGATTGAGGCATGCTGTGATTACCGTGGGCGCAGGTCGTCTTGGTCGCGACGTTCCGTCCGGAATTCGTCCTCCACCATGTACGCAACTACGCCGCTCCATCGTCCGTCGTCCGAGCGGTGCCACTCGAGAAGACGCCCGGGTAGCCACTGCGTTCCGTCCCGAACGTTGCAGGGCTTGGCATGTGGCGGTAAGTAATCCGGGAAGCACGGGATGCAGGCCCCTCGGCCATCCGACTGGGCTATTCGTAGGGCCACTGGCTGGGGATCGTGGATCTGCTGGCCAAATCGTAGGGCCTTTCGTTGCCCCTCCGATAAGGCCGAACAGTCCGGTTGCCGATGGAAGACCGAGCCGCCCTTCGTGACGTAGACCATTTTGGTGAGGCCGCGCGGGATCGGCGCGCAGTCGACGCATTGGCCCAGGATGAGTTCATGGATACAGCGCTCGTCCGTCACTTCATCAGCGTCTCCCAAGATCGTCCGCTCGTCTACAGATGATCTCGTTCGCCCTTGGAAGGTCCGGCTACAGCCGGAGGCAGCCGCGCGCGCGATGTCACCGATGCGGCTCGGGCTGAGGGTCGCCCGATCAGCGTGCCGTCGAGGATCACGTAGGTCATGCCGGCGCGTCGGCAGCGGTCCAGGACCTCACGTCTGTCTCCACCCGGGTGCGCCTTGTCCGTCTGCCGCACATGGGGTGGTCCATGTCGCTTTGCCTAGACGAGTCCTGTTGCGGCGAAGGGCGACGCCGCCACAAACTGCCGATCAGGTGGCTGCTGAACAGGAATCCGAGCGCAGACGACATGGCCCGCGGCCGCAGGAAGGCCCGTGGGGCGCGCCCAGTGATTGACACGTAGACAGGTAGACAGCCTCAAGTTCGGACAGATCTGGGCAGTCGGACCTCCGCGCTCTCAGCCGGCATGGAGGATCCGCAAGCGATCGGGTTCCGCCGGATCTCGATCAACGACTTGGATTGGCGTCCAAGCCCATTGCCAAACGCTGATGCCTGGCGTGCGGGAGAACTGGATCTGCCCGCGGGTGCCTTCGACTGCAACGCGCGGCCAGGATTCGGCAATGCGCGCCCGGTCCGCGCCGCGAGAACGCAGCACCTCGGCGAGGACGGCGACCGTGTCGTAGCCCTCGAAGGCGACGAAGGAGGGCGCTTCCGCTAGCCGCTCACGGAGGGCCGTCTCGACTCGTGCACCGAGTGGGCTGAGGCGCTCGGGCAGGTAGCGCAAGAACGGGATCGCGGCGCTGTCGTCGCCCAGCAACGTCGCCCATTCGGCGAACTCCGGTTGCCCGGCCGGAGCACCAATCATGATCTCGGCGAGGCGCTGGTCACGGCGGACAGACTTGACGATCGACACTGCCGGCTCCGGGTGGCCGACCAGAAGAAGGAGGGCTGTCGCGCGATTGTCGACGAGTTCGTCGCACACCGCCGTGGGGGCGAGCGCGCGCACGTCGAGTTCGATGACGGTGCCGCCGCGTGGAGCGAGGTAGTCCCGCAGAATGCGGGCCCCAGAGGCCCAGTAGACACTCGACTCGGCTGCAACGGCGATTCGACTGTGGCCCGCGCCAAGGAGGAAGTCTGCGTAGATCTGCCAGCCGTGGGACTGCGCCGGGGCGAGGCGCGCGACCCATTCCGTTGGCTGTTCGGTGAGCGCGTCGAGAACCGCTGACGAGCAGAGGAACGGCAGGCCGAGGGCGTCGGCCCTGGCGGCAGCGGCGCGAGCGACGACGCTGTGATACTCCCCCGCCAAGGCAGCCACGCCCAGGCGAGCCAATTCATCTACGGCCGCCGCGGCCCTCTGTGGATCAGCCGCGGTGTCTCGGACCACCAGCTCGAGTGGTCTTCCGACGATCCCGCCGGCGTCATTGACTTCGCGAACGGCCAGCTCGAGTCCAGCGAGCAAGTGTTGGCCTGCCTCGACCCAGCCAGGCCGAGTCAGCGGAACGAGAGCGCCGATCTGGACGGCTGATTCGTCAGTCCGCTCCGCTCCTGGTGGCGATGGTGGCGTATTCATGCTTCGGCGTCTCCCGAGTGACGATTCGGCTGCAGTTTGCCCGGATCGCAGAGTGAACGTCAGTGACGCCGAGAGTAGCCGAGCCGAGAATGGCCAGCGTCGGCGCCCCGTCCCGTGGCCGTCAGCCGGCCCTCGCGCCGCCGATCGAGCCTGAGGGGCTTCGGGCAGCTCTGCCGTAGCAGATCCCCCAGGAGTTGGCGGAGCTGGTGGCCGAGATCGGGCCGCTATGGGATGCCCAACGGCAGGCTGAGCTGCGGCCGCCTGCGATGTCGGCGCCGAGACGGTCACCGACCATCCATCCGCCGTCCGCGAGACTCACGCCGCATCGCCGAGCGGCGATCTCGAACAAGCCTCGATCAGGCTTGCCGACTCCTTCAAGCTCGGCATTGGACCAGATGAGGCATACGTCGGCGGTAGACCTTCCACAAATCAAGCATCCAAGCTCAAGGTCAGCCGCGGCAGCCCCCTGCTGGAGGTCACCCGCATCACCTACGACGACACCGGCCAGCCGCTTCATCTGCTGCGCCGCCTCGTCAACCCGCAGCGGGTCCACATCACCGACCAGCGCCTACCGATCACGTCGCCCTGAGCTCCCAACCGGCGCGCTACCTGGCTAGTGCCGTGACTGGAAACGTTCGCTACCAAGAAGCAGGCCTTGCGATCGGATGGATCCGCACGGATCATCAACGAAACGGGAGGACATCCATGATCAGTACAGTCATGGCACGACTCGCTTCAGCGGCCCTGCTCGCGACCACCCTCACCGCGTTACCGGCTACCGCCACCGCCGCCGCGAGCGCCGGGTACACCCCTGAACAGGTGTGCGGCAGCGGCTTCGGGAGGGTGAACGGCGGCACCCAGCCGGCGACCGACCACAAAGGCATCATCCAGGGCTATGTCTACCTGCTCTACAACGCGCGTACCGGGGAGAACTGCGTCGTCACGATCAAGTCCAACTTCGTCGGCCAGCCCACCCTGACCAGGGCGACCCTCTTCCGCCAGATCATCGGTCAAAACCCCGACAAGTTCGAGGACGAGGGGGCCTACAAGTACTACGCGGGTCCGGTGAAGGCGCAGGCCAAGGGCAGATGTGTCATCTTCCACGGGCTGATCACCAACATGCGTGCCGGCGAACGCTCTTCGGCTTCCAGTATCCAAGCGTTCGGCGGCTCAAGGGATTACGGCAACTGCGGCTGATCTCGGCAAGCAGAACTGCCCTTCGCGGGTTCCGGGTGGGCGGAACGGTGGACAACCGGGAGAGAACCCCCGCGCCATGCCCCGATCAAGGAGCCGCCACCTCGACAGCGGCCGGCAGGGCGGATGTATGCCTGGGCGGCGACGGATCTCAAGTCGGGAAGGAGCTGCCGGGGAACCTGAGAGCCGAGCAGCCGGCGACATGACTCGACGATCGGCGCGAGCACCAGCTGCAGCCGCACGAACGGGATACTGCCGACTTGACCGTTCACGGTGGAGACGGCATCGCGCATTGCCGCGATCAGCCCCTCGTCGAGACGGGACGCGTCGGCCAGGGCGACCGAGAGTGTGCGCTGCATTGGCGTGCCAAGCAGCGCGAGCAGACCCCCGCCAGCGTCGGTAGTGGTGCGTAGGAGGAGCGTGCGCAGCTCGCCGAGTCGCCGCTCGCTCTCCCCGGCTGATCGAGGGCATCGAGCGGTTCGGCGAAGTCGCTGCCAGCTCCGAGGGATGTCTGCCCGTCAGTGCCGCGTGCGTACAGATGCGCAAGGAGCAGCTGAGCGTCCTCCAACGTGCCATCGTCGGGCGCTTCGGCGATGTCGCGGCCGTACCGCAGGTCCACCGGAGCGGCCCCGGACGCCAGGTCGCGCTCCATCGTGGTGTCGGCGTTGAACACCTGGACGGTGCGGCCGGAGACGCGGTAGTCGCACACGCCCTGCTCGGCGAGGTTCTGCAGCGCCGTCAGCGCGTCCATACCGGGCTGGTAGTAGATAGTGAGGACCTTGTCCCACGCCGCGCCGGCGCTGTCGGTGTCCGGGTCGAAGTCCCAGTTCAGGCTGGGCACCGAGCCGCGTCCCTTGGCCTCGGCGATGAACGTCTGCTGGATCGCCCCAGCGGTCGCCGCCAGGAACGGCCGCTTGCCGTCCACCAGCGGCGCCGTACCGGGGTAGAGCACGATCTTGCGGAGCATCCACACGAAGCCGGGCAGCTCGAAGCTGACCAGCCCGGTCGGGTCGGAGCCGTTGCCGCGACGCTTGATGCGCAGGAACCGAGAGTCGGGCGCCTCGGTCCACACGGTGCCGTCCACGCTCCACTGGACGGCGATCTCGCACGGCTTAGTGCTAGACATGGGGCACAGATGGTTCTCTCCCATAGGGCAGAGAACCCGTTTCACCCTCTTCTGTTAGCCGATACGGGATTTCGTAAGAACCTCTGGTGGCCAGCGCTTACCGATGGCTCGCCATAATGACCAAGAGAGCGATGATGCCCACGATTGAGACTATGACCCCAAACGGGCCCATATCCTCCCACGCAGTCGGCGTGCGACCCTTATCGGACCTTTCGGTTGTCCTCCGGACCATCTGCTGGTGCTCGTAATCCCGTTGGTTCTTGCGCATCCTGTCGATGTCATCGAAGGGCACTGGACTGTCCCCCTTCCACTCGACGCCACTGGGTGTAGCAACCATGGCACAGTAAGTCGTCACTTGGGGGTAATACCGTCGTTCCATTCGCCCGTCACCCGAATGATCCTGACCTGCGATAATCGTGCACATCGTGACCGCTCTCACCTCACGGCCCCCGATCGACGTCCATGTGACTCCACGCGGCCGCATCATCGTGCTCCCGGCCGTGTGGCCGCCGGAGCTCGACGCCGATGACGTCGAGCTCCTGGTACAGCGGCTGACGGCCGCCGAGCAAAGCCGCGCGAGGGCCGTCATAGCTCCGCCACTACTTCGCCAGCCGCCGACCCGGCGCTTACTCTCCGTGTCTACGCTCACATGCTGCCCTCGTCGCACGACCGGGTACGCGAAGCCATCGACCGGCAGTTCCGGGGGCCGGGATCTTCCTGAGGTAGAACTGAGACAGAACTGAGGTCTGACGCCTAATGATCTGTCGGCTAGGGAAGGCGTGGTGCGACAACTGCCCTATGGCCACGCCATCCCTTTGACCTGCGAAATTCTTACCTCACCGGCAGGCCGGTGACCGCGCGGCCGATGATCAGACGCTGGATCTCCGAGGTGCCCTCGAAGATGGTGTAGATCTTGGCGTCGCGGTGGAAGCGCTCCACCGGGTGCTCGCGCGTGTATCCGGCCCCGCCCAGGACCTGGATCGCCTGCTCGGTCACCCACACCGCCGTCTCGCCCGCCACCAGTTTGCACATCGAGCCCTCCGCGCGTTCGAACTGCCGGCCGTTTCTCGCCATCCACGCCGCGCGCCATGTCAGCAGGCGGGCGATGTCGACGCGGGTCGCCATGTCCGCCAGGAGGAAGGCGATGGCCTGGTTCTCGCCGATCTTGCGGCCGAACTGCTCGCGTTCGCGGGCGTAGTCGCGGGCGTACTCGTAGCCGGCGCGCGCGATCCCGACGGCCATGGCGGCGACGGACGGGCGGGTGGTCTCGAACGTGCGCATGGCGGCCTGCTCTCCCGCTCGCTCGCCGTTGCGGACGCGCGCCAGGCGGGCGTCGAGCTTGTCATGGCCGCCGAGCAGGCACGAGGCGGGGACGCGGACGTTGTCGAGGACGACCTCGGCGGTGTGCGAGGCGCGGATGCCGTGTTTCCGGAACTTCTGCCCCATGGACAGGCCCGTGGTGCCCGGCGGGATGATGAACGAGGCCTGGCCACGGGTGCCGTGGTCCGGGTCGACCGAGGCGACGACGACGTGCACGTTGGCGATGCCGCCGTTGGTGGCCCAGGTTTTGACGCCGTTCAGGATCCAGTCGCCCGAGGGATCCCGTACGGCACGCGTGCGGATGGCGCCGACGTCGGAGCCGGCGTCGGGCTCGGAGGCGCAGTAGGCGCCGAGCTTGACGTCGTTCTCCGTGCCGAACATCTGGGGCAGCCACTCCCCCATCTGCTCCGGGGTGCCGCCCGAGGAGAGGGCGGCGGCGGCCAGGCCGGTGCCGACGATGGACAGTCCGATGCCCGCGTCGCCCCAGAAGATCTCCTCGAACGCCACGGGCAGGGCCAGGCCGCTTTCCTCGAACCATTGGGTGGCGAAGAAGTCGAGGGAGTACAGGCCGATCTTGGCGGCTTCCTGGATGATGGGCCAGGGGGTCTCTTCTCGTTCGTCCCATTCGGCGCCGGCGGGGCGGATGACATCGCGGGCGAACGCGTGGACCCAATCGCGCACGTCAAGGACGTCGGCGCTGGGCTCTGGACAGAAGCCGCTCATACCGCTACTCCCGCTCCCATGGTGATATTTCCGGCCGCGCCTCGGTTGGCGTTACCGGTGGTAACACTCCCTGATTTTACTCTTCCGTACGGCGGAGCCGCCACCACGCCAGGGCAGTCGCCCCCGACCAGGCCGCCGACGCCGTCGAGCGGCACGACTGCCCACATGTGAGGTGATGACGCCCTCGCCGTGCCCTACCCGTGGCGGGAAGGTCGCGTGGGTAGCCGACGGGCGAACGCTGCTGCGCATGATCAACAGATGGAACGCGGGTCAGCGCTTGGCCGTGATCGACGCCGCAGAGCGGTTCTGGCCCTGTCAGATGAAACTGCTGGGCACTATGAGGACGACCTTCGCAAAGTCGGACTGTTGCCCTCGCCGTCCGGAAAGGGCGATACGTCCCGCCACGAACCTACGTCCTGAGCCCACGTCGGGGAGAGGGGTCATTGGAAGGTGCGGCGGTAGCTCTGGGGGCTGACGCCGGTCACCTTCTTGAACCGCTCGCGGAACGCCGTCGCCGACCCGAACCCCACCTGGGACGCGATCCGCTCCACCGAATGTCCCGTGGTCTCCAGGGGGTGCTGAGCCTGCCGTACCCGCGCCCTGGGCAGCCATTGCAGCGGGCTCGTCCCGGTCTGCTCCCGGAAGCGGCGCATCACCGTGCGGGTGCTCATCCCCGCCCGTTCCGCGATGTCGTGGAGAGCCAGTTCCCGCCCCGCGTTCTCCTCCATCCATCGCATCACCGGCTCCAGGGCCGACCCCTTGGGCGTGGGCGGCTGTTCGTGGACGATGAACTGGGCCTGCCCGCCCTCCCGTTCCAGCGGCATCACCGACAGCCGGGCCGCGTCGGCCGCGACCGCCGAGCCGTAGTCGCGGCGGATCAGGTGGAGGCACAGGTCCAGGCCGGCCGCCGCGCCCGCCGAGGTGAGGGCGTCGAGCACGTCGGGCGGCGGCCGGCGCGACACGTCGGCGACGCCGGGCACGATGATCGTGTCCGCGTCGGCGAGGGCGTCCAGCCCCCACGGCGCCTGAATGGTGAACGGCCCGGCGTCGACCGACGGGGAGGGGGCGCAGACGCGCACCCGGTACCCGGGCCGCCCGCCGGGGAGCCTCGTGCGGCCGAACACTTCGATGGGGGTGGACAGGTCGAAGGGAATCACCTGGTCCAGCGCGAGAACGGCCACGGTGTGCATGGCCATAACGTACGCGCGACCTGGCGAGGTGGCTGTGTTCGCCGGCGTACTCGATGGGCACGCCGCCCTCCGGGTGCGAGCCGCTGCTCGAACCGCTCAACGGGGTGGGCGAGGCGCTGAACAGGGTTCGGCTCGACACCTCCGCGCCCGATCTCACGCTCGGCGGCCTGCTGCCACCACCCGCGAGGCCAGTACGGCCAGCGCCCCGATGACCATCGCGCCCGCCAGGCCGTACATCAGCAGGTCGAAGCCGGGGAACGCGGCGGCGGCCAGCGGGCCGAGGCTGCTGCCGACGGCCAGGAAGAAGGAGAAGAGCGCCAGCGCGGTGCCGCGCGAGCCCTCGGCGAGCATGGCGATGGACTCGTTCAGCGCGGGCAGGCCCGCCGTGATCGCGGCGACGTAGAGAGCGAGCAGGACGGCCAGGCCCACGGCGCCGGGCACGGTCGCGCCGGTGACGGCGAGCACCATGGCGGCGAGCAGCAGGAAGAGGATCGCGCGGACGGGCGCGCTCAGGCGGGCGAGCCAGGGCGTGAGCAGCGGGACCAGCAGGATCGAGGGCAGGCCGCCGGCGCGCAGGCCGAGCAGCTCGGCCGACGAGGTGACGATGCCCGAGAGCTGCAGCCCCGTGTAGACGGCGACGAAACCGCCGAGCAGCACGAGGACGGCCAGGTAGCGCAGCACCAGAGCGGGCTTCATCAGCAGGGACGGCACCGCGCGGTAGACCGAGGCGAGCGAGGCGGCCCGCTCCCGCGGCGCGTCGGGGATCATGACGGCGCGCAGGCCGAAAGCCGCCGCCACGAAGCCCGCGGCCGAGAGGACGAACAGGCCGCGCCAGCCGAGCGCGTCGACCGTGAGCTGGCCTGCGACCTGCAGCAGGACGGCGGAAGCCAGGAAGGCGCCGGTGATCGCGCTGATCGCGACGACCCTGCGGCGGGGTTCGACGCTCTCGCCCAGGTAGGCCATGCCCGCCGGAGGGAAGGTCGCGACGGCGATGCCCTGGACGAAGCGCAGGGCGATGGCGACGGCCGGGTTCGGGCTGACGGCCACCAGCGCGGTCGCGGCGGCCGCGACGGGCATGCCGATCAACAGGAGCCGCCGCCTGCCGTACTGATCGGAAAGCGGGCCGAACAGGAGGAATCCCAGCCCGTAGCCGATGGCGAAGGCGGTGACCAGCCAGGTCAGCGCGCTCTGGTCGGAGCGCCAGCCGACCGCCATGTCGTGCAGGAGCGGGATCACCACGTAGAGCTGGCCGCTGACGAGCAGGGCGGTCAGCACGAAAACGGTCAAGGTGGGAGCGAAGGCAACGGGACGGGTCAACGTCAGTGTGCTCATGACCGGACCGTAGCCAACCAACTAGTTGGGTGTCAACCAACTAGTTGGTGGCTCAGGAGGTAGGATGCGAGGCATGGCAACGAAGGACTCGACCGCCGCCACCCGCGCCGCCCTGCTGAAGGCCGCGCGGGAGGAGTTCGCCGCGTACGGCCTGGCCGGGGCGCGGGTGGACCGCATAGCCGAACGGGCGGGCGTCAACAAGGAACGCATCTACGGCCACTTCGGGACGAAGACCGATCTTTTCGACGCCGTGGTCGGCGACGCGCTCAACGACCTCACCGAGCGGATCTCGCTGCCGAGCGACCCCGTCGAGTACGTGGCCAAGCTGACCGACTACTACCGCGAGCATCCCGACCTGGTGCGGCTGCTGATGTGGGAGGCGCTGAACTTCCGCGGCCCCGAGCTGCCCGGCTTCGACGCGCGGGTGGCGCGCTGCGGGCGGAAGACCGAATCGCTGGCCGCGGGGCTGGGCAGGGAGGCCTCGCCCGAGGTGGCGCGGCTGCTGTTCACGCTGACCGGGCTGGCGCTGTGGCCGTCGATGATGACGCAGCTCGGACGCATCATGCTGGGCGACGACGCGGACGACGCGGAGGCGGGGCGCGACCAGACCGCCGCCTTCGTCGCCGCGGCGCTCAAGGGCGGCGCCTGACCCTCCTGACCGCTCAGCGGCGGTGGACGCTCACCGCGTAGCCCCCGTCCCGGTACGGCTCGCCGTCCCAGGTGGCGAAGCGCTCCTCCAACCGCAACCCCGCCGCCTCGCACCAGGCGTCGTAGTCGTCGAGGGTGAAGGCCGGCCGGACCGGCAGGTGCCTGGCGTCCAGCCCGAACCCGGCCACCAGCACACCATCCGGCGTGAGCGCGTTCGCGAGGTTCCGGATGGTCCGCGGCTCGGTGCCCTCGGCGAGCAGGGGGATCACGTTGCCGGCTGCGACGACGAGGTCGAAGGTCGTCCCGAGGTCGAGGGTGGCGAGGTCGGATTCGATCCAGGTCAGGCCGGGGCCCCGGTCCTTGGCGACGGCGAGCATCGAGGCGTCCAGGTCGACGCCCACCACGTCGTAGCCCTGCTCGGCCAGCCGGATCGCCACCCTGCCCGTGCCGCACCCCGCGTCGAGGACCCGCGATCCGGAGGGGACGAGGGCGGCGCAGAAGCTGGCCTCCCCGTGGACGTCGGCACCGCTGGCGGCCAGCGCGGCGAACCGGCCGTCGTAGGTCTTGCCCAGGTTTCCGCCGGTCAGGTCGCGCCATCTGCTCATGCGCCCCATTCTGTACGGCACGCCTCCGTGCCCGGCACACCGGCGCCTGACAGGACGACGCCCGTGCGGCTAGCCGACCTGGGTGATCATCGGTGGGCGTTCGGCGATCGCGACGTTCCTCGTCAGCACCTGGTGGCCGATCTCCGTCCGGTGGAACTGCGTGAGCCGTACCGAGGGCTGGTGGAGGGGGATCATCTTGCCCTGCCGTTCGAGGCGGGACCAGGCGGCCAGCATGATCTGGCCCGCCATGCCGCCGAGCGCCTCGGTGGACTGGTGGGAGTGTTCGCGGGAGCCGAGGTCGACCTGGGCGAGGGCGTCGAGGCCCGCCAGGTCGTGCAGGTCGAGGAGCAGGCCGAGCTCGACGCCGTAGCCGGTGAGGAAGGGGACGCGTTCGAGTGCGGAGCGCCGTCCCGCGTACTCTCCCGCCAGTGGCTGGACGAAGCCTGCCAGTTCGGGCCAGTGCAGGTTGATGAGGGGGCGGGCCACCAGCTCGGTCACCCTGCCGCCGCCGGTGGGAGCGCCGAGCAGGGGGCGGTCGTAGCTGCCCTTGACATAGGCCACCGACGGGTCGGACAGCAGCGGGCCGAGCAGTCCCGTCACCATGGAGGCGCGGAAGTCGCGCAGGTCGGCGTCGACGAAGGTCAGCAGCTCGCCCGAGGTCACCGCCAGCGACTTCCACAGCGCCTCGCCCTTGCCGTCGAGGGGTTTGAGGTCGGGCAGGATCTCGTCCTGGGCGTGGACGGAGGCGCCCGCCGCTCTCGCCACGGCCGCGGTGTCGTCGGTCGAGCGGGAGTCGATCACGACGACCTCGTCGACCAGGGCGTGCAGTTCCCGCCGGATCACCCCGACGATCTCGCCGACGGTCTCGCGTTCGTCGCGCGCGGGCAGGACGACGCTGATCGTGGTGGCGCCCTTCCGTTCGAGGAGCGCCTCGAGAGGCCAGTCGGCGGCCGAGGACGTACGGCTCCGCAGCCACGCCTCCACCTCAGGCAGCACGCGCCCCTCCCCCGTCATCGTCACCGGTCATCAGCTTAGAGTCCCGCGGCGGGGCGACCGGACGACGGGTCCGCCATGGCCGTCGGGGGGCCGGATCCGAGCTCAGCGCGACGTCCGAAAACCGCTCATCCTTTCGGCACGCTCCGGTGTTCTACAGAACGGAGACACCACGAAGGAGGGTGCGGACCATGAGCATCTACACCACGATCGACAGCCCGGCCGGCGAGCTGCTGCTGGTCGGAGAGAGGTCCGAGGCGGCGAGGGGCGGGCTCGCCCTGTTGTCCGTGTCGTTCGCCGACATGGGGGGCGCGACGGACGGGCGGCGCGATCCCGAGGCGTTCGCCGAGGTCGAGCGCCAGCTGCGCGAGTACTTCGCGGGCGAGCGGACCGCGTTCGAGCTGGACCTCGTCCGGCGCGGCACCGCGTTCCAGGAACGCGTGTGGGCCGCGCTGGAGGGCCTCCCCTACGGCGCCACGACCACGTACGGCAGGCTCGCCGAGCAGGTGGGAGCGCCACGCGACCGGATCCGCGCGGTGGGAGGGGCGATCGGCGCCAACCCGCTGCTGATCGTCAGGCCGTGCCACCGGGTGATCGGCGCGAGCGGATCGCTGACCGGTTACGCGGGCGGAGTGGAGCGCAAGCGGTTCCTGCTGACGCACGAGGGCGCGCTGCAGCCGCTGTTCGCGTGAGGCGACAGTCCGACACGAAGGAGGAGCATCATGCCCAAGCCATCCGAGCACGTGGAAAAGGCCGACTGGGCCGCTCTGGCCGAGGAGATGAACGCCTACGGTTGCGCGCTGACCGGGCCGATCCTCACCGCCGCCGAGTGCGGTGAGATCGCCGGCCTGTACGACGAGGCGACCCGCTTCCGGTCGACGATCGACATGGAGCGGTACAGGTTCGGCAGGGGTCAGTACCGCTACTTCGACCCGCCCTTCCCCGACCTGGTGGAGGAACTGCGGCAGGCGTTCTACCCCAGGCTGCTGCCGATCGCCAGAGAGTGGGCGGACAAGCTCGGCAAGCCCTCCCCCTGGCCCGACACGCTGGCCGAGTGGCTGGGGATGTGTCACAGGGCGGGCCAGCCCAAGTCCACCCAGATCCTGCTGCGCTACAGGGACGGCGACTGGAACGCCCTGCACCGCGACCTGTACGGCGACCTGGTGTTCCCGATGCAGGTCGTGGTCGGGCTGAACAAGCCTGGGGCGGACTACGACGGTGGGGAGTTCCTGCTGGTCGAGCAGCGCCCGAGGGCCCAGTCGCGCGGCACGGTGACGCTGCTGCCGCAGGGGCACGGGCTGATCTTCACGACCAGGGACCGGCCTGTGCGCTCCTCGCGCGGCTGGTCGGCCTCGCCGGTCAGGCACGGCGTCAGCACGGTACGGCGTGGCCTGCGGCACACACTCGGCCTGGTCTTCCACGACGCCGCCTGATGATGGCGCGTCACGCCTGCGTCGCGTGCCGTTCGAGGAAGGTGTAGACGTCGGCCTCGTCCACGCCGGGGAACGACCCGGGCGGCAGCGCGGCCAGCACGTGGGAGTTGGCGCGCGCCGAGGGCCACGCGTACCCCTCCCAGCGCTGGGCCAGCTCGGTGGGAGGGCGGCGGCAGCAGTCGCCGGTCGGGCAGTTCGAGCGCGTCCTGTTGGTCGTCTCGCGCCCGCGGAACCACCGCGACTCCCTGTACGGCACGCCCAAGGTGATCGCGAAGTCCCGCTCGCGGGAGGGGTCGACGTGCGCCACGCAGAAGTAGGTGCCGGTCGGCGAGTCGGAGTACTGGTAGAAGACCGAGAACCTGTCAGGTGACTGGAAGACCTGCCGGCCCGACCACTGCAAGCACATGCGCTGCCCCTCGATGGCGCCCTGCTCGTCGGCGGGGAAGACGATGCCGTCGTTCTCGTAGGCCTTGTAGATCGTGCCGCCGGCGTCGTTGCGGACGAAGTGGCAGACCAGGTCGAGGTGGTGGGTGGCCAGGTTGGTGAAGCGGTGGGCGGCCATCTCGTAGGAGACGGCGAAGACGTCGCGCAGGTCCTCCACCGACAGGGCGCGGTCCTGCTTGGCCTCCTGCAGGAACAGGGTGGCGGTGCGCTCGGGCACGAGGACGGCGGCGGCGAAGTAGTTGGCCTCGGTGCGCTGCAGCAGGAAGTCGGCGAAGTCGCGCGGCTTGCCGTGGCCGAGCGCGAGGTGGCCGAGGGTCTGCAGCAGGATCGTGCGGGGGGTGTGCATGCCGAGCTGCTCGTGCTTGACGTAGATGCGGCGGTTGCGCAGATCGGTGATGGAGCGGACCGAACGCGGCAGGTCCTGCGCGGTGTGGACGGTGTACCCGAAGTGGGTCACGAGCGCCTGGACCGTGCTCTGGGACAGCGCGCCCGTGCGGTAGCCGACGGCGGCCAGGGCCGCGGCGGCCGCCTTCTCGATGTCGGGGAAGTAGTTGCCCTGCTCGCGCTGTCTGCGGCGCAGCTCGGCGTTGGCGGCTCTGGCCTCCTCGGGGGTGGCGGTGCCGCGGGCCTGTCTGGCGCGTAGCTCGCCGTACAGGCCGAGGATGTGTTCGAGGACGTCGTTGGGCACGCGGGCGGAGACCTTCAGCCGCGGCAGGCCGAGCCCTGTGTAGAGCGGGTCGCGCTGGGCCTCCTCGAGCGCGATCTCCAGCTGGGCTCGGCGGTTGGGCGGCTGGCGGCGCAGGAGCTCCTCGACCGGCACGTTGAGCGCGGTGGCCAGCGACTTGAGCAGAGACAGCTTGGGCTCGCGCTTGCCGTTCTCGAGCAGGGAGAGCTGGCTGGGCGCCCTGCTGACGCGCTCCCCCAGGTCGGACAGGGTCAGTCCGCGTTGTTTGCGCAGGTGACGCAGCCGTTGGCCGAAGGCGATGAGATCGAGCTCCTGTGTCAAAGAAAGCGGTTCTTCGCCGAGCAAGGGGGCCATGTGCGCATCATAAGCGGAAGAATCAGGCTTTTTCTATAGTCCGGCCGCGCCTGATCGTCACCGTGACGCCCCGCACGGTCATTGGTCTAGTCCATAGAGAAAAGTCGCGATTTCTTCTGCACTGAATACCCGCCAGTATCCCTGAATCGAGAAATTTCACTATTCTTCTCCTCGTCGGCCTCTACTGGGAGAGCTCCACCGGGGCAGACACTCGGTACAAGCACCCCAGGGGACGACAAAGGAGTGAACAATGAACGATCGCCTCAAGGGAGCGGCTGAGCAGCTGCGGCACGACTGGAAGAACGACCCCCGATGGAAGGGCACCGAGCGCACCTACACCGCTGAGGACGTCGTCAGGCTGCGCGGCAGCGTGCAGGAAGAGCACACGCTGGCCAGACTCGGCGCCGAGCGGCTGTGGGACCTGCTGCACACCGAGGACTACGTGCACGCGCTCGGCGCGCTGACCGGCAACCAGGCCGTGCAGCAGGTGAAGGCGGGATTGAAGGCGATCTACCTGTCCGGCTGGCAGGTGGCGGCGGATGCGAACCTCGGCGGGCAGACCTACCCCGACCAGTCGCTCTACCCCGCCAACTCGGTTCCGGCCGTCGTGCGCCGCATCAACAACGCGCTGCTGCGCGCCGACCAGATCACCTGGTCGGAGGGGTCGGACCAGACCCACTGGCTTGCTCCGATCGTGGCCGACGCCGAGGCAGGCTTCGGCGGCGTGCTGAACGCCTTCGAACTGATGAAGGGCATGATCGCGTCCGGAGCCGCGGGCGTGCACTGGGAGGACCAGCTCGCCTCGGAGAAGAAGTGCGGCCATCTCGGCGGCAAGGTGCTGATCCCGACGGGCCAGCACATCAAGACCCTCAACGCCGCCCGCCTGGCGGCCGACGTGGCGGGCGTCCCCTCACTGATCATCGCGCGGACCGACGCACAGGCCGCGACGCTCCTGACCAGCGACGTGGACCCCCGCGACCAGCGCTTCACCACCGGTGACCGTACCGCCGAGGGCTTCTACAGGGTGCGCAACGGCGTCGAGGCCTGCATCGACCGCGGCCTGTCCTACGCCCCCTACTCCGACCTGCTGTGGATGGAGACCTCCACGCCGGACCTCGACGTGGCCCGCGAGTTCGCCGAGGCGATCAAGGCGAAGTACCCCGACCAGATGCTCGCCTACAACTGCTCGCCCTCCTTCAACTGGAAGCAGCACCTGGACGACTCCACGATCGCCAAGTTCCAGCGCGAGCTCGGGCACATGGGATACAAGTTCCAGTTCATCACGCTGGCCGGCTTCCATTCGCTGAACTACTCGATGTTCAACCTGGCCCACGGCTACGCCGCCGACGGCATGACCGCCTACGTCGAGCTGCAGGAGGCCGAGTTCGCGGCCGAGCAGCGCGGCTACACCGCCACCAGGCACCAGCGCGAGGTCGGCACCGGCTACTTCGACCTGGTCAGCACGGCGATCGCGCCCGACTCCTCCACGACCGCGCTCAAGGGCTCCACCGAGGAGGAGCAGTTCGCCCACTGACCGCCTGAAACTCGCCGATTCCTCCTAGGGCATGGGAGGGTTCCCCGGCGACCGTCCCGGCCCCGCGCGCCCGCGGGGCCGGGGCGATTTCGCTCTGCGTGATCCTCCGCATTTCTCGCATCTCGTACATCTAGTGTCACGAGAGTGCTGGAGCTGCTGAAGGATCGCACCTACCTCAAATATTGGCTGGCCGTCGTGGTGTCCTTCCTCGGCGACGCCATCACCAGGGTCACCCTGATCTACGTCGCCGCGACGCTCACCGACGCCCCCGTCGTGCTGATCGCGCTCGTCATCGTCGCGCAACTGCTGCCCTCCGGCGTCCTCGGCGCGTTCGTGGGCCCGCTGGCCGACCGGCTGCCCAAGCGGGTCCTGCTCATCGGCTCCGACCTGGCCAGGATTGTGATCGTGCTGGCGATGATCCCGGCGCTGGGGTCGACGTGGCTGCTGCTCACGCTGGTCTTCCTGGAGGGCGTCGGCAAGGCCTTCTTCGAGACCGCCCGCATCGCCGCCATCCCGAAGATCGTCGGCGGGCACAGCATCCCCTCGGCGGTGGCGCTGTTCCAGAGCACGGCGCATACGATCAACCTGCTCGGCCCCGCGCTGGGCGGCCTGCTGGTCGCGGTCGGCAGCGTGCCCGTCGTGCTGATGATCGACGCGGCCACCTTCCTGGTCTCAGCGCTGCTGCTCGGCGCCATGGCGGTGCTGCGCGAGGTGCCGGCGGCGGCTCGCGAGCCGTACTGGACGGCGCTGCGGACCGGGGTGCGCGGGGTGCTGGAGGTGCCGTCACTGCGGTTCCTGGCGATCTTCCTGGTGCCGGTGATGCTGGTCCTCGGCCTGTTCACCACGAACTTCAACGCGCAACTACTGACCGTCTTCCACCTGCCCGCCCTGTCCTACGGGCTGGCGCAGGCACTGTTCGGCGGCGGCTCGATCCTCGGCGCGCTGCTCGGGCCCGCGCTGATGCGCCGTTTCCCCGACCGCCTCCTGACGGCCTCGATCGTCGTGTTCGGCCTGTCCATGCTGGCGCTGGCGCCCGCCCAGTGGAGCGGCCACTTCGCGGCGATCGCGGTGTGGTGCCTGCTGACCGGGCTCGGCTCGGGCCTGTTCCAGGTGCCCGTCGCGCACACCCTGCTGCGTGACCTGCCGGAGGATCTGCGCGGGCGCGGCGTCGCGCTGGCCAACGCGCTCATGGTCAACTTCACGATCGCGGGGGTGGTGGTGGGCAGCGTGGTCGCGGAGCTCGCGGGGGTCGCCGCGTCGATCATCGGGTCGGGCGCGCTGCTGCTCTGCGCGGCCGCCGCCCTCTCCTCCCTGTACGGCAGGCACCCGGCAGCCCCAGCGGGTCACCGCTGACTCCCGTCAACCCGACGAGGACCCCGTGGGCGTCTGCGACACCTGATCGGTCGGGGTGACCGACACCGAGGCCGTGGGATCGGGCGTCTCGCCGGGCCCCTCCTGCGGGATCGTCGTGATGCTGGAGGACGGCTGCGGGCAGTCCCGCGCCCGCTTCCTGACCGCGGGATCGACACAGTCGCCTGGGTCGCCGTTGCCCGGCGGCCCTGGCGACCTGCCGTCCTGCTCGGCCCACGTCCGCTCCTCCAGCTCCGAGCGCGTCGGCCGCAGCTTCGAGGGCTCCACCGTCCTGGTGTGGGTGACGACGACGGTCGGCGTGATCGAAGGACCGGCGGGGAACGGTCCCGCAGGGGACCTGGTCAGCGGGCCCGGATTGATCGTGGACCCCGCGGTGCCGTTCGGCACGACGACGGGAACGGTCTCGGGCAGTCCCGTGCCGTCCAGCCGTACCCCTCCTCCTCCTCCGCTGGCCGCGGCCACCGTCAGCGCCGCGATCGAGACGGTGGCCAGCGCCGCGAAACTGGCGTGCGACAGCTGAGCCCCCGCCCTGGCCCGGCGGCGGCGCGCCGAGGGACCCGGCGCCTCGGTCTCGGCCCTGTCCTGCGGCGAGCCCGCCAGGCGCACCCTTCCCCCGCCCGGCGGGTACGGCACCGGCGTCCAGATCTCCGACAGCACCCTGCCGACCGCCTCGCGCAGGTCCCACGGATCGCCCACGCCGCCCGCGGCCAGTAAGGCCCGCAGCAGCTCGACCGAGGAGGGCCGCTCGGACGGGTCCTTGGCCAGCGACGCCTCCACCGCGGGCCGCAGCAGCGCGGGCACGCCGTCGACGCGCGCGGGTTCCAGCATGATGCGCCTGGTCAGCACGTCGGCCTCGCCGGTGCCGAACGGATGGTGGCCGGTGGCGGCGAAGGCGATCAGGCACCCCCACGCGAACACGTCGGAGGCAGGCAGCGCGGGCCCGCCGGTCAGCCGCTCGGGCGCCACCCAGCCGGGGCTGCCCATCACCTGTCCCGCCTGGGTGTGAGCGGCCGCGGTGTCGACGTCGCGGGCGATGCCGAAGTCGATGACCCGCGGCCCGTCCGGCGACAGCAGCACGTTGCCCGGCTTGAGGTCGCGGTGGACCAGCCCCGCGTCGTGGACGGCGACCAGCCCGGCGGCCACGCCGAGCGCCACGCCGTAGGCCAGGTCAGGGGTCAGCGGGCCGCGCGCGACCACGACCTGCGACAGCGCGGGCCCCTGGATGTACTCGCAGACCAGGTAGGGGCGGTCACGGTCGGTGCCGTCCTCGATCACGGCCGCCGTGCAGAACGGCACCACCCTGCGCGAGAACCTCACCTCTTCGGCGAACCTGGCGCGGAGGGTGGCGTCCTGGAGGTGGACGGCGTGCGGGGTCTTCAGCGCCACGAACCCGCCCCGCGGGTGCTCGGCCAGGTAGACCACGCCCATCCCGCCGGTTCCCAGGCGCCCGAGCAGCAGGTATCTGCCGATGATCACCGGGTCGCCCACCGTCAGCGGTCGCACGCCTGGTGGCATGCCACTCGAACCACGTGCCATCCGGGGTGCCTCTCCTGCTCTGGGACACGGCCACAGCACACTGTGACCGGATCGGGCGAGGCATTTCTCCGGGACTGTCACAAGGGGTATCGAAGGTAAGGCGAATCTTCCCCAGGAGTGAGAAAGAAGTGAGGTACCTGGGCTTTCAGGTAAGAGAAGAGAGCGCTGATGCTCACCCGCCGAGGGCGGCGCTCTCCTCGACCTCCACCTGCCGGTTCCAGTCCTTCTTCACCGCGCGCCAGCCCTCGTCGTCGACGCCGAGCCGCCAGTAGCCGGAGATCGACAGCTGGTCCAGCGGGATCTGCTTGTCCACGCGCAGGAACCGGCGCAGCTCCT
The DNA here is from genome assembly GCF_040648355.1 of Nonomuraea sp. NPDC049152. NCBI lineage: Bacteria > Bacillati > Actinomycetota > Actinomycetes > Streptosporangiales > Streptosporangiaceae > Nonomuraea > Nonomuraea sp. NPDC049152. Next base: position 105,591 of record NZ_JBEZDO010000006.1, on the reverse strand, counting down.
TGACGAAGGCGGCCTCCCCGTGGACGAACGCGTGCACCCTGCCCTCGGGGAAGTCGAGGCCGCGCACCGCCTCGACGAGCTTGCTGCCGTACGGGGCGCCCTGGCGGTGCAGGTAGGTCACGGAGGCGTCCAGCTTCTGCTCCTCCTCAGGGCCTTCGACCTCGAGGAAGACGTGCGCCTTCGTACCCGGGGCAAGCACCTCGAGGGAGGCGGCGATCGCGGGAAGCGCGCTCTCGTCGCCGACCAGCAGATGCCAGTCCGCCTCGGGGCTCGGCGCGTAGCCGCCGCCGGGGCCGATCATGTGGATAACGTCGCCGGGCCGCGCGGAAGCGGCCCACGGGCCGGCCAGCCCCTCGTCGCCGTGCACCACGAAGTCGAGCGTCAGCTCCTTGGCCGCCGCGTCCCAGGCGCGCACGGTGTAGGTGCGCAGTCGCGGCCAGTGCTCGCGCGGCACGCTCTCCCTGCAGCTCGCCACGGTGAACGGCGTCGGGTACTCCACTCCCTCGTAGGGGAAGACCAGCTTCACGTAGTGGTCGGTCAGCCCTTCGGTGGCGAAGTCGCGCAGCCCTTCACCGCCGACCACCAGCCGCACCATGTGCGGGGTGAGCCGCTCGGTCCTGAGCACGACGCCCCGATGTTCCGCCATGAACCCTCCAACTGTAGTTAGGCGGACCTAACCTATAGCTGGAACGTCATGCCGCGAGAGAAGATTCCTCCCCTGATGCGCGCACGGCGCTCAGGAAGCGGGCCATGTGCCGGTAGACCAGGCGTGCTTCGGGCAGGACGTCGGCCAGGATCGCGAAGACGTGCGGCATCCGCGGCCATTCCTCGTAGGTCACCGGCACGCCCGCCTCGCGGGCGCGCAGCGCCACCCTGCGGCCCTCGTCGCGCAGCACCTCGGTCGAGCCCGTGACGATCATCAGCGGCGGCAGCCCCGTGTAGTCGCCGAAGGCCGGTGAGACGAGCGGGTCACGCGGATCGAGACCCGACGTCCACCGCCTGGCCAGCCACTCGACCCGGCCGGCCGGCAGCATCGGGTCCTCCCATCGGTTGGCCCTGCGCGGGGTGTCGCTCAGATCGGTCCACGGCGACAGGCAGATGGCCGCGGACGGCAGCGGCAGCCCGCGATCGCGCAGCGCGAGCAGGGTGGCCAGCGTGAGGTGACCACCCGCCGAATCGCCCGCGAACAGGATGTCGGCGGGATCGTGTCCTCGCCCGAGCAGTTCGCCGTAGGCGTCGAGCGCGTCCTGCAGCGACTCGGCCAGCGAGTGGACGGGCCCCTGCCGGTAGTCGACGGCGAACACGGGGCGGCGCGCCACCACCGACAGCCGCCAGGTGATCGGCCGATGCGTGGCAGGCGAGCAGCTGAAGTAGCCGCCGCCGTGGAAGTAGAGGACCACCTTGCGCTCGTCGAGCCCCTGACCCGCGCGCACCCACTCCCCCGCGCGATGCGGGACGATGCTCACGTGGCTCGGCGGTCGCATCGGGACGAGCCTGACCAGCTCACCGAGCCGGGAGCAGGCGGTGATGGCCAGGGAGTGGCGCAGCAGCAGGCTGGACGCCGGCTTCAGGGTGCCGCGCATCAGGCCGTTGAGCGCTCGGGACTGCCAGCTGAAGGGGTAGTCGGGGAAGACGTCCAGATCGATCTCGTGCCGCACACCTAAGGAATTCCCTCTAGAGGATCGTTCTACCGGCAAGTAAGTAACTCCTCTATTTCCGGTAAATCACGGATGGCCGTATGAGACCCTTCCTGCATGGCCGGATACTCCGGAACACCTCTGCCGCAGAAGCTGGGGATCAAACCGGGCCATCGCGTGCTGGTCGTCGACGCGCCCTGCGACCTCGACATCCCCGCCTACCACCGCCGGCCCGGACGCGAGCCCTACGACGTGATCCTGATCTTCTGCGCCGACGCGGCCACCCTCCACCAGCGCTTCGGCAAGGCCGCGGCCCGGCTGGTGAAGAACGGCGGCCTATGGGTGTGCTGGCCCAAACGGGCCGGCGGCGTGCCGACCGACCTGAGCGACGACCACGTCAGGGAGTACGGACTAGCACAGGGCCTCGTCGACAACAAGGTGGCGGCCATCGACGGCACCTGGTCGGGCCTGCGCTTCGTTTATCGCCTTGCTGACCGCTGATCCCTCAGCGGATAATTACCGCTCCTAACACCCGTGCCTTCTTCTGGGCACGGGCTGTCGCCATGCCATCACTCTGCGGAGGTGACACACCATTTCCCTCTATCTCCGGCTCATCCGGTTCGGCTTCCGCAAACACGCGACCTACGTGTGGGCCGCGCTGGCGGGAGCGTTCACCAACAGCGTCTTCGGCATCCTGCGCGCCTACGTCCTGATCGCGCTCTGGCAGGCCAGACCCGGCCTGGCGGGCTACGACGTGATCGACGCCGTCACCTTCTGCTTCATCACTCAGGCCTTCATCGGCCCGATGCAGCTGTTCGGCGGCGGCCTGACCATCCCCGAACGCATCCGCACCGGCGACATCGCCCTCGACCTCGTCCGTCCGGCCTCCCTGCAGGCCTGGTCCCTGTCGGAGGACCTGGGCAGGGCGGCCTACCTCTTCCTCGTCCGCGGCGTCCCGCCCACGATCATCGGCGCGCTGGTGTTCGGCATCGTCGTGCCGTCCGGCAGGGGACAGTGGGCGGCCTTCGCCGTCAGCTTCGCCCTCGGCGTGCTGGTCAGCTTCGCCTGGCGCTACCTCGTGGCGCTGTCGGTCTGCTGGCTGGCCGACGACCGCGGCGTGGCCACGGTGTCACTGGTCCTCACCACGTTCTTCAGCGGCATGATGCTGCCCCTGACGATCTTCCCCGGCTGGCTCGGCGAGCTGGCCACCGCGCTCCCCTGGGCCGCGATGGTGCAGGTGCCCGCCGACGTCTACCTCGGCAAGGCCGGCTTCCTCGACGCCGTACCGTTCCAGGCCCTCTGGGCGGCCGCGCTGCTCGCCCTCGGCGCGCTCGGCACCCAGGCGATCAGGCACAAGGTGGTGATCCAGGGTGGTTAGGACCTTCGCCATGCTGGCGTGGACGTGGACGCGCGCCGCCGCCGCCTATCCCGTCTCCTTCGCGCTCATGATCGCCTTCGGCTGCCTGATGGGCGCCGTGGACGTCGCGGTGATCCTGGTCGTCTTCGCCAACACCACCGCCCTGGGCGGGTTCACCCGTGCGGAGGTCCTCTTCCTGTACGGCACGGCCGGCACCGCCTTCGCCCTCGTCGACATGTGCGTCGGCAACCTCGACAAGATCAGCCAGCACATCAAGGCGGGCACCCTCGACACGATGCTCGTCAAACCCGCCCCCGCGTGGGTGCAGGCCGCCGTCGACAGGTTCACCCCGACCAGGTTCGGCCGCGTCCTGCAGGCGGTCACCATCCTGGTCGTGGCCCTGGCCGACATCGGGGTCCCGTGGGAGCGCGCCTGGATGATCCCAGTGATGATCGTCACGGCGATGGCCATCTTCGCGTCGCTGTGGACGCTGGCGGGGGCGGCACAGTTCGTGCTCACCGACGCCCCCGAGGTGGTCAACGCCTTCACCTACGGCAGCGGCCAGCTCGCCCAGTACCCCTTCAGCGTCTACGGCCGCGACCTGGTGCGCGGCGTGACCTACGTGCTGCCGCTCGCCTTCATCAACTGGCAGCCGGGCCTGTACGTCCTGGGCAAGGACGACCCCTTCGGGACGCCCGGCTTCCTGCGTTTCCTCGGGCCCGTCGCGGCCCTGCTTCTCGCCCTGCTGTCCGCCTTCGCCTGGCGCCAGGGCGTTCGCCGCTACCGATCGACGGGGAGTTAGGAATGATCGAACTGGAGCGCGCGGGACGCTCGTTCAAGGTGAAGCGCACGGTCGTGCACGCCGTACGGGACCTGTCCTTCAACGTGGCGCAGGGAGAGTTCGTCGGCTACCTCGGCCCGAACGGCGCGGGCAAGTCGACCACGATCAAGATGCTGTGCGGGATCCTCACCCCCACCTCCGGCAGGGTCCGCGTGGCCGGCCTCGACCCCTCGCGCAAGAGGACCACGCTGGCCAGGCGGATCGGCGTGGTGTTCGGGCAGCGGACGACGCTGTGGTGGGACCTGCCGCTGAGGGACAGCTTCGAACTGATCCGGCTCCTTTACAAAGTAGATCGCAAAGTGTTCGCCGGGCGGCTCGACGAGCTGGTGGAGACCCTCGACCTGGCCGCGTTCATGCGCACGCCGGTGCGCCAGCTCAGCCTCGGCCAGCGCATGCGCGGCGACCTGACGGCCGCGCTGCTGCACGCGCCCGACGTGCTGGTGCTGGACGAGCCCACGATCGGGCTCGACGTCGTCAGCAAGAACAGCATCCGCGCGTTCCTGCTGAGGGTGAACGCCGAGCGCGGCACCACCGTCCTGCTGACCACGCACGATCTCGGTGACATCGAGCGCCTGTGCCGCAGGGTGATGCTGATCGACCACGGCAGGCTGGCCTTCGACGGCTCACTCGACGACCTGATGGCCACCGCGCCGGACGAGACGATCGAAGAGGTCGTGACCAGGCTCTACACCCGCGCGGGTCAGTAGTAACCGCCCTGCTCGGCCTCCTCGTATTCGTCGTCCATGTCGTCCCGCCGGCCTGCCCAGCGGGACGGCATCAGCACCGGCAGGAACAACGCCACGCCCAGCATGGCGTAGACGCCTGTCGTGAGCAGCGTCCTGCTGCCCGCGCCCGCCTCCAGCACGATGTGGTGCATGGAGGGCTCGTCGGGCACGAACGACAACGCCCTGTTGACGTCCAGCGCGTAGACGACCGTCCATGCCAGCAGCACCAGCGAGGGCACGAACGTGGCCAGCGGCGACACCCTGCCCGCCACCACCAGCCCGGCCACCAGGCCGATCACCGCCATGGCGCCGAGCGCGATCCACAGCTTCGGCCCTGGGGCCGAAGCTGTGGTTCCAGGCGCGACCATCAACGCCTGCTGGACTGCCCAGCCGCCCCCGACCAGCAGGACGCCGGTCACGATCACGCCGAGAAGCAAACCAGCGAAATGCCGCACGTACATCACCTCGGCCCCGACCATAGCGACAAACCAGATAAATGAGCCAGGCATTGGCCGGAGCCGTATGGCATCGAGCGGGCCGTCAGCCGACCTTCTCGAACGGCGTCGGCGCCTGGCCGGTCCAGCGGTAGAGCTGGGCGTGGCTGGTCTGCTTGGTGACGCCGCCCTCGGTGACGGTCCCGGCCTTGGAGACGTAGTAGCGGCCGTCGCCGAGCGCGGCCAGGCCGTACTGGCCGCCGAACTCCCAGCCGCGGACGCCGGAGGGCTCGTGCTGGAGGCCGCCGGGCGCCAGGGAGAGGAGCTTGCCCTGCTCGGGGGTGGGCTGGCCCACGATGGGGCCGGTCCTGGGCCGCCGGCTTCCGTCGACGATGAAGAAGGAGTAGTTGGGGAACTGCGGCTTGACGCCCTTGTAGACGGCCATCATCCAGTTGCCGGTGTGGGCGTCGTACTCCAGGTTCTGCACGCCGTACGTGGTGTTGCCGGTGTAGGCGAAGTACTTGCCGTCGACCTCGCCGGGACCGCTCTTGTGGGGAGCGTTCTCGGTGAGCGGCCGCTCGTACTTCTTCCAGTGCCTGACGTCGTACTGGAGGATGACCTGGTGGTCGTTGTCCTGACGGGTGACGTTGGAGTAGACGCCGTAGGCGACGGTGAGCCTCTGCCTGCCGTCCTTCCTGCCGAACTCCGGGCCGAACGACACGCCGTCGATGCCGCTGCAGCCGTAGCGGTGGTCGGGGGTGTCACCGATGTTGCCGTCGAACCTGCCGTCGCCGTTCATGTCCGCGACGTAGTCGTCGACGACCTCCTTGAGGTAGACCGTGCTCACCACGTCGCTGGACTGGGCGTCCATGTCCATCCTGGTGATCCGGTCGACGTCGAAGATGGCGATGTAGAACGACTCCTGCTCCTTGTACTCCAGCGACCCGTACACCCGCCCGTCCTTCTCGTTGAAGTCAAGGTCGCCGAGGTGCCCGGTGAAGCCGGACACCGACCCGACGGGGTTGCCCCGCAGGTCGGTCTTCACCAGGAGGTTGGTGAAGGAGAAGTACATGAAGCCCTTCCGCTGGTCGACGGCGATGCCCTGCACGTGTCCCGAGGACCAGGCCCCGCCGTAGATCTCGGTCGGCATCTCCTGTGGGGCCCTGTCCGGCCCGGCCGCCGCCGCGGAGGAGGAGGAGAACATCCCGAGGGTGAAGGTGGCCGCCAAGGTGAGCGTCGCCATTCTGCGCATGTTCCGGTACCCGTCTTCATTAGGGAGCAGACCGAAATAGACGTTAATGGAGTGGACGGTGATAGTTCCGACAAAGTCATGAACTGAGAGTGAAGGGCGCCCGAAGAAGCCCACCGGCCTTCACCCGCAGCGCCGCCGTGAGAACATATGGTCACTCATGCGCGCCAACCTCCCCCTACGGCTGACGCGGGCGGCGGCCTTCTCCGCCGTCTGCGTGCTGCTGGCTGCACTCGGCCACCGCGCCGCCGGCGGCACGGGGCCCGCGACCTGGGCGTTCGGCCTGGGCGGCGCGACCGTCATGGCGGTGGCGCTGGCGCTGTCGGGCAGGGAGCGTTCGACCTCCACCATCAACCTCACGCTCGTGGCCCTGCAGGCGGGGCTGCACGAGCTGTTCGGCCTCGACGGCACGGGCGCCGTCCTCACCCTGGCCCACGGCCAGGGCCAGGCGGGCCACGGCTCGGGGCTCGGCGAGAGCCTCGGCATGCTGCTGGCCCACCTGACGGCCACGCTCATCACCGGCTGGTGGCTGGCGCGCGGCGAGGCCGCGCTCTGGTCGCTTCTGCGCCGCCTCGGGCGCCGCCTGATCAGGCTGCTGCCGCCGCTGCCCGCCGTGGCCCCGGTACGGCGGTCGCCGGTACGCGCGATCCGCCGCGTCGCCTCCCGCGGCGTGCTCCTGCGCCACATCGTCAGCAGGCGCGGTCCTCCACTTCCCGCCTTCTGACGCCCTTCCCTTCTTTCTTCTTCCCAGTCAAGTGGAGTTCCCGCATGTCCAAGTTCCGCCGCACGGCAGGCGTCCTCGCCGCCGCCACCGCCCTGTCCCTCGGCCTGGCGATCCCCGCCCTCGCCCACGTCACCGTCAACCCAGGCACCGCCGAGCAGGGCGGGTTCACCAAGGTCGCCTTCCGCGTCCCGAACGAGCGTGACAACGCCTCGACGACGAAGATCGAGGTGTCCTTCCCCGTCGACCACCCGCTGGCCTTCGTCTCGGTCAAGCCGGTTCCCGGCTGGGAGGTCAAGGTCGCCGAGGGCAAGCTGCCCAAGCCGGTGAAGACCGAGTACGGCGACCTGACCGAGGCGGTCACCAAGGTCGTCTGGTCCGGGGGCGAGATCAAGCCAGGGCAGTTCCAGGAGTTCGAGGTGTCGATGGGGCAGCTGCCGACCGACACCGACCGGCTGATGTTCCCCACCGCGCAGACCTACTCGGGCGGGGAGGTCGTGAAGTGGGCCGACGAGCCCAAGACGGACGGCACCGAGGCCGAGCATCCCGCGCCGACGCTGAAGCTCACGCCCCCTTCGGCCGACGGCGACCACCACGGAACGGCGTCGGCCTCGCCCTCGGCGGCGCCCGCCTCCCCCGCGACGCCTTCGGTGGCGCCGATGGCCGCCGGCTCGGGCTCGTCCTCCGACGGCACGGCCCGGCTGCTGGGCGGGGCGGGGCTGGTCGTGGGGGCCATCGGGGTGGTGGTCGGCTTCATGGGGCTGCGCCGCCGCAACGCCTGACCCTCTCCGCGGCCCCGGGGTCTTCCGGTACGGCGGATGACCCCGGGGATCTTCGGCCGCTCTCCGACGGCACAGGGCCGGGTCTCTCGAAGACCGGGGGGCCGGACCTGGTCTGCGGCCCTCCCCGTGGTCGCAACGCCGGGTCCGTCGAAGACCTGGATCCGGTCCTGGTCTCCGGCCGCCGTCACGCGGCCGGCGTCTTTCCGGGGTGACGGCCGAGCCCGGCCGTCTCAGGGGACGGGCGGGGGCGGGACCGTCCCCCGGCCGTCGACCCTCAGGAGGTGATGTCCTTGCTGGTGAAGCGGGCCCAGGCGAACGAGCCGAACAGCAGGATGTAGGCGCCGAAGGCCAGCAGCCCCGAGGTCAGGTCGTCGAAGGCGATCGGATCGCGCAGGACCGCGTCGAAGTCGCTCCACCAGTTCGGCAGCAGGTACGGCTGGATGACCTCGAGCTGCGGGATCGCCCTCAGCACCTGCGTGGTGATGACCAGCACGACGGTCGCCGCGATGGCCCCGATCGGCGCCTCGGTCAGCGTCGACAGCGCGATCGCGACCGCCGCCAGCGCGGCCATGCCGAGCGTGACGTAGCCGATGACGATCAGCATGCGCAGCAGCGCGTCGCCGAGCGGGATCGCCACACCCGACAGCAGGGTGACGGGCCCCGCGGGGAACAGGACCAGGCCGGTGATCAGCGCCGCGAGCGCCACGGCCGAGGCGACGGCCAGGCAGAACAGCACGGCGTTGAGGTACTTCACCGCCAGCAGCCTGGTACGGCCCGCCGGCGCCGCCAGCAGGTAGCGAAGGGTGCCGCCCGCGGCCTCGCCGGCGAGCGCGTCGCCCGCGACGACGGCGACGGCGACCGGCATGAGCAGCGGGACGAGCGCGCCCAGCGAGATGAAGGCCAGGAAGAAGCCGTTGCCGGTGACCTGCTGGATGAGGCCGCCAGGGCCGTCGGCCATGTCGTCGCCCACCATGCGCAGCACGATGCCGATGACGACGGGCACGACGGCGAGGACGGCGAGCATGGCCAGGTTGCGCGGCCTGCGGAAGGTCAGGCCGAGCTCGGAGCCGAGCATCCTGAGGAACGCGCTCACCGGTCCCACCGCGTCGGCCGTCCGCTCCTGGGGGCCGAGGACGCTCGGCGCGGTGGCCGGAAGGTCGGCGCGCGGGCCGAGTTCGGCGGTGCGCCTCGACTCGCTCACCGGCACGAGGCCCGGCGTCCTCCTGGCCGCGCCGCCGGATGACGTCTGGAGTTCCTCCTCGACCTCAGGCTCAACCTTCGACATCGAACCCCTCCCCTGTCAGGCCGACGAAGACCTCTTCCAGGCTGGGCCGTACGACCGACAGGCCCCTGACCGCGACGCCGGCCTCGACCAGCGCGGCGTTGAGACGTTCGGGGGCGTGGCCGCCGAGGTCGGCGCTCACCTCCACCCCTTCGTGGGCGACGGCCGTCAGGCCGAGCCCGAGCAGGACGCGTGCCGCGTCGGCCGCGTCGGGCGTCTCGACCCGCAGGCGCGGTGCGCGACCGCCGTTCAGCGATGCGATGGTGCCGTGGGCGACGAGCCTGCCGGTTCGCATGATCGCCGCGTGCGTGCACATCTGCTCGACCTCGGCCAGCAGATGCGAGGAGACGAACACGGTGGTGCCGTCGGAGGCGATCTCCTTGACCAGCGTGCGGACCTCGCGGGTGCCCTGCGGGTCCAGGCCGTTGGTCGGCTCGTCGAGGATGAGCAGCTCACGCGGGCCGAGCAGGGCGCCGGCGATGGCCAGGCGCTGGCGCATGCCGAGGGAGTAGTTGCGGTAGCGCTTGCCCGCGGCGGCCGACAGCCCCACCCGCTCCAGCGCGGCGGCGACCCTGGCGCGGGCCGTACGGCCTGAGGCGGTGGGGTCGGCGGCGTCGTAGCGCAGCAGGTTGGCCTCGCCCGACAGGTAGGGGTAGAAGGCCGGGCCCTCGACCAGCGCGCCGACCTGCGGCAGCGGCACCACCGAGTAGGTGCCGGAGGTGGGGGCGACCAGGCCGAGCAGCATGCGGATGGTGGTGGTCTTGCCCGACCCGTTGGGGCCGAGGAAGCCGTAGACCGAGCCGCGCGGCACGGTCAGGTCGAGGGCGTCGACCGCGATCTGCCCGCCCTTGAAACGCTTGGTCAGGCCCTCCGTGACGATCGCGTGGTCATCGGAGGGCGGGGCCGCCCCGAAGGGCGCCCCCGCTTCCAGCGTCATGCTCACTTGGCGCCTGCCGCCTTCGTGAGCTCCTCCGGGGTGACCGCGCCGACCAGCAGCCGGCCGTCGTCGGTGAACAGCGCGCTGACCAGCTTGGTCTTGATCAGTTTGCCGCTGCCCCACGGGCCGCTCACCGGGGTGGCGGACTGCAGGATGGTGTCGAGCGACGGCACGTCCTGGCGACCGGACTCCGATGTGGGCTTGGGGGCGTCGGCCGTGGGCGTGGGAAGGACCGCGACCGTGTTCCAGCCCTCGCCGACGGTCTTGACGTCGCCCTCGCGGAAGTCGGCCTTCGGCTGCTGTTCCTCGTGGACGCCGCCGAACGTCTTCTCCTCCACCTTGGCGCCGGCGGGCGGGGTGAAGGTGAAGTTCTCGGGTGCCGGCGCGGAGAAGGTGACCTGGGTGAACCCGACCTCGAAGGCGGGCTCGGCCGATCCCTTGGCGTACACCTGGACGCGCAGCGGGACGTAGGTCTCGCCGTCGAGCGCCAGGCGGATGTCCTGGATCAGCGAGCCGCTCTCCTTGGGCGCGAGCACCAGCTCGTAGGCCGAGCGTCCGGCCACCTGGGTGGTGTTGGTGACGCTGACCACGCTGTGCTCGCCGACCTTGGCCAGCAGCTGCTCGGCGGCCTGCTGCGGGGTCAGGGCGGGGGCGTTCGGCATCCGCGTCTTGTCCGGCCGGTCGGTGGCGCCCGGCTCCAGCTTGATGCGGGTGGCCTTGTTGGCCTGGCTCTCCCACAGCCACGCCTGGTCGCCGTTCACGATGACGTTGGTCTCGTTCATGGGCCCCGGTACGGCCAGCCTGAACTGGTCGCGGGAACCGTACCAGACCTTCGCCTCGTGGGAACCCGACAGCAGGCTGAGCGGGGAACCGGTGGCGGCGCCCTGCGGGAGGGCGGGAAGGCCGAGGGAAGCGGTCTCCAGGACGGTCCCCGACATCGGGGGCAGGCCGTCCTTCTGTACCGCCGCGGCCGCGTCGGCCAGCAGCTGCTGGGCCGAGCGTTCGGGCAGGACAGGGTCCCCACTGACGGCGGCGATCACCGGGCCTGCGCCGATGGCGGCGCCGATCACGGCGACGGCCGCGACAGGGACGCCCCACCTCACGAGCTTGCCTCTGGACATCTCACTCCTTCACGGTATTGCTTACGTCTCAACAGTGCGTGAAGAGTGCTGTGGCGATCCTGAGACGAGCTGAGAGGCCTCTCAGCGCCGATGGTGCACTATGTGCCCTATGAGAGTTCTGGTCGTCGAGGACGAACGGCGGATGGCCGCCGCCCTCCAGCGGGGGCTGCAGGCCGAGGGGTTCGCCGTGGATCTCGCCCACGACGGCGAGGAGGGCCTGCACCTGGCCCGCCATGGCGACTACGACGTGGTCGTGCTCGACATCATGCTGCCGAGGCTCTCGGGCTACAACGTGTGCAAGCGGTTGCGCGCGGAGGAGAACTGGGTGCCGATCCTCATGCTGTCGGCCAAGGACGGCGAGTACGACATGGCCGACGGGCTCGACCTGGGCGCCGACGACTACCTCACCAAGCCGTTCTCCTACGTGGTGCTGGTGGCCAGGCTGCGCGCGCTGCTGCGGCGCGACGCGGGGCGGCGTCCCGCGGTGCTGACGGCGGGCGACCTGTCACTGGATCCCGCCAGGCGCAGGGTGCAGCGGGGCGAGGAGGCGGTGGAGCTGACCCCTCGCGAGTTCGCGCTGCTGGAGTACCTGATGCGCCGCCACGACGAGGTGGTGTCGAAGGTGGAGATCCTGGAGCACGTGTGGGACACCTTCGACACCGACCCGAACGTGGTCGAGGTGTACGTCGGCTACCTGCGGCGCAAGATCGACGGCCCGTTCGGCAGGAACGCTTTGCAGACCGTGCGGGGCGCGGGTTACCGGCTGGCCGGCGACGGTGGCTGAGTGGTGGCGGCGCAAGAGCCTGCGCTTCAGGCTGACGGCGCTGTCGGCGGTGGGGCTCACGCTCGCGTTCGCGATGTCGGCCTCGGTGCTGATGGTGGTGCTCGGCAGGTCGCTGATGGACACGGTGGACGAGACCACCAGGCAGCACGCGCAGGCCGTACGCGCGCAGGCCGACAGCGGCACGCTGACCGACCCGATCACCACGCAGGACGGCACGATCGTGCAGGTCGTCGGCGCCGACGGCAGGGTCACGCACGGCACCTACGGGGCCGACCGGCTGGTCCCGCTGCTGGACGCCGGTAATCGGCGCAGGGCGCTGCGCCACGACTCCGCGTGGTTCCTGAACGGCGAGCCGTACGGGATCCCAGGGCCGCTGCGGGTGATCGTGATCAGCGGCGACAAGGGTGTGACCGTGCTGGCCGCGCGGCCCGTGCGTGAGATCGAGCGGAGCCTGGTGACGGCGGGCAAGGTGCTGCTGTTCGGCACGCCGCTGCTGGTGGCGTTCCTGGCGGGCGGCGGCTGGCTGATCATCGGCAGGACGCTGCGGCCCATCGCCGCGCTGCGCAGGGGCGCGGCCGACATCACCCACACCGCCAGGTCGAGGCGGCTGCCGGTCCCGCAGGCGCGTGACGAGGTGCACTCGCTGGCCGTCACCCTCAACGACATGCTGGCCAGGCTGGAGGAGGCCGAGTCGCGACAGCGCGCGCTGGTCTCCGACGCAGCGCACGAGCTGCGCAGCCCTCTCGCCAGCATCAGGCTGCAGCTGGAGGTGGCGCTCGGCCACCCCGAGGGTCAGGACTGGCCGGAGACCGCCGAGGGCGTGCTGGAGGACACCCTGCGCCTGTCGCGCCTGGCCGAGGACCTGCTCGCCCTCGCCAGGCTCGACGAACGCGGCGGCAGGCTGGCCAGGAACGAGCCCGTCAACCTGGACGAGGTCGTCAGGCAGGTCGTGGAGAGGTACGGCGAGGCCAGGCTGACCGCCTGCGACCCGGTCGTGGTGCGTGGCGACGCCCTCGACCTGAGCCGCGCGCTGACCAACCTGATGGACAACGCCGTACGGCACGCCGCCTCCAAGGTCGAGGTGGCGCTGACCGCCGACGGCGTGCTGACCGTGACCGACGACGGGCCCGGCATCCCCGAGGAGGACAGGGAGCGGGTGTTCAACCGCTTCACCAGGCTCGACCACGGCCGCAGCAGGGACGAGGGCGGCGCGGGCCTGGGCCTGGCGATCGTCCGCGAGACGCTGCTGGCGCACGGCGGGGCCGTCCACCTGGAGGACGCCGCGCCCGGCCTGCGCGCGGTCGTCGCGCTGCCCTCCATCAAGTGATTGACCGAGCGAGGCGACCCGAACTAGTTTCGGTTCTATGAGCCAGGTCGAGACGATCCTCAAGGCGGCGACCCAGCTGTTCGCCGCCCTCGGATACGACGGCACCACCACCAGGCAGATCGCCGAGGCGTCCGGCCTCAACATCGCCACCGTCAACTACCACGTCGGCGGCAAACGCGAGCTCTACCTCGCGGTGATGGAGCGCGCGCACCAGGGCGAACGCGCGATGCTGGAGCGGGCGATCGCCGACACCGAGGGCCTGGACCTCGCCGAGCGCGTCCATCGGATCGCCGACCGCTACCTCGACTTCTACGTCGACAATCCCGAGGTGTCCGCCCTGTGGCTGCACCGATGGCTGCTGGACGCCAGTGACGTCACCGAGCTGGAACGCCAGTACATCAGGCCGCTGCTGACGCTCGTCGGCGACGTGACGGGCGCGGACACCGAGATGGCGATGTGGACGGTCGTGTGGTGCGTGAACGGGTTCGTCAGGGGCGGCGTGCTCGACGACGAGGGCAGGCGCAGGGGCGCCGACGACCCCAAGGCGCTGCGGCGCTTCCGCTCCTACCTGCATATCGTGCTGCACCGCGCGCTCGGCCTCCCGGGCGACCCGCCGTGAGCCTGCCGAGAGGGCGGCTGCTCGGCTACGGAATCGGCTGGGTCGGCACCGGCGTGTTCTCGGCGGTGCCGGGGCTGCTGCTGCTCTACTACCTGACCGACGTGCTCGGCGTGGCCGCGGGGGCGGCGGGCGCCGTCCTGGTGGCGCCCAAGATCTGGGACGTGGTGCTGAACCCGGTCGTCGGGGCTGCGAGCGACCGCGAGGCGGTCCGCACCGCCAGGCGCTTCAGGCTGCTGCTGCTCGGCTCCCTGACGCTGCCCGTGGCCTTCGCCGCCATGTTCGCCGCGCCGAACGCGCCGCTGGTGGCGGTCTCCTTCATCCTGGCGGCGTCGGCCTTCGCCTCCTTCCAGGTCCCCTACGTGGCCTTACCCGCGGAGATGTCGGCCTCGCCCGCCGAGCGGACCAGGATCATGTCGTGGCGGGTGGTCTGCCTGACGGTGGGAATCCTGGTGGCGGGCGGCCTGGCTCCGGCGATCGCGTAGGCGGCGGGCTACGCGTGGATGGGCGTCGCGGTCGGCGCGGTGATGGCGGCGGCGCTGCTGGCGGCGACCTTCTCCACCCGCTGGGTGCGCTCGATGCCGGGGCCCGCCCCGCTCGGGCTGGTGGCGGCCTTCAGGATCGCCAGGGGGAACAGGGCGTTCTTCGCGCTGCTGTCGGCCTTCGTCGTGCAGGCGCTGGGGGTGGCGGTGACGCGCTGGTGCTGGCCGCCACCGGGTTCGTCTCCGTCGAAGGGTCGGCGCCCCAGCCCGGCCCTGCGCTGGCGGGGCTGACGCTCGGGTTCACCGCGCTGCCCGCGCTGCTCATGCTCGCCAGCCTGCCGTTGATCATCTGGTACGCCAAGGAGTCCGCGTGAACCTGTCCGACCTGCTGGCCGAGGTCTCCCGCCTGCGCGCCGGCGACCTGCCCGTGCGCGGAGGGAAGGTGACCGCCTACGTCTACGACACCGGAGAGCCGGAGGTCCACGAGGCGGCGGCCAGGGTGTACTTCGAGATGCTGGAGGCCAACACCCTCGATCCGACCGCGTTCCCCAGCGTGGTGGCGATGGAGAAGGAGGTCGTCGGGCAGGTCGCGGCGCTGCTCGGCGGCGGGCACGGCATCTTCACCAGCGGCGGAACCGAGTCGATCATGCTCGCGGTGAAGGCGGCGCGCGACGCGTCGGAGGTCGCCGACCCGTCGATCGTGCTGCCGGTGACCGCGCACCCCGCCTTCCACAAGGCCGCGCACTATCTCGGGGTGTCGGTGGTCCAGGTGCCGGTCTCGCTGGAGACGTTCGAGGTGTCCGCGGACGACGTGGCCGCGGCGATCACCCCGTCCACGATCATGGTGGTGGTCTCGGCGCCCTCCTACCCGCAGGGGGTCATCGACCCCGTGGCCGAGGTGGCCGCGGTGGCGGCCGCGCGCGGCGTGCCGTGCCACGTGGACGCGTACGTGGGCGGCTGGCTGCTGCCGTGGCTGCGGCTGGGCGGGGCGTGGGCGACGATGCGGGCGCTGGGGCGGGACGGCTACCTCGCGCTGGGGCGGGCGACCCTGGAGGCTTCGGTACGGCTGCGCGAGGGCCTGGGCAAGATCGCCGGCCTCCGGGTGCTCGGGGCGCCCGGCTCGTCGTTGATCGCCTTCGCGTCGGACGAGGTCGACGTGTTCGTGGTGGCGGACGAGGCCAGGCGGAGGGGGTGGTTCGTCCAGCCGCAGCTGTCGTACGCGGGGATCCCCGCGAACCTGCACATCACGGTCACCGGGGTCACTCTGTCGGGGGTGGACGCGATGCTGTCGGTGATCGCGGACTCGGTGGCGGCGGCCAGGGCGCGCGGGCCGGTCGCCGTGCCGGAGGGGCTGGTGGAGCTGGTGGCGTCGCTGGACCTGTCGACGCTGGACGACGCGGAGTTCGGGGCCCTGGCCGCTTCGGTAGGCGTGGACCTGGCCGGTGGCGGTCAGCCGGAGATGGCGGTGGTCAACACGATCCTGGACGCGTTGCCCGCCCCGAAGCGAGAGGAGATCCTGGTGCGCTTCCTCTCGTTGATCTACACCTGACCGGTTCCCGGCTCGAGACGCTCCACCTCCGCCAGGGCCCTCCGGGCCGAGGCCGCGTCGTGGACCCTGAACACCCGGGCCCCGTGCAGCGCCGACACCGCCAGCGTCGCGATCGTGCCCGCGTGCCGTTCATCCACCGGCAGCCCGCCCAGTGTCTCCCCCACGAAGTCCTTGTTCGACACCGCCACCAGCACCGGCCAGCCCGTCGCCACCATCTCGTCGAGTCTCCTGCTCACCTCCAGCGAGTGGAAGGTGTTCTTGCCGAAGTCGTGCGCGGGGTCGATGAGGATCGACTCCCGCGCTACCCCTGCCGCGACCGCCCGTTCGGCCAGCTCGACCGTGTAGCCGATGACGTCGGCGACCACGTCGGCGTACGCGATGCGGTGGGGCCGGGTGCGCGGCTCGACCCTGCCCGCGTGGGCGCACACGAGCCCGACGCCGTGCTTGGCCGCCACCTCGGCCAGGAGCGGGTCGACGCCGCCCCACGTGTCGTTGAGCAGGTCGGCCCCCGCCCTGGCCACCACGTCGCCCACCTCGGACCGCCAGGTGTCGACGCTGATGACCAGGTCGGGATGGCGGTCGCGCACGGCGGCGACCAGGTCGGCGACACGCCTGATCTCCTCCTGGGCGTCGACGACCTCGCCGGGGCCCGCCTTGACCCCGCCGATGTCGACGATGTCGGCGCCGCCCTCGACGGCCGCGTCGACCGCTTCGAGCGCGGCGCCGAAGCCGTAGGTCTTCCCCTTGTCGAAGAAGGAGTCGGGGGTCCTGTTGACCACGGCCATCACCGCGTGGTCCCCAGGACCGAACTCCCTGCCGCGCAGTCGCAAGATGCTCATCGTCTCCGAGCCTACGGAAGATCCCACGGCTTGGCACATCGCCCGGCGGTGGTACGGCTTGTCTCCGGGGTGGAGGGCGAGGGCGATCTCGTGGATCCCGGGCCTGGCCCTGATGTGGAGGCCGGGGACCCACGGCCCGGGGTTGCCGCCGACATCCCCTGAACGGCGCGACGCCGCACGGGAATCGTCCTTCTGTTTCGATGGGCAGACTGAATCAGGCACCCCGTGGGGGTTGTGATGGCACAGGGCACCGTGAAGTGGTTCAACGCGGACAAGGGCTTCGGCTTCATCGCGGTGGACGGCGGCAATGATGTCTTCGTCCACTATTCGGCCATCCAGACCAAGGGCCATCCGACCCTCCAGGAGGGTCAGCGGGTGGAGTTCGAGATCGTTCATGGCCGGAAAGGGCCGCGGGCCGCCCTGGTCTACGCGGATGCCGGTGGCGGCGGACACGAATCCGAGGGGTCCGCCGACGGGCCGGCCACGCCACCTTCTCACCCTGTCGAGCCGTGGGAGCCGACGTCGGCGCCTGCCGGCCGCCAGGCGTATGCGACCCCGCCGGGCTGGTTCCCCCGCGAGGGGCGATCTTCAGCCGGCGGAGGCGCCGCGGACCTCGGGCTCCTCGGCGCGGCCGAGATCCCGGTCTCGGTGCATCTGGACGACGAGGGCGACGCGGTGGAGGTGGAAGCGGCTGTCCGAGCGGTCCTCGCGGAGGCCGGCTACGAGATCACGATCGACTTTCCCCCCGTGCTCGGGTCCTGGTTCAAGAAGATGTCAGCCCGGCCTGGGGTCTCAGGGGAGGGCCGGCGAGGGGCTCGGGGCGTCTGCGGCCAGGTCGAACGTCTCGACGATGTCGGTGCAGGTGCCGTGTTCGCCCATGACGCACAGCGCGAGCGTGCGGTAGGTCGCGGTGAACGCCTGGGCGGGCGGCAGCGCCGCGGGGTCGACCTGGTGGGCGCGTTGCTGGAAGCGGGTCATGGTGATGTGCGGGCGGAACAGTTCGCCGACCTCGTCGTAGCCGTACCGCTCCAGGTTGTCGCGGGCGAGCGGCGGAGCCGTGAGCCGGTATTCGGACAGGACGCGGCCGACGGGATCGCGGTGCCGCAGACCGGTGCGCAACGGGGCCAGGGCGGCGATGACCTCTTCCTGCAATCGCGTGAGCGCCTGGCTCGTACGGTAGAACAGCTCGAACATGCCCTGCTCGTTGCCGGCGAAATGGTCCCCGTCGAGACTGATCCGGGGTGTCTGCGCGCTGATGGAGCGCAGCAGGCTCGCCGCGGCCTCGCGTTGGGCGGGCGTGAAGTTAGCCATGTAGAGCGACAGGTGCGCGTAGGGGCCGTCCTCGCCGAGGGTGAACTCGGTGGCCGCCCGTTCCGCGCACTGCTGACTCAGCTGTACCGATCGGATGCCGGCTTCCTGGGGCGGCAGCAGCACGACGTCGTAGACCGGAAGATCGCCCATACGGGTCAGTGTAGACACATGGGTCATAGGGAATCTGCCCCTGCGAGATCACAGGGCGGCGGGTTCGGCGTCGGCACTCTCGCCGGGTGGCCGGTCGGGCCGCCGGGTCTCCGGCGCACCGCGCGGGTGGGCGATGCGGGCCTGGGGCCGGCGCTGGACGTGGTGGCCGATGTCCTGATGGGCGGAGCTCGCGTTGGTCCCGGGGGTGGCGCGTGGCCCCCGGGCGGATGGTTCGGTGGGCTTGGGAACGTTCCTAAGCGGCCGAGCCCTTCTCCGCGGTCGCCAGGAAGTCCTGGGCGATCAGCGGGAGTCGCCGGCGCGCGTGGACGACGGCGATCACGCGGCGGACGGCCGGTTCGAGTGACCGCACCACCAGCCCCGCCCTCGCCGCCTGCTCGGCCATTCCGCGGTACCACAGCAGCGACGCCTGGCCCGCGCGGACCGCGTTGAGCCAGCCGTTCCTTTCGTCGGTCTCCAGCACGATGATCGGGTTGACCGCGTACTTGCCGAACATCGCGTCGAGCTCCCTTCTCCTGACGCTTCCCCTCGCGGGGAGGGCAAGGCGCAGTCCGTCGAGGCGGGTCATCGGGACGGGGTCGGGCAGGTCGAGCCCTGGCGGGGAGATGAGCACGATCTCCTGCCGCTCGAGCGGGTGGGTGATCAGGTCGGTCGGGACCGGCAGGTCGGTGAGGCCGAGATCGGCCCGCTGGTCCCTGATCGCGTTGACGACCGCTTCACGGCCGTCGCAGCGGATGATGTGCACGCGGACACCGGGGTGCTCGGCCGCGTAGGCGGGAAGCAGCCGCCCCGCCAGGCCGGGCTCGAGGTTGGCTGTCGATGCGATGCGCAGTTCGACGTCGGAGACACCGCCGTGGTTGGAGAGCGCCTCGATCTCCCCCACCGCGTCGAGCGCCTCTCTGGCCAGTTTGACGACCCTGCGGCCCTGCGCGGTGACGACCACCCCGCGCCCGGATCGGGCGAAGAGGGTCATCCCGAGCTCGCGCTCCAGATCTCGGATCGCGCGCGAAAGCGCAGGCTGCGCGATGTAGAGCGACCTGGCCGCGTCGGTCATGGTGCGGTGCTCCGCAGTCGCGACCACGTAGCGGAGCTGCTGCAGATTCATGGCATTGAAGCTAGGACAACGGCCGCCTCTCGGACGGCGACATAGCGGAGATCACCTCGAATGATTTCGGACTGTAACCGAGTACGGCGACATCCGTGACGGGTGATAAATCAGTATGCTTCTGCCCCAAATTCGACAAAGGTCCGGAGTGCGGGTCCCATTTCGGACAACCAGGTCAAGGGGGAGACAGGGTGACAGGCAACGGGCAATACCCCCCGCCGCCTCCCGGGCATCAGGGGCAGCCGTCTTCAGGCGAACCCCAGCAGCCGCCCTTTCCTCCCTGGCCCCCGCAGCAGCAGGGGTACGGCCAGCCGTACGAGGAGCCGGCCACCCGCCAGTATCGGCCCACGCCCCCGCCGCCCGCCCCGCCCCAGGGCCCCCCGCAGGGGCCTCCCCCCGGACCTCCGCAGGGTCGCCCCTACGCGGCCCCGCCGCCTCCGCCCCCTGCCGGTCCGCCGAGGACGTCCCCTCCGCCGTACGGCGCGCCGCAACCGCCGCCGCCCGGTGGCCCTCAGCCCTACGGTCGTCCGCAACCCCCGCCCCCCGGCGGGCCGCAACCTCCACCGCCTGGCATGCCGCACGGTCCCGGTATGCCGGGTCCCGGTGTGCCAGGACCCGGCGGGCACGGACAAGGGATGCCGGGTCCTGGCGGGCCTGGACAGGGCGGCCCCGGACAGGGCTGGCCAGGACAGGGTGGGCCAGGGCAAGGAGGGCCCGGTCCGGGCGGGCCGTACCAGCAGGGGAACGGCCACCAGGGGAACGGCCACCCGCAGCCGGGGTGGCCTCCGCACCAGGGGCAGGGTCCCGGCTACAGGCCGCCGCAGGGGCCTCCGCAGGGGGGGTACGGCCCGTGGCAACGCCCGCCGCAGCGCAGGAAGTCGAACGCGGGCGCGGTCATCGGCGCGGTGTTCGGCGCCATGGCGGCGATCTTCGTGCTGCTCGTGATCGGCTCGGCCGTCTTCAAGAGCGCCTCGAAGACCGACACCACCTCGCCGGTGGCGATCCCGACGTTCACGCCGCCGACGTTCACGCCATGGAACGAGGAGACCGATGAGCCGATCGAGCCGTCCGACCGGCCCTCCGAGCAGCCGTCGTCGTCCGACGAGCCGTCCTCGTCCGAGCAGCCGTCGCCCTCCGAGCAGCCGTCCTCCTCGGAACAGCCGTCCGAGCAGCCCTCGGAGCAACCGGCCAAGGTGACGCTGAACACGAGCCTGCAGGCCAACACCCTGTACTTCGCCGGCGCGCTGCCGCGCACGACGTGCAGGGCGGGGAACGCGAGCCTGTTCAGTCACAACCAGCTCAAGGCGCTGATCCTGAAGACCGGCAAGTGCATGGACGCGGCGTGGGGTCCGATCCTGCGCAAGAGGGGCATGCCCTGGAGCCCGCCGAACTACGCGATCGCCGCCAAGCGCGGCAGGGGCGCGTGCGGCGACTACCCGTCTCCCGGCAGCATGGTGCCGTACTACTGCCCGCGCAACAACACCATCTACGCCTCCACCTCGGCGCTGGCCAGGGGCTACGGCAACTCCATCGGCTACGGCGAGATCGTCTCGTGGCACGGCGCGACGATCAGCATGATGGCCCACGAGTACGGTCATCACATCCAGCAGATCACCGGCATCATGAACTCGCACTGGCAGAAGCATCTCCAGACGTCGAGCCAGAGCGGACGGCTGGCGCTCAGCAGAAAACTGGAGCTCCAGGCAACGTGTTTCGGCGGGATGTTCATGCGCGCGGTGTCCGGCACATATCCGGTCAATTCTCGCCAGCGTGACGTGCTCTTCTGGTTCTATTCGAGAGTGGGCGATCATCCTGGATATCCCCGCGACCACGGCACTCCGGCCAATAACAACATCTGGTTCCGGCAAGGCTGGCTGAAGAACAAGGCCTACCAGTGCAACACTTGGCTCGCTCCCGCTTCCACGACGTCGTAGCTTCATGGGCTGTTCATCCCACATTGGTCATCTGTCATTGATGTCCCGATATGGGGGCTAGAATCCTGGCAATCTCGTGACCAACGGGGGGCAAACCTCCGGGTTTGGCCTGGTACGACGTGCGAAGGAGCCGGTGTGTCGAAGCGCCCTGGAGGAGACTCCGCCGAGCGCGGGAGGAAACGACGTGCTCCTCGGCGCGCCGCGCCCGCCGAGTCCTCCGCGCAGGACCGCCAGACCCAGGACCCCGCCGCTCAGGATCCCGCGACACAGGACCGGGCGGCGCAGGACCGCGCCGCCCGTGACCAGCCCGTCCAGGACCGCACCCCCCAGGGCCACGCACCGCAGGACCGCGACGTCCAGAACCGCGCGCCTCAGGACCGCCCCGAGCCTGGCCGTGTCGATGCCGGGCATCCGGTGCAGGACCGGGCGACGAACCCGAGCAACCCACGGCCCAGAGCCGGCAAACCCCCGAGGGCGCCGAAGGCCGTTCAGGCACCCAGGTTCGCGGCGAAGATGACCCTCGGTTCGATCATCGGCTGGACCGCGCTGTCGGCGCTCATCCCCGGCGCCGCGCACCTGCGGGCCGGGCGGCGCCGTACCGGATTCATTCTGCTGGGATCGTTCGGCGCGCTCCTGATCGCGGCGCTCGTCTACGGCCTGTCGTTCATGGGCAACATCGGCGCGGTGACGCGGGAGAGCACGATGCTCACCGTGTCGGTGGCCGCCGTCATCGGCGCGCTGGCGTGGTTCGCGCTCGTGCTCACCTCCTACATCACGCTCGGCCCCGACCGTCTGAACGGCCGGGGCCAGATCGTTTCCGGGATCGTGGTCGGCCTGCTGTGCGTGTCGGTGATGGCGCCGTTCGCGCTGACCGCCAACACGATGCTGACCGTCCGCGAGACGGTCAAGGGGATCTTCCCCTCGACCTCCGACCCCGACGTACAGCCGATCAAGGAGGAGGACCCGTGGAACGGCAAGGAGCGGGTCAACTTCCTGCTCATCGGCGGTGACGGCGCGGGCAACCGCGACGGCGTGCGAACCGACAGCATGACCGTGGCCAGCGTCCACATCAAGACCGGCAACACCGTGCTGTTCAGCCTGCCGAGGAATCTGCAGCACGTACGGTTCCCCGCCTCCTCCCCGCTGGCCAAGCACTTCCCCAACGGCTTCATGGCCGAACTGCCCAACGGCGGCCTGCTGAACGAGGTCTGGAAGTTCGCCAACGACAACCCGCAGATCATGGGCGGCAAGAACAAGGGCCCCCGCGCGCTGATGGACGCCATCGGCCACACTCTCAACCTGCGGCTCGACTACTACGCGCTGATCAACATGTACGGCTTCGTCGACCTGGTCGACGCGATCGGCGGCATCAAGCTGCGCGTGGAGAAGGACATCCCGTGGGGTGGCCACTTCGGCACGGCCGGCACGATCAAGGCGGGCTATCAGCGGCTGTCGGGCGAGGAGGCGCTCTGGTACGGGCGCTCCCGCGTCGTCGACGACGACTTCGGGCGCATGGCCAGGCAGCGGTGCGTGATCGGCGCGTTCGCCCAGCAGGCGACGCCCGACAAGATCCTCACGAACTTCACCAAGATCGCGCACGCGGCCCGGCGGATGGCGGACACGAACATCCCGCAGGAGCTGCTGGAGCCGCTGGCCAACCTGGCCCTCAAGGTGAAGGACGCGCGGATCACGAGCCTGCAGTTCGTACCGCCGCAGTTCTACACCGCCTCGCCGGACTGGCCGAAGATCCGCAGGGCTGCGGTGAAGGCGCTGAGTGACTCGGTGAAGCCGACTCGGCGGGCGCTGGCGGCTCAGGTGACGGCGTCTCCTGGGGCGACCTCAGCGCCGTCCGGCAGCCGTCCTGTGACGCCGTCGGCCAGCCGTACCGCCACGCCTTCGCAGACGCCGACGAGGAACGGCCAGGCGGCGAACAACGGGTCGGCCAAGAGCCTCTCGGAGCTGTGCGGCCTCTGACCGTCGCCCCGCTTACCGCGTGACGGGACCTGGGGCCCTTACGGCCCCATCCCTGACGTCGGGTGGGGACTGGGGTCCATTCGGCAGACGCGAAAGCCACACCCCTTGCGCCCCCGCCGACCTGGGGCGGGGGCTGGGGTTCTTGGGAGGGTGGCTCCATCCGGCGTCGTGGGGTTTCCTGCGGTCGAGGACGACGGCACGCTCGGCGATCCCGCCGACCTGGAGCGGGCTGGGGTTCTTCGGGGTTGGGTCCATTCGGCGTCGGATCGGGCGGGTTCCCGTCGGGCTGGTCGGGTGACGGCGGGACGCGGGGCGTTCGCCGTCAGCCCGGTGGTGGGACGCTGCGGCATGTGTGGGGATTCGTGCCCGTATGGGAAGCAGGATGCATTTTGACGGCTGGCAGTGCATCCGCAGACAGTTCCCGCGCGAAGATAGGAGGGAGAGGGTGAGGGGGCGATGACCCGGATGCACCAGCTGACCGAACTCCTCGACGCGCTGGACGCCCAGCTGCCTGCCGTGCCGTACCGGATCAGGCATTTCCCCGAGGGGGAGGAGTTTCTCCGCCTGGGCCTTCCCGACTCCGCGCGTTCGATTCTCTATGTGTCGGGCGACCAGTGGATCTGCGTCGGCGAGGACCGATCCGGCATGATCTCCCAGCGCTGCCTGGGCAGGGTGGGTGAGGCGCCCGAGGCCATCGTCAGCCGTCTGGCGGTGCCCGCCGGGCCGCCACCACGACCGCGGTCGCGGGCCTCACGGCTCATCCGCACGATCGCCGTCGGCGTGGCCTCCGGGTTGGGCGCGTGCGTGCTGGCCGCGATC
This sequence comes from Nonomuraea sp. NPDC049152, assembly GCF_040648355.1. NCBI lineage: Bacteria > Bacillati > Actinomycetota > Actinomycetes > Streptosporangiales > Streptosporangiaceae > Nonomuraea > Nonomuraea sp. NPDC049152. Next base: position 81,597 of record NZ_JBEZDO010000006.1, on the reverse strand, counting down.
ATCATCGCCATCCTCGTACTGGGCAACGGCTACGGGTACGGCTCCGACGTCGTGTACTGGACCATCAACGCGCTGGCCGCGGCCATCGGCGTCGGCGTGGGGTTCTGGGTGGCCTGGCGATACCACCGGGCCGTGTCGAGGCGCAGGAAGGCGCAGGACGATGGATGACCTGACGACCGTTCCCAAGGCCATCGCCGACCCCGCGGAGTTCATCGACGACCGGACGGGCGTGGGCGGCTTCCTGAAGAGGAACCTGCGCAAGGTCTTTCCGGACCACTGGTCGTTCCTGCTGGGTGAGATCGCGCTCTACTCGTTCATCATCCTCTTGCTGAGCGGGACGTTCCTGACGTTCTTCTTCAGGCCGAGCATGGAGCACGTGATTTACGACGGCGCGTACGCGCCGCTCAGGGGCGTCATGATGTCGGAGGCGTACGCCTCGACGTTGGACATCAGCTTCGAGGTCCGCGGCGGCCTGCTCATGCGGCAGATCCACCACTGGGCGGCCCTGCTGTTCGTCGCCGGCATGATGGTGCACATGCTCCGCGTGTTCTTCACGGGCGCGTACCGCAAGCCACGCGAGCTCAACTGGCTGATCGGCGTGATGTTGCTGACGCTGGCGCTGCTGGAGGGCCTGACCGGTTACTCGCTGCCGGACGACCTGCTGTCCGGCGCCGGTCTGCGCATCACCCAGGGCGTGATGATCTCCCTTCCGCTGATCGGCACCTACCTGTCGTTCTTCCTGTTCGGCGGGGAGTATCCGGGTGAGCTCGTCATCGCCCGCTTCTACTCGCTGCACATCCTGCTGATCCCCGGCATTCTGCTGGCGCTCATCACCGGGCACATGGTGCTGATGTGGGTGCAGAAGCACACGCAGATGCCCGGCAAGGGCCGCAACAACCACAACGTGATGGGGGCTCCGTTCTTCCCCGCGTTCATGCTCAAGGCCGGGGCGTACTTCCTATTCACGTTCGCGGTGATCGCCGGACTGGCGACGTTCGCGCAGATCAACCCGATCTGGGCGTTCGGCCCTTACACCCCTGCCGACATCTCGGCCGGTTCGCAGCCCGACTTCTACATGGGCTTCCTGGAGGGCGCGCTGCGGCTGATGCCTGCCTGGGAGATCAACCTGTTCGGGACCAACGAGTTCGGCACGCTGCCGCTGAGCGTGATGATCCCGGCGCTGCTGCCGATGGGCATCATCATGACCGGGCTCGCCCTGTATCCGTTCATGGAACAGTGGATCACCGGCGACAGGCGCGAGCACCACATCGCCGACCGTCCCCGCAACAACCCGCACCGCACCGCGATCGGCATGGCGGCCATCACGTTCTACGGCGTGCTGTGGCTGCTGGGCGCCAACGACGAAATCTCGGCCAACTTCCACATCAGCCTGACCTGGACGACCTACATCGGCCGGGTGCTGGTGCTGGCGGGCCCGGTGATCGCCTACATCGTCACCTACCGCATCTGCCTGGGGCTGCAGCGCTCGGACGCCGCGGTGATCGGGCACGGCGTGGAGGCCGGTGTGATCAAGCGGCTGCCGCACGGCGAGTACATCGAGATGCACACCCCACCGGCCGACGACATCGAGGCGCACGTGCGGGGCAAGGAAGCGGTCCCGCAGATCGAGGGCGCGGACGTCGATGGCGACGGCATTCCGCCGAAGGGGCTGCGCGGTCCGCTGGGCAAGCTGCGCGGACGGCTGTCGAACGCCTACGGCGGGGAGAAGGTGCCGCTCGACGACGGCCAGGGGCACGGTCACGCCGCCATCGGCCAGAAGGACGACAAACCCCATCCGAGCTGACCGGGGAGGCAGTCGAGCAGGCGTGAGGTCTCCGCGGCCGTCGCCTCAGGCGGCCGCTCGACGCGGCAGGAGGGCGAAGGCTCCCAGGTAGAGGACGGCGGCCACCAGCAGCAGTCCCTTGTAGCCGATGACGAGCGCGAGGTACTCGAGGCAGCCGCCCACCATCGCGCCGAGCAGGTTCGCGCCGAAGGAGGTGGTCGCGTCGGCGGTGTCGGCGAAGCGCTTGGCGAAGACGACGTTCGCCGCGAAGATCGGCAGGAACGCCACCGTCACCGCCGCCACCGCGCGCAGGGGCACCGGCAGGCCGAGCAGCCACGAGTTCGGCACCAGCCAGGCGAGCGCGAGCCCCGCGAACAGCACGCCGTACATCACGGGGAGGGGCGGGACGCGGAAGCGGCGGGTGATCTCGACCGCGGCCAGCACGGCGACCAGCACCCCTGCGAAGACGATGGCGTTGACCACCCACGTGGTGCCGAACAGCAGCGCGAACCCGGTGACGCTCTTGGTCTCGAGCAGCAGGAAGCCCACGCCGAGCAGGAACAGGTCGGCGTAGGGGCGCATCCTGGCGAACGGCCCCGCGACCACCCGCACCGCCAGCAGCGAGACGATGAGAATGAGGGTCAGCGTGATGATGTACAGCGACGGGATCGTGGAGTCCTTCAGGTAGAGGAAGGGCCGGTCGTCGCCGGTCGGCGCGGGCGTGCCCGCCGCCGCGCCCGCCCACTCGCTCCCGCAGCGCTGGGCGGCGGGCGTGATCCCCGCGGTGATGACGGCCTGCTGGCCCGCCTGGCTGACCACGTCGACGCACGGCTTGTGGCCGAAGGCGTTCTGCATGGTGGAGGCGAGTCTGTCGACCAGCCAGCTCTCCCTGTAGTAGTTGTACATCGAGAACGCCCCGCCGGGCTTGAGGTGCGCGCGGGCCGCCCGCATGGCCTCCTCGGTGAACAGGTAGCTCTCCAGCCGCAGCGACGAGGCCCCCGACACCAGCGTGAGGGAGTCGGGCAGGGCGAACAGGATGAGGTCGTACTTCTTGTCGGTCTGCTCCAGAAAGGCGCGGCCGTCGGTGATGGTGGTGCTCACGCGCGGGTCGCTGTAGGGGTGGTCGGGGTGATAGGTGCCGCCCAGCTCGCGCAGCTTGGGGTCGATCTCGACGGCGTCGACCTTCTGCGCGCCCTTGGACAGGGCGATGGCGACGTCGGTGCCGCTGCCCGCGCCGACGATCAGCACCTCCTTGGGCGGGCTCACCGCCCTCTCGTACGGCAGGCCGTACTGCGCCTCCCACTGCAGCCTGGCGGCCGCGGGCACGGCCTCCTGGTGCGGGATGCCGTTGACCTGGATGTTCATGACCTGCTCGCCGGCCCTCTCGAGCTGCCGGTAGGTGACCTTGTAGTAGGGCGACCAGAGGGCCCCCGCGGTGAGCGTCTCGGCCAGCAGCAGCCCGACCACGACGATCGAGGGCGTCACGACCAGCAGCAGGTACGGCACGGGCGGCTTCGGCACCAGCAGCAGCGCGTAGGCGACGGCCACCAGGACGCCCCAGAAGACCGGCGGCGCGCTCAGGAACGACAGCGCCGTGAACAGCGCGATCCCGCTGAGCGAGCCGATGAGGTCGTAGCGGTAGGCCTCCAGCCTCGGCAGCTCGGGGAAGCAGCGCCCGACCAGCTCGGCGGGGCCCATGAGCACGGTCGCGGCGGCGGCGAAGATGACGGGGAGTATGACCCACGCGGGCGGCCCGGTGGTCTCCAGGCTGGTCCAGTACAGGACGCCGTCGGCCTGCCGGTCGACGGTCACCGGGAACATCAGCACGACCAGCACGAGCGCGGCCAGCACGATGGGCGAGTAGTACGGCTGCCGCCTGCTCCTGCCCACGCGCAGGAACCCGAGGCCGATCCCGAGGAAGGAGCCGAGCAGGACGAAGTTGGTGAAGTAGCTCAGGTGCACGATGTTCGAGCCGGTCCAGCGGATCAGCGCGAGCTCGAGGAAGAGCATGAACCCGCTCGCCAGGATCAGTCGTGGCCGCACGGCCATCCAGTGATCACGCGTGGAGTCGGAAGAGGTGGCCTGCACCTGTGCGGTCATGCCGTCACACGCTAGTGAACCGACCGTAAACAGGGAAGCCCCCACGCGGCGTCCCGATACGGGCGATTTGCCGCGTTATTGCAGGTCACAACCCTGGAGACTCGCTGGACGCGGAGGTGATGTTGAAGGAATGTGGGAGTGGTTCGTTCCCTCCATCAGAATTCGGTGATGCTCCGTGCGAGTACTGATCCAGCTACGTCCCTCCCCCGATGTCGTGGCGGCGGTGGCCGACCCCGAACGGATCGCCACCACCGCCGACGTGGCGGACGGCCTGCCGGGCGTGGCACTCGACCCTTCGTTCGTTCCCGTGGCCGTCCCCCGGCCCGTTCCCGCGTCCGGCGGTGACCCGCTCTCGCTCGACCAGCCGCTCGACTTCTCGCTGGCCGCCGAGGACGCCTCGGTGCTCGTGCGGGGGGAGATCTCCGACGACGAGCTGGCCGTCAGGGTGTCTCTGCTGCCCACGATGCGCTCGGACGTGGTCGGGGTCTTCGCCGACCCCTTCATCGAGTCGAGCCTCACCTGTGGCGGCGACGCTCCCGTCGGCGACTGGCACGACGTCGAGCGGTTGCTGAGCACCGCCGCGTTGCACGGCGAGGGCCTCGACGGTTCGGGGGTGGCGCTCGCCGTCCTCGACACCGGCATCAACGCCGCGCACGTGGCCAGGCACCTGGGCAGGGGCGTCAACCTCGACGCCGAGCGCAGCTGGAACCCCTCCGGCGTCTCGGGCCGTCCCGGCGAGTTCGAGGTGGACCACGGGACGATGTGCGCGTTCGACACCTTGATCGGCGCTCCCCAGGCATCGCTGATCGACATCCCGGTGCTCCTGTCGAACCGTCCTGGCGGGTCGGCGCTCGACGGGCTGCTGTCGGACGCGGTGGCCGCCTTCGCGCATCTGAGGACCGTGCTCGACGCCCAGCCCGCCGAGACCAGGGCGCTGGTGATCAGCAACTCGTGGGGCTCGTTCTCCCCTCGATGGGACTTTCCTCCCGGGCATCCCGGCAACTACTCCGACAACGCCGCCCACCCGTTCAACCTGATCGTCGCCTCGCTCGAGAGGGCGGGCGCCGACGTGCTGTTCGCCGCGGGCAACTGCGGCCGCGACTGCAAGGACGGCAGGTGCGCCTATCCCGACCGGCCGATCGTGGGCGCCAACTCCCATCCGAGGGCGCTGTCGATCGGCGGCGTCGACGTCGGCGGCGAGCGGGTCGGCTACTCCTCGCAGGGGCCGGGACGGCTGACCGCCCGCAAGCCCGACGTGTGCGCCTACACCCACTTCTCCGGGTCGAAGGCGTTCGGCGACGGTGAGCCCGACTCGGGCACCTCGGCGGCCTGCCCGGTGGCGGCGGGCCTGGTCGCGGCGATCCGCACGCACTGGCCCGCCTCGCGCCTGTCGCCCAGCCAGCTGCGCTCGCTGCTGCGCCGTACCGCCGAGGACCGCAGCGAGGTCGGCTACGACTTCGACTACGGCTACGGCGTCGTCGACGCCGCGGGCGTCCTCGCCGCGTTGCGGCGGAGGGCCAAGCGCGTAGCCTGACCTCATGGAGCAGCGCGGATCCGACGGCGGCGAGCGGCGCCTCGTCCTGATAACGGTGCGGCTGCCGCAGGGCGCGACGCTCGCCGACGCGATCGAGCGGCTTCGCCTGTCGGAGGCGGATGTGGACACCGGCTACGGCCTGGTCCTCATCGACCCCGACCAGGGTCTGTACGGCCTGCGCGTGACGGAGGAGGCGGGCCGCACGGCCGGTCCGCCCTTCTCCGATCCCAGGATCGAGCCCTACGGCCCGCCTAGGCGTTCGCGCGACTGAAGATCCGGTTGCCGACCGTCAGGCTGATCGCCGCGAAGGCCGCCACGACCAGCACGCCGATCGCGACCGTGCTGGTCGTGTAGCGCCCGGAGAACAGCTCGCGCATGGCCTCGAGGACGTAGCGGAACGGGCTGACGTACGACAGCGCGTTCAGCCAGCCCGGCGCCATCGACATCGGCAGGAACGTGCCGGACAGCAACATCAGCGGCCAGACCGCGGTCATCATCACCGGCGCGAACAGGTGCTCGTTCAGCCGCATCGCCGCCGCGTAGGACAGCGCGGCGAGACTGACGCCGAGCACGACCACGAGGAGCAGCCCCCCGACCACCCCGAGGACGGGGGCGCGCAGGCCCAGGGCGTAGGCGACGGCGACCAGCAGCACGGTCTGGACCACCAGCGTGAAGGCGTTGGTGAGCACCCGTCCGAGCAGCAGGGACAGGCGGCCGGCCGGGGTCACCCTGAGCCGTTCGAGCACGCCCGAGCGCCAGTCGAAGACCACTCCGAATCCCGCCAGGCCCGCGCTGAGCAGCCCGAGCTGGATGATCAGGCCGGGCACCAGCGTCTCCCACGTGCCGAAGGTGGCGAAGATCGGCCCGAACAGCACCAGGAAGAACAGCGGCTGGGCGGCCGAGATGAGGATGCCGAGCTTGTTGCGCAGGATGATGCGGGTGTCGTGCCGGAAGATCAGCCAGGTGTCCCTCATGACGCGATCTCCATGAACGCCTCGATCAGCGTGCGCTCACCCTTGAGCTCCGCGGGGGTGCCCTGGGCGGCGATCCTTCCGCCGTCGATGATCAGCAGCCGGTCGCAGAGCGCCTCCGCCTCCTCCAGGTAGTGCGTGGACAGGAACACCGTGAGGTCGAGCGAGCGGATGTGCTCCCACAGCCCGGCCCTGCTCTGCGGGTCGAGCCCGGTGGTCGGCTCATCGAGGAAGAGCACGGACGGGCGGTGCAGCAGGCTGAAGGCGATGTCGAAGCGGCGCCGCTGGCCGCCGGAGAGCGCGCCGCCCGGCGTGTTCTCCATACCGGTCAGTTGGAGGGTCTCCAGTGTCTGCGCGATCCGCGCGCGGGCTTCGGCGCGGCTCATGCCGTACAGCATGGCCTGCAGTTCGAGCTCGTCGCCGAGGGGGTTGATCGGGTTGATGCCTCCGCTCTGCGAGACGTAGCCGATGCTGCGGCGCACGCCGCGAGGGTCGGTCAGCAGGTCGTGACCCGCGATGGTGGCCGCGCCCGAGGTGGGCGGGAGCAGGGTCGTCAGCATGCGCATGGTCGTGGTCTTGCCGGCGCCGTTGGGGCCGAGGAAGCCGACGATCTCGCCTGGCGCGACGGAGAAGTCGACGCCGTTCACGGCGTGCACGCCGTTCTTGAAGGTCTTGGTCAGACCGGATACATCGATCACATTTTTAGAGTAACCACAATTTTAGAGTCACTGCAATCTTGTAGCATGTCCACATGGACGAGGGGCTGCGGGAGCGAAAGAAGCGGGAGACCAGGCAGCGCATCGCCGACATGGCGATGGGGCTGTTCATGATGCGCGGGTTCGAGCAGGTCACGGTGGCCGAGGTGGCCAGGGCCGCCGACGTGTCGGTCAACACGGTCTTCAACTACTTCGGGACCAAGGAGGATCTCTTCCTCGACCGGCGCGAGGAGGTCGAGGAGCTGCAGAGCAACGTGGTGCGCGAGCGGCGGCGGGGCGAGAGCGTCGTGGCCGCCTTCCGCCGCGACTTCCTGGAGGCGGTCGAGGAGCGCGACTGGCGTTACGGCCTCAACGAGGGCTCCGACGTGTTCGGCCGTATCGTCGGCGAGAGCCCCTCGCTGATGGCCCGCTTCAGGGAGCTGGAACACGAGCAGACCCAGCGCCTGGCCATGACGCTGGCGGAGGAGTCGGACGCCGACCCCGACGACCTGACGCCGCGCCTGGTCGCCGCGCAGATCATGGAGACGACGCGCCTGCTGTCCCGGCACGCGATCGCGCGCAGGCTCGCGGGCGAGAGCTGGGCGGAGATCCTCCCCCTCCTCAGGACGCAGGCGGAGCGGGCCTTCGATCTTCTGGAAAGCGGAATCTCGGACTACTGTGTTCGAATGTGACGATCATTGAGCGGTTGAAGCCGTTCTTCCAGTGGCTGGCGGGCACCGACGCCTTCATGAAGGTCGGCCCGAAGATCGTCCCCGCGATGGACCGCCTGGTCCACAAGGTCACCAGAGGCCGCCCGATCAGCGACAAGATGATCCCCACGCTCGTGCTCACCACGACAGGCGCCAAGACCGGGCAGGCGCGGGAGGCGCCACTGGCGTGCCTGCCCGAGCCAGGGGGCGCCTTCCTGATCGTGGGCAGCAACTTCGGCAGGGACCACCACCCCGCGTGGAGCGGCAACCTGCTCAAGACGCCCGAGGCCGTCGTCAGCTTCAGGGGGACGCGGGTCGCCGTCGTGGCGAGGCTGCTGGAGGGCGAGGAGCGCGAGCGCGCCTGGCCAGGCCTGGTCGCGCAGTGGCCGGTCTACGACCGCTACACCGTCAAGTCCGGCAGGCACCTGCGTGTCTTCAGGCTGACGCCCGTTGACTGATCGTCCGCGGCACGTCCACCCCCGCCCCTCATGGGGGTCTGCTCATGTACCACCCTCACAAGGAGTTCCTCTGTGCGCGAGCGCGCTCGTCTGATCATCGAGAGCCCACGCTTCCAGCGATTCGTCATCGCCGTCATCCTGATCAACGCGGCCACCCTGGGTCTGGAGACCTTTCCCTGGGTGATGGAGAACGCCGCGCCCGTGCTGGGCGCGGTCGATCACGCGGCGCTGTACGTCTTCGTCGCCGAACTGCTCGCCAAGGTCTACGTCTACCGAGGGCGCTTCGCCCGCGACCCGTGGAACATCTTCGACACCGTCATCGTCGCCATCGCCGTCCTGCCTGCCGCGGGCGGCCTGTCGGTGCTGCGCGCGCTGCGCATCCTGCGGGTGCTGCGCCTGGTGTCGATCGTGCCGAGCCTGCGGCGCGTGGTCAACGCGCTGCTGGCGGCGATGCCGGGGATGAGCTCCATCGTGGTGCTTCTCACGCTCGTGCTGTACGTCGGCGGCGTCATGGCCACCAAGCTCTACGGCTCGACCGCTCCGGAGTACTTCGGCTCGCTGCCGGTCTCGCTGTTCACACTGTTCCAGACCATGACGGGCGAGGCCTGGCCGGACATCGCCCGCGAGGTCATGGCCGCGCACCCCTCGGCCTGGATCTTCTTCGTCGTCTTCATCCTCATCTGCAGTTTCGTGGTGCTGAACCTCTTCATGGCGGTCGTGGTGAGCGCCATGGACGACGAGAAGCACGCGGAGGAGGAGGCGCTGGCCGAGGTCGTGGAGGAGACCTCGGCCAGCGCCACCAACGCGATCATGGCCGAGCTCGCGGCGCTGCGGGCGGAGGTCAGGCAGCTGCGCGAGGAGGTGAGCGTCAGCGCGCCCGGCTAGGCGGGCTGTACGGCGGGCGAGGGGGCGGGCGGCTTGTAGAGCACCCGCCACAGCGCGATGGCCAGCATGAGTGCGACCAGACCCCAGCCCGGCACGGGCCCGGCGAACAGTCCTACGAGCAGCGGCGCCACGACTGTGGGCAGCGCCCAGAGCAGGATCCACCGCTGCCCGGCCTTGGCGGCGACGCCGAGCAGGGTCGAGACGGCGAAGTAGGCCGCGAGCCCGCCGCACAGCAGCCAGCGGATCCCGCCGGGCACGTGTCCCTCGGTGTGCCCGGCCACCAGGCCGAGGCCCGCGGCGACCGTGGTGATCGAGGCGGTCATGACGAAGTGGGCGGGCAGCAGCAGGTACGGCTTGAGCCCCTGCTCGCTGGCCTCGGGCACGGCGCTCAGGCCGTAGTGGAGGGTGAGCCACCACAGGCACACGATCAGCCCGAACCCGGCGAGGGCGGCCAGCATGAGGCTCTGGCCCCACGTCTCCTGGTCGGAGGCGGCGACGACCACCTGCATCACCGCCTCGCCGAGCACGATGATCACGAAGAGGCCCAGCCGTTCGCCCAGGTGCGCCGTGTGCAGCACGGCCGCGGCGGGCGTCCCGATCCGCCGGACGGCGCCGCCGCGGCGCAGCTCGCGGGCCTGGAGGCGAGCGTGGTGGTTGCGCATCTCCTCGACCAGCCGCTCGGGATTGCGCACCTGGATCACGGTGAAGGCGATGTCGAGCGCCATCCCGATGCCCCACATGAGGTAGCGCCACAGCGGGTCGTCGACGAACAGCGAGCCGATCCACGGGCCGAGTCCGATGCCGAGCTGGGCGGCCGGCCACGCGGTGACGACCGCCCCCGTCGCCTGCAGCGACCTGGAGGCGCTGATCCTGCAGATGACGTAGGCGACCACGAAGGCCGTGTCGTGCGTGCCCAGCGCTCCAGGGAGGTTGTCGGCGACGTGCGGGGCGGCCGCGGCCATGACCGCGATGCAGAACATCCCGATCAGCATGCTGCGGGTGCGGGTCTTGTCCGCCTCGACGTTGGAGTAGAGCGTGAGCGAGGTCCACACACTCCACACCGCGTAGTACAGCACCGCGAAGAGGGCCAGATCAGCCCAGGTCGGGTGGTGCAGGCGGTGCGCGAGCTGCGCCACCGCCACGACGACCACCAGATCGAAGAAGAGCTCGAGCCAGCTGGCGTGGCGTTCCTCGGTGTGATTCACGACTAACGAGAGTAGAACTCCACCACGAGCTGCTCGTCCACGGGTACCGCGATCTGATCGCGCTCGGGTCTGGCGACCAGCGTGAAGGTCAGGTCGGCGTGGTCGACGCTCAGGTAGCCGGCGATCCGCTCGTCCGCGTGGACGCCCGCGGTCGCGGCCACGAACGGCTGCATCGTGCGCGAACGCTCGCGCACGCTGACGACCTGTCCGGGCTTGACCAGGTAGCTGGGGATGTCGACCTTGCGGCCGTCGACGCTGATGTGGCCGTGGGCGACGTACTGCCTGGCGGCGTAGATCGAGGGGGCGAGGCCCGAGCGGAGCACGAGCGAGGCCAGGCGGCTCTCCAGCAGCACGACGAGCTCGGCGCCCGAGGCGCCCGACTTGCGCACGGCCAGGTCCCAGTAGCGGCGCAGCTGGCGCTCGGAGACGTCGTAGTACCAGCGCAGCTTCTGCTTCTCCATCAGCCGCAGACCGTAGTCACCGGTGGTGCGGCGGTTGGTCTTGCGGCCGTGCTCGCCCGGCGGGTAGGGGCGCTGCTCGAAATAGCGGACGGCTTTCCTGGTCAGCGGGACGCCCGCGCGTCGGGACAGTCGCACCTTCGGGCCGGTGTAGCGCACGTTCACCTCATGTGGTTAGGTAATGCTTACTAAGGCAAGCCTAACCTATATTCATCGTCGATCTCAAGGAGACGCCATGCCTCTGGCCGCCCCTCCGCTGCCCGAACGCGTCCGCACCCTCGCCGCGACCTCGCGGGCCGCGCAGCTGATCGTCGACGGCGCCCGGTCTCCCGTGAGAGGGGCCGTCGACTCCCGCGGCCGTCCCGTCCTGCTCGTCAGGCCGGGCGAGCGGCTGCACGGGCTGCGCGGCGACGCGGTCGTGTCGGTGAATTTGACCGCGATGCGGTGGCTGGGCGAGGTGGAGCACCCCCGCGGGCTGATCGAGGTCCAGGGATGGGCCGAGGCCGTGCCCGAGGGCGAGGCGCGGGAGGCAGCGGTGGCGATCTCGGCGCACACCGCCGACGAGGGCCTGTTCGAGGCCCTGGAGCGGTACGGCTCGCCGGACGCGCCCCGCCTGCTGCGCCTCGACGTCGGCCAGGTGGTCTACCTGACGGGCGAGGAGTCGGGCGTGCTGGACGCCGACGAGTACCTTGAGGCCTCGCCCGACCCGCTGTCCGAGGTGGCCGAGCAGGTGCTGGCCCACGTCAACGGCTCGCACCGGCAGCAGCTCGCGGCGGGCGTCGGGCGGCTGCTCGGGCGCCCGGCCGAGTCGGTGTGGCTGTGGGAGCTCGACAGGTACGGCGCGACGGTCAGGCTCGACGACGAGGACGCCTCGCTGGTCCGCTTCCCATGGCCGGTGCCCGCCGGCACGGGATCGTGCCTGGAAACCGCACTCAGAGGCATCCTCTGCGCCTGCTGAGCCGGGCCGCGACAGCGGGTATCTTGATCCACCCGCTCGGCGGCTCACCTACCATGCATGTCGTGAGCGATACCGGGCGGCGCGAGCGCGCCATGATGACCATCGCGGCTCTCGCCGGCACGATGATGCTGGCGTTCTCGGCGATCCTCATAGGCGGATCCCTGCCCTCACCAGGGCCGTGGAGGGCTCAGGGCGAGGCCGAACCGCCGTCGCCCGCCGAGCGGCCCGCCGGCACGCACTCGGTGAGCAGCACCCCCCGCTCGACCGAGCGGGCCTCGCTCCAGCGCGAGACGCCCGTGCCGCCCGCCACCCACGACATCCGCCCGTCGGCTGCCCCCTCGCCGCCCGCCTCATCGCCCGCGTCGTCGCCCGCCAGGAGCAGGCCGACGCGCAGCCCCGGCATGGTCCCACCGGCCACGCCCACCGAGAACCCGGAGATGTCGGCCGCCGCCAGGCCGTCCGCGCCGGGGCTGATCGAGGCGACCTCGGCGTCGCCCGAGCCGCCGCGGCGGACGAGGAAGCCGAAGAAACCGAAGAAGCTAGTCCGTCGCGACACGAACCTCAGGGAAGTCACCGATCCTGGCCTTGAGCGGGGCAGCGCTTTCTGAGGGCAGCGCAAGCATCGCCCAGAACTCCTTGGTCTGGCCCGGCTCGAAGCTCTCGGCCCCCAGGCGGACGCCCGAGGTCCCGCTGCAGGCGCAGTAGGCGTCGGTGTCGCCATCGGTGGTGACCATGATCCGTCCAGGCAGGTACCTGCGGCGGGCCGCCACGTCCGTGAGACGGACGTTGCCGGCGCCGAAGTACTTGAAGGTCGGCGAGGGGCTCGACGCCGGAGCGAACGACGAGGGCGGTGACGCCGGCGGCGGCGACGGCTTCGCCACGGGAAGGAAGGCGGCGGGACCGCACCCGGCGAGCAGGATCACAAATACGGCGAACGGCACGATCCTTGACCACATCCGGCAGATCTCGCCATAGCCGACTGTCAGCGCGTCAGGCGATTCGTCAGCGTTTCGTCCACGGCGTCCGGTGACAGGACGTGGTCCAGCACCATCACCGCGCACCCGCTGATGCCCGCCGCCGCCCCCAGCTTGCTGGTCTCGATCCGCAGGCGGCGCGTGGCCAGCGCGGTCGAGCGGCGGTAGACGACCTCGCGGATGCTCGACACCAGCGGCCCGAACGCCTCGGCCACGTCGCCGCCGAGCACGACCACCGCGGGGTTGAGGATGTTGACCGCACCCGCGATCACCTCGCCGATCCTGCGGCCGGCCTCGCGCACGATCGCCATCGTCCCCGCGTCGCCCGCGCGCACCAGCGCGGTCACGTCCGCGATGGTCTTCACGTCCCGCCCGGCCGCGCGCAGGTCGCGCAGCAGGGCGGTCCCGCTGGCCACCGAGTCGACGCAGTCGACGTTTCCGCACCTGCACAGCACGCCCCCGCCGTCGCGCACGGGGATGTGGCCGATCTCCCCGGCCGCGCCGAGCGCGCCGCGCAGGATCTCGCCGCCCGCGATGACGCCTGCGCCGATCCTGGTGGAGATCTTCACGAACATCAGGTCGCCGGTCTCCTCGGCGTAGACGCCGCGGTGCTCGCCGATGGCCAGGACGTTCACGTCGTTGTCGACGAAGACGGGGACGGGGAAGCGCTCGCGGATCAGCGGGGGGATCACCACGCCGGTCCAGCTGGCCATCACCCTGGCCGACTCCGTACGGCCGGCGGCGAACTCGACGGTCGCGGGCACGCCCATGCCCACGCCCTTGACCCGGCTGCCGGGGCAGCCTTCGAGCAGTTCGTCCCAGGTGTCCATGAGCAGCGGCAGCACCACGTCAGGCCCCTGCTCCACGTCGATGACGAACTCGCGGCCCGCCAGCTCGCGGCCCGCCAGGTCGCAGACCGCCACCCGGGTCCGGCTCGCGCCGAGCGCGGCCACCAGCACGACGCCGCCCGAGGCGTTGAACTCCAGCCGCACAGGGGGGCGGCCGCCCGTGGAGGGCGCGTCGGTCCGCTCGACCACCAGGCCGCGATCGAGCAGCTCGCCGACGCGCAGCGACACCGCCGGTCGCGACAGGCCCGTCACCCGCCCGAGGTCCGCTCGCGTGACGGCTTCACCGGTGCGGATGAGGTCGAGGACCTCCCCGCTGGTGGCGAGCGTGGCTGCGGTACGTCTGGGCATCGGCCAAGTGAATCACAGACGGTTAGGTAATGAAAAGTCATGACTTTCTCATCTCAAATAGCAAAAGCCCGCTTGTGTACTCTCCTAACTCTGACTAATGTCCGTTCTGTCCTTCCTTGGTAGATCATCGGAGTCCAGCCGTGTTGTCCCCCACCTGTCACACCGCCGATCTGGTCGTCTTCGGCGGCACCGGCGACCTGTCGATGCGCAAGCTGTTGCCCGCCTTGTTCCACTCCGACCTGGAGGGCAGGCTCGCCCCCGAGACGCGGATCATCGCCATGTCTCGCGGCGGACTGACCGACGCCGACTTCCGCGGCAAGGTCGACGCCGAGGTGCGCTCCGCCGTACCCGATGACGCGGAGACCTGGCAGCGCTTCATCGGCCGGCTGTACCACGTGTCGGTCGACGTCGGCGGTGAGGACGGCAGCGGCTGGTCCAGCGTGGTGAAGATGCTGGCGGGACACGAGGACAGGGACAGGGTCTTCTACCTGGCCAGCCCGCCCATGACCTTCGGACCGTTCTGCAGGGAGCTGCAGCAGGCGGGTCTTGTCACCCCCCTTTCCCGTGTGGTGCTGGAGAAGCCGCTCGGCCGCGACCTGGTCAGCGCCCAGCGCATCAACGACGAGGTCGGCGAGATCTTCGACGAGCGGCAGATCTTCCGCATCGACCACTACCTCGGCAAGGAGACGGTGCAGAACCTGCTCGTCCTGCGCTTCGCCAACGCCTTCCTCGAGCCGATCTGGAACTCCCTCTGGATCGACCACGTGCAGATCACCGCGGCCGAGACCGTCGGCACTCCCGGACGCCGCGGCTACTACGACCACGCGGGCGCGCTGCGCGACATGGTGCAGAACCACCTGCTGCAGCTGCTGACGCTGGTCGCCATGGAACCGCCCGCGCGCAACGACCGCGAGGCGATCCGCGACGAGAAGGTCAAGGTGCTGCAGTCGCTGCGGCCCATCGTCGGCACGGAGGTGGACCGCTTCACCGTGCGCGGCCAGTACACCGGCGCCGGCGACATGCCCTCCTACCTCGACGAGCCCGCCTCCACGCCGACGACGGAGGCCTCGCGCAGGGTCGAGACCTTCACCGCGATCCGCGCCGAGGTCAAGAACTGGCGCTGGGCGGGCGTGCCGTTCTACCTGCGGACCGGCAAGCGCATGCCGTACCGGCGCTCGGAGATCGTCATCCAGTTCAAGGACGTGCCGCACTCCATCTTCCCCGGTGGCACGCCCAACCGCCTCGTGCTGCGGCTGCAGCCCGAAGAGGGCATCGAGCTGCACATCATGGCCAAGGAGCCGGGCGCGGGCGAGACCCTGCTGAAGCCGGTGCCGCTGTCGCTCAGCTTCGGCAAGACGTTCGCCACGCGGGTGCCCGAGGCGTACGAGCGGCTGCTGTCCGACGTGCTCAGCGGCAACCCCACCCTGTTCATGCGGCGCGACGAGGTGGAGGCCGCGTGGCGGTGGATCGACCCGATCCTCGCCACGTGGGAGTCGTCCGCCGAGCTCCCCGAGCCCTACCCCGCGGGGACGACCGGTCCCGCGGGCGCCCACGAACTGCTCGGCCGCAGCGGCCGGGCCTGGCACGACGAGGAGGCGTAGAAACAGTGAATCCGACTATCCAGCAGGTGACCGAGCGGGTGGCTGAGCGTTCCCTCGCCAGCCGTACCGTCTATCTGGAGCGCGTCAGGCGCGAGGGCGAGCTGGCCCGCTCGCGCGGCCCCGCCCGCGCGCACCTCGGGTGCGCGAACCTGGCCCACGGCTTCGCCGCCGCCTCGGCCGAGGACAAGCCCCTGCTGAGGGGTACGGCCAAGCCCGGCGTGGCGATCGTGACCAGCTACAACGACATGCTCAGCGCGCACCAGCCGTACGAGAGCTACCCCGGCGAGCTGAAGACGGCCGTGCGGAAGGCCGGCGGCGTCGCGCAGGTCGCCGGCGGCGTGCCCGCCATGTGCGACGGCATCACGCAGGGCAGGGCGGGCATGGAGCTGTCCCTCTACAGCCGCGATGTGATCGCGATGGCGACGGCGATCGCGCTGTCGCACGACATGTTCGACGCCTCGCTCCTGCTGGGCGTCTGCGACAAGATCGTGCCCGGCCTGCTGATCGGCGCGCTGCACTTCGGGCACCTGCCCGCGGTGTTCGTGCCCGCGGGACCGATGGCCTCGGGACTGCCGAACAAGGTCAAGGCCCGCACCCGCCAGCTGTTCGCCGAGGGCAAGATCGGCAGGGACGAGCTGCTCGACGCCGAGTCGAAGTCCTACCACTCCCCCGGCACGTGCACCTTCTACGGCACCGCCAACTCCAACCAGGTGATGATCGAGGTCATGGGCCTGCACCTGCCGGGCTCGACCTTCGTCAACCCGCACACCCCGCTGCGGCACGCGCTCACCGAGGCGGCGGGCGCGCGGGCGGTCGAGATCACCGCGCACGGCGCCGAGTACACGCCCGTGGGCGAGGTCGTCGACGAGAAGGCGATCGTCAACGCCTGCGTCGCGCTGCTGGCCACCGGCGGCTCCACCAACCACACGCTGCACCTGGTCGCCATCGCGGCCGCCGCGGGCATCGTGCTGACGTGGGACGACCTGGCCGCGCTGTCCAAGGTCGTGCCCTCGCTGACGAAGATGTACCCCAACGGCCAGGCCGACGTGAACCACTTCCGCGACGCGGGCGGCATGCAGGCGCTGATCGGCGACCTGCTGGACAACGGGCTGCTGCACGGCGACGTCCTGACGATCGCGGGCAGGGGCCTGGACCACTACAGGTCCGCTCCCACGCTGAAGGAGGACGCGCTGGTCTGGGAGGAGCTCACCTCCGGCAGCGCCGACCTCGACGTGCTGCGGCCCGTCGCCGAGCCGTTCTCCACCGACGGCGGCATCCACATGGTCGACGGCAACCTGGGCTGCGCGGTCAGCAAGGTCTCGGCGGTCAAGCCCGAGCACCTGGTGATCGAGGCGCCGGCGCGCGTCTTCGACGACCAGCTGCAGCTGCTGCGGGCCTTCGAGGCGGGCGAGCTGGACGGGCAGGACTTCGTCGCGGTGATCCGCTACCAGGGGCCGAGCGCGAACGGCATGCCCGAGCTGCACAAGCTGACCCCGCCGATGGCGGTGCTGCTCGACCGCGGGCAGCGGGTGGCGATCGTGACCGACGGGCGGATGTCGGGCGCGTCGGGCAAGGTGCCAGCGGCGATCCACCTGTCGCCCGAGGCGGCCGACGGCGGCCCCATCGCGCTGGTCCGCGACGGGGACCTGATCAGGCTCGACTCGGCGGCGGGAACGCTGGACGTGCTGGCCGACCTGTCGGGGCGCACGCCTGAGGGGCGCGCGCTGAGCGACGCGGAGTGGGTCGGGACGGGACGCGAGCTGTTCTCGGCGTTCCGCAGGATGGCGGGCCACGCCGAGCACGGGGCGAGCGTCTTCGGCGTCAACGGGGCAGAGTCCCCCACCCACGGCCCAGGGCTGGGCTTCGCGGCCCCTGCCGGCTTCGCCCACTCCGAGGTCGCCGAATGACCCCGGCCCCCGACAAGACGCGCGTAGCCCACGGCGCGAGCCCCCGGCGGACCCGAAGGGGTGCCGGGTGAGGATGTTCGACCTGCCGTGGCTGGTGGCCGACATCGGCGGGACCAACGCCAGGTTCGGCCTCGTCACCGAGCCGGGTGGCGCGCCCACCGAGATCACCGTACTGGCCGGCGCCGACCATGACACGCTCCCCGAAGCCGTAGCCGCGTATCTCGCGGACCATGCGGGCGGAGTTCGGCCGGGAGCCGCGTGCCTGGCGGTCGCGGGCCCGATCGACGGCGACTCCTACCGCCTGACCAACCTGCCGTGGACGGGCTCGGTGCGCGACCTCGGCCTGCCGTACGCCACGCTGCTGAACGACTTCGAGGCGCTCGCGGTGTCGCTGCCGCACCTGGCGGGCGACGACCTCGCCTCGCTGGGCGGCCCCGAGCCGGCGGACGGCGTCAAGGCCGTCCTCGGCCCCGGCACGGGCCTCGGCGTGGCCGGGCTGGTGCCCGCCGAGCGCGGCTGGGTGCCGGTCCCCGGCGAGGGCGGCCACGTCACCGTGCCGATCCTCGACGACAGGGAGCTGGAGATCGTCAGAGTCCTGCGCGCGGGCGGCACGCCGCACGTGGTGGCCGAGCACCTGCTGTCGGGTCCCGGCCTCACGCGCCTGCACGACGCGCTGGCCGTGGTGAACGGCGTGCGTGCCCCCAAGCTGGGCGCCTCGGACATCGTGGCCAGGCTCGACGACTCGCTGTGCGCGGAGACCGTCGAGGTGTTCTGCGGCATGCTCGGCAGCTTCGCCGGCAACGTGGCCCTCACGCTCGGCGCGAGGGGCGGGGTCTACCTCGGCGGCGGCGTGCTGCCGCGTATCGTGGACCGGGTCCGCGCCAGCGACTTCCGCCGCCGGTTCGAGGCCACGCCCCACCTCGTCGACTACCTGTCGGCCATCGCCACCACCCTGATCGTCGCGCCGCAACCGGCGCTCACCGGCGCCGCCGCGTGGCTGGCGCAGCAATCGCTGAAGGAGCTCGTCCCATGAGTCTGCTCGACCTCGCCCCCGTGATCCCCGTCGTCGTCGTCGACGACGTGGAGACCGCCGTGCCGATGGCGCGCGCCCTGGTGGCGGGCGGGCTGCCGGTCATCGAGGTCACGCTGCGCACGGCGTGCGGGCTGGAGGCGATCGCGCGCATCGCGGCCGAGGTCCCCGGCGCGGTGATCGGCGCGGGCACGGTCAGGACGCCCGCCGACATCGCGGCTTCGGTGGAGTCCGGCGCGAAGTTCCTGGTCTCGCCGGGGACTACGCCGGCGCTGCTGGACGCCCTGCTCGCCGCCGGGGTGCCCTTCCTGCCCGGCGCGGCGACCGCTTCGGAGGTCATGACCCTGGCCGAGCGCGGGCTCGGCGAGCTCAAGTTCTTCCCCGCCGAGGCCGCGGGCGGCCTGCCGTACCTCAAGTCGCTGGCGGGCCCGCTGCCCGATGTCAGGTTCTGCCCGACGGGCGGGATCAGGCCGGAGACCGCCCGCGACTACCTGGCGCTGCCGAACGTCGGCTGCGTGGGCGGCACCTGGCTCACGCCCGCCGACGCGCTGGCCTCGGGCGACTGGGGACGGGTGGAGAAGCTCGCCGCCGAGGCCGCGGCGCTGCGCTGACGAACGACCACAGACTCGCCGGCGGGACATCCTCCCTCGCCCGCCGCGGCCATGGGTATGCCGTGACCCGGCGCTGAACTCATGGAACAGGCCCGTGGGCGCCAACCCGCGCCCACGGGCCTTTCCCTTGCCATCTCCTGCGGTCCCTGAGCATTGGCTCCTGATTCAGTGGCCTGTATGCCCACTTGACACGGGACACGAGAGGATACGAATTGACTGTTCGGCGTGAGATCAGCAAGCTGAGCTGTCCCATCAGGGATGATGGAACCAGTGACCACGGCGCGGAAGGCGCCTTCCGGGGGGGACGAGGTGGACGTGACGGCCAAGGAGTCGCAGCGACGTGCCGATGGCGGCAAGAGCAAGAAGAAGGGCTCCTCATGGAAGGAGCTGCCGATCCTCATCGTCGTGGCGCTCGGCCTCGCCCTGCTCATCAAGACCTTCATCGTGCAGCCGTTCTACATCCCCTCGGAGTCGATGGAGAACACCCTGCTGATCAACGACAGGGTGCTGGTGAACAAGCTCGTGTACCACACGCGCGACATCGAGCGCGGTGACGTCATCGTCTTCAACGGCGAGGACTCGTGGGATCCCGAGGTGGTGACCGAGGCGCCGAGCAACCCGGTGACGGGTGCGCTGCGCTGGGTCGGCGAGCTGTTCGGGCTGGTGCCTGGCGAGAAGGACTACATCAAGCGCGTCATCGGCGTGCCGGGCGACAAGGTCGAGTGCTGCGACTCCAAGGGCCGGATCACGGTCAACGGAGTGCCGCTCGACGAGAAGAGCTACCTGTATCCGGGTGACGTGCCGTCCGACAAGCAGTTCAAGATCACGGTGCCGGAGGGCAGGCTGTGGGTCATGGGCGACCACAGGTCGGTGTCCTACGACTCGCGCGGCCACATCGGCGACCCGGGCGGCGGCACGATCGCGGTGGACAACGTGCTCGGCCGGGCTTTCGTGATCATGTGGCCGGTGTCGCGATGGAGCTCCCTGGACATACCCGCGACCTTCAACCAGCCGGGCCTGAAGAAGTAGGCGCTCAAGGGCCGAGGTAGGCGAGAACGGCGGCGACGCGGCGGTGGACGTCGGCGCTGTTCTCCAGCCCCAGCTTGGTGAAGATGGCGTTGACGTTCTTCTCCACCGACGAGATCGACAGGTGCAGGGCCCGCGCGATGCCGCCGTTCGAGCGGCCCCTGGCCATCTCGCGCAGCACGTCGCGCTCGCGCGGGGTCAGCTCCTCCTGCTCCTCCCGCACGTCCCTTCTTGCCAGCAGGCCCTCCACCACCTTGGGGTCGATCACCGAACCCCCCGTGGCGACGGCCCTGATCGCGCCGAGCAGCTCCTCCAGGTCGCCCACCCTGTCCTTGAGCAGGTAGGCGAATCCCTCGGTGCCGTGCTTGAACAGCTCGAAGGCGAACAGCGCGTCGGCGTACTGCGACAGCACGACCAC
Source organism: Nonomuraea sp. NPDC049152 (assembly GCF_040648355.1). Taxonomy (NCBI): domain Bacteria; kingdom Bacillati; phylum Actinomycetota; class Actinomycetes; order Streptosporangiales; family Streptosporangiaceae; genus Nonomuraea; species Nonomuraea sp. NPDC049152. The sequence goes on along the minus strand of NZ_JBEZDO010000006.1, from coordinate 61,077 downwards.
GCCGATGCCCGGGTGCTCCGCGTGGACGCGATGGGCGGCGTCGATGCCCTCGAAGCCCGCCCTCCACTGCCCTCCTGGCATCCTGATGTCGGTCACGACCACGTCGGGCGTGAGCCTGCGCACGGCGTCGAGCAGTTCGTCGGCGTTGCCGACCGCGCCCACCACGACGATCTCGCCGGACATCTCCAGCAGCCGCCTGGTGCCTTCGCGCACCAGGTAGTGGTCGTCGGCCACGACCGTCCGCAGCGGCTCAGCCATCGACGGGCACCCACGCCATCATCCGTGTCCCCTTCCCTGTCTCGCTGACGATCTCGAGCCTGCCGCCGAGGGCGTCGAGCCGGTCCGACAGCGGGGACAGGCCCCTCCTGACCGTCGTGGCGAGGTCGAAGCCCTTGCCGTCGTCGCTGACGGTGGCGCGCAGCCTGCCACCTTCGCGGGCCAGCCGTACCTCGATCCTCGTGGCGGCGGCATGCTTGAGCGCGTTGGCCACCGCCTCGCTGACGGTGAAGTACATCGCGCCCTCCACCTCGTCGGGGAAGCGGGCGGCCCGCAGCCCCTCGCCCACGCTCACCTTGGTGGGGACGGGCAGCCGCGCGCAGCGCTCCTCGACCGCCTCGACGAGGCCGCCCTGGCCGAGCGCGGACGGGTGGATGCCGGCGGCCAGCTCGCGCAGGTCGGCGAGGGTCTGGCGGGCCTGCTCGCGCAGTTCGGCGAGCATCCGCGGACCGCCGCCCGTGGCCCTGGCCAGTTCGAGCCCCGCGATCAGGGCGACGAGCTGCTGCTGGACGCCGTCGTGGATGTTGCGCTCGATCCGCCGCCGCTCCGCCTCCTGCGCGTTGACCAGGCGCGCGGCCAGGCCGTCGCTCTGGATGGCGAGCCCCGCGGGTACGGCGAGCGCTTCGAGGAAGCGGCGGTCCTCGGCGGTGAGGGCGCCGTACTCCCTCGGACCGCACTCCAGCTGGCCGAGCCCGCCCCTGACGGGGACGACGAGCGCGGCGGGCCCGTCCTCGTGCCCTGCCACGACGCGGGCGCCGTCGGCCAGCCGTACCGCCGCCCAGGTGGTGTTCAGCGCCACGCGCACGGCGGCGGCCAGCCTGCCGAGCAGCTCCACGGGCTCGGGGCTGTCGTCGAGGACGGAGCCGAAGCGGGAGAGCACCTCGCCGACCGTGGGCCGCACGTCGAAGACCATGAGCAGCCTGGAGCCCCGGATGCCGATCCTGATGTCGAGGAGCTGGTGGCGGACGACGGCGACGGCGACCGCGGCGGGCAGCGAGCCGAGGATGCCGGTCAGCCCGGCCATTCCCCATCCCTCGTGGCCGCCGACGAGGAAGACGGCGAGCGCGACGAAGCCCGCCAGGTTGGCCGTCGCGCCGGCCACCATCCAGGCGTACTGCCCGCGTTCGGCCCGCCCGCTGCGCCGCCACCGCACGACGAGGCCCACGGCCACGATCACGGCCACGGCCCACGCGGTCAGCTGGCCGAGGCTGGCCATCACGGCCGCCGGCAGGGGAGCCGTCGTGGGATTGCCCAACGATATGGGCCCCATCATGATGATGCCGCCGGCGTGTGCGGCGATCGCGGCCGCCCCGATCCAGGCCACGGGCCGCCAGCGCCTGGATGGCAGCCGCCCCTCGGGGAACAGCAAGGGGACGAAGATCGAGTTGAGCCCGTAGTAGACGGCGTACATCGCGGCGCCGACGGGGTTCACGAACCCTGCCACGGGCGCGAACCTGGTCTCGAAGCCGACGCCCAGGGTGCCCGCGCCGAAGCTCACCGCCGTGGCCAGCAGCAGCCAGCCGTACGGGATCAGGGGGCGTCTGACGGCCAGCAGCCAACCCAGCGCGGGGAAGAGCAGGGCCAGGACGATGAAGGCCCACTGGAGGAACGGGGCGGGCAGTCCCGTCTCCATCAACGCTCCCGCGACCACGCCCGCTGCGGCGATCGCCGCGAGGAACCCGGCAATCAGCCTCGAACCCATAAGCACCAATCGTCGAGAGCCAGCCGGGGGACGTCTATGAGGTTATCCGCATATTTGATGATGAGGCTGGCTTGGTGGGCTTCCCGCACCCGGCTCGGTTGGCTGGACGGCATGAGAACCGTTGCCATCACCGTGACCGCCTCGTCGCTCCTCCTGACGGCGTGCGCCGCCGCCGTCACCTCGCCGGCGGCGGCCGCCTCCGCCGGAGCGGCCACGGCAGGGACCGCGGTCGTGCGCGATGTCCCGATCCCCGACACGGCCGCGGGCAGGCAGCTGCGCTGGTTCGTGGCGGCCGTGCCGGACGCGCCGATCCCCGAGGAGCAGTTCCCCGAGCACTTCAGCGCGGCGATGGTCGCCCAGATACCGCCCGCCGAATTCAACAAGACCCTGGTCGCCATGAAGGACCTGCGTCTTGCCAAGATCCTCCACGCCGAGCCCAACATGATCACCTCCGAGGTGACGACGGGGGGCAAGACGTTCTGGATGGAACTCACGGTCGACTCCGACGGCAAGATCAGCGGGCTGCGGCTGCTGACCCCCGTCACTCCGAAGCCCACTCCCACGAGCTGGAAGGAGATCGACGGGCGCGTCAAGAAGGCGGCGCCGAGGATCGGGTTCATGGCCGCCGAGATCACCCCCGGCGGCGACTGCCGTCCGGTGCGCTCCCTCGCCCCGCGTACGGCCAGGCCGCTCGGCTCGATGTTCAAGCTGTACGTCCTGCGGGCCGCCGCCAAGAAGATCCCCGACTGGGACTCGAAGCTCACCATCAAGCCGGAGCTGAAGAGCGTGGGCAGCGGCGAGCTGCAGAACAGGCCGGACAACAGCCAGGTCTCGGTGATGGAGGCCGCCAAGCTGATGATCGCCATCAGCGACAACACCGCGGCCGACCTGCTGATCCACAAGGTCGGCAGGAAGGCCGTCGAGGCCACCCAGTCGCGCAACGTCCCGTTCCTCACCACGCGGGAGCTGTTCGCGCTGAAGGGCGCCGACTACCCCGCGCACGCCAAGCGCTATCTGCCGCTCGGGAAGGAGCAGCGAAGGGACTACCTGGACAAGGTGGTCGCCAAGGTGCCGCTCAGCGCGATCTCCGCGTGGGCCAAGCCGCGCGAGCTGGACACCATCGAGTGGTTCGGCTCCCCCGCCGACGTCTGCGCCGCGCACGCCAAGCTGCGCGGGCTCAAGGACAGGCGCGTCGAGGAGGTCATGACGCAGTCCGACGGCGGGCTCGGCCTCGACCCGAAGAAGTGGCGTTCGGTGTGGTTCAAGGGCGGGTCCGAGCAGGGCGTCGCGGACGTCGGCTACTCGGCCAGGACCAAGGACGGGCGCACGTTCTTCGTCACGGCCATGGCCTCCGACACCGCGGCCCCGCTCGACGAGGGCAACGTCACCACCGAGCTGATCGCCGTGAGCAAGGGGGCGTTCGCGCTGATGGAGAAGCGCTGACAGCCGCCCCGCGAGGTCCCGGTCACTCCGGCCCACCTCTGTGAGCAGGGCACGGGCGGCCACTCCCAGGGCGCGGCGCAGCTCGGCGGGGCCCAGGTCGCCGGCCAGGGCCCCGCGCAGCGGTGCGGTGAGCTCGGCCGGCAGCCGGTCGGCGCCCTCAGCGTAGGGATCACACCCTCGTGGGGGCGCAGACCGGCAGCGAGCGACGGGCGTAGGAGAGGGCGGCCACGATGAGGCCGATGCCGAGGCCGGCGAAGGCGAGCCCGCCGAACAGGGTCATCCACGTGATTCCCTCGGCGGTGAAGGGCGGCGAGGCGGTCATCTCCGGCAGGACGCCGGCCACGGTGAGCGCGGTGTAGCAGACGAGCAGCACGCCGTAGACCGACAGGGTGGTGGCCGTCAGCCACGCGGGGATCAGCGGCAGCAGGCGCGGCACCCGCCGTCCCGCCAGGAACAGCGTCCAGCGAGGGAAGATCTGTCCCCACTTGTACATCAGGCCGGTCAGCAGGAAGACGCCGACCAGCGCGGCCAGCACGGTCACGTCGATCCCCGCCGACGCCAGCGCCGCCGACACGCCCCGCTCCTCGGCGCCCATCACCCGCTGCCACGCCGCGCCGGTCACGCCGAGCGCGTCGCCGTCCAGCAGCCAGATCGTCTTGACCGCCGCCCACGGCACCAGCCCGCACATCAGCGCGTAGACCGCCACCCGCGTCCGCGTGGACGCGCGCGTCGGCGCGGGGTGGCTGGGCGCTCCCCCACCCTCGTGCCCGCCCCCGCACCTCGGGCAGCGCCCGCGCAGCCTCCTCCCGTACGGCACGGCGGCCCCCAGCAGCAGGACCGCGCCCACGGCGTTCAGCACCACCTGCGCCAGCCCCGTGACGCTGTCCACTCCGGTCAGCGACATCAGCGTGACGAAGAGCATCGGCGCGCCCGCCGTTCCCGCGGCGAAGACGGCGAGGGCCACCCACAGCGTCGCCATCACGACCACGCTGCCCTGCCTGGCCCGGCTCGCCAGCGCGGCGAGGACGGCCAGCGCCGCCATGAGCAGGTGGACGGCCGGCGTGTAGCTCAGCTGCAGCGCCCACCCCACAGGCGTTCCCGTCACGACCCAGGACACCTGCGCCGCCGCGTACAGGCAGGCCCAGATCATCAGCGCGTTCATGCCTCCAGGGTCGTGGCCCCTGGGCCGCGCGGCCTCCCCCCGCAGTGCCATCCCGCTCCCCCACGAGGGGGAACGCAGGGTCGGTCCGGATATCCAACGCAGTAGTCTGAAGGCATGACGAAAGCCCGCCCCTGCTCGATCGCGGACACCCTCGCCGTGGTTGGCGAGAAGTACTCTCTGCTGGTGCTGCGCGAGGTGTTCTTCGGCGTGCGGCGCTTCGAGTCGATGGTGCGCAACATCGGCGCTCCCCGCGACATCCTGGCGGCGAGGCTGCGCAGGCTCGTCGAGGCGGGCGTGCTGGAGAAGGTCGCCTACAGCGACAGGCCGCGCAGGTACGAGTACCGGCCGACGGAGGCGGGGCTCGACCTGCAGAACGTGCTCCACCTGCTGCGCCAGTGGGGCGACAGGCATCTGGCCGAGACGCCGCCCGTGGTGTTCGAGCACTCGTGCGGCGCGTCCTTCGACGCGGTGGTGACGTGCGCCTCCTGCGGCGAGGCAATCAGGCCCGGATCGCAGACCGCCCACTTCCAGGTCGAGGGCTGGGGCCTGGCAGGCGAACGCCCCGCCGACGCGGCCGCTGGAGCGCAGTCGAGCCCCTCGCAGGCCGTTCTCGGTTAGAGTTCCGGGTGAATACGGTCATGCCGGGCGAAGGACGGTCGGTTGGGACGGCGGGAGCACGAAAGCGAGGGGGCAGCGACGGTGGGATCGCCGCTGGCTCCTGAGGACCCGGTCTCGATCGGGCCCTACCGGCTCGAGAGCCGCCTGGGCTCGGGTGGCATGGGCACGGTCTTCTTCGCGCTGGCGCCCGACGGGGCCAAGGTCGCGGTGAAGGCGATCAGGCGCGATTTCGCCGCCGACCCCGTCTACCGGGCGCGCTTCCACGAGGAGGTGTCCAACGCGAGGCGCGTGGCCTCCTTCTGCACCGCCCGCGTGCTGGACCACGGCGACGACGACGGCCTGCTCTACCTGGTCACCGAGTACATCGACGGCGTCTCGCTCGAGGACCATCTCATCGAGCACGGCGCGCTGTCGCCCTCGGTGCTGCACTCGGCCGCGGTCGGGGTGGCGGCGGCGCTCACGGCGATTCACGCGGCGGGCCTGGTCCACCGCGACCTCAAGCCCGCCAACGTGATGCTGACGCTCGCGGGCCCCCGCGTGATCGATTTCGGCCTGGCGCGTTCCACGCAGGTGGGCTCGCGGCACACCAACGTCGGCCTGGTCATGGGCACGCCCGGCTGGATCGCCCCCGAGCAGGTCTTCGAGGGACGCACCAGCCCCGCGGCCGACGTGTTCGCGTGGGGCTCGCTGATCGCCTACGCGGGGCTCGGCGGGCACCCGTTCGGATCGGGCGACGCCTACGTGATGGCGGCGCGCGCCCGCACGGCCCCGCCCGACCTGCGGGGGCTGCCCGCGCCGCTCGACCGGCTGGTGGCCGCGGCCATCCACCCCGATCCCGCGCGCCGTCCGCAGGCCAGGGAACTGCTGCTGGAGCTGGTGGGCGCGCCCGACGTGGCGGGGGCGCAGCTGGCGGCCACCCGCCACCTGACGAACTCCTGGAATCCCGCCGATTTCGGGGTACGGCAGCCGCCGCCCCCTCCCGGCTGGACCCCGCCGCCCGACCACCGCCCCGCCGGCGCGCCGCACGCACCTCCTCCGCCGCCGCCGCGGGCCCATCAGGGTCCGCCCGCTCGCGGGCCGCAGCCCGTGGCGCCCGACCGGCAGCCGCGGCCGCCCGCGCCGCAGATGCCGCAGGTGCAGCAGGTGCCGCCCGCGGAGACGACGATCCCGCCCACGCGACGCGGGCCGATCCCGCCCGCCGCCAATCCGGCCGAGACGACGGGCCCCGGGTCCCTGGCCGCCTACAACCGCACAGGGCAGGGGCCGCGCCCGCCGTACCAGGCGACGGGGCAGGGGCCGCTGCCCCGCCCGCCCGCGCGCAGAGGCGGGGTGCTCACCGGGTGCCTGGTGGCCGCCGCCGTGGTGGTGGGCCTGGCACTACTGCTGATCATGGCCATGGCGTGGATCTTCAAACCGGCCGCCATCGGGGCGGAGGGCCCCGTGCAGGACGGCAAGCTGCGCTTCACGGTGGTCGGGCACAAGTGCGCGAAGGCCGCGAAGGCCGCGACCGTGCGCGTGTGCAGGGTCACGCTGAAGGTCAGCAACATCGGCCAGGAGGGCAGGGTCCTCTATCCGGGCCAGCAGAAGCTGCTCGACGACGACGACGTCCCGCACACCGCGGCCAAGCTGCTCGACAAGGCGGGCAAGGAGATCCAGCCGATCAGGATCGGCCCCGGCGAGTCGTTCACCGGTGGGCTGGTGTTCGAGCTGCCGAAGGCGGCCGACGCGGCCGAGGTCGAGCTGCACGACTCCGGCCTGAGCCGCGGCATCAGGGTGACGCTCGGCTAGCGCGCCTCATGGCGCCGCCTGTCGCGGGAGCGCTCCGCCGAATGTGCCCTCCCTTCGCACCGTGTGCCAGCGCAGCCGTACCCCGAGTATCGCGGTGGCCAAGGACTGGATCACCACGAGGTACATGAGCTGCCGATACACGAACTGCTGTAGAGGCAGCACCCACAACGCGGAGGCGCGCTCACCGTCGAGCCGCAGCGCGTACCAGCCCGTCAGTGCCTGCACGACGACGAATCCCGCCCACACCGCGACGACGGGGAGCGGGTCGCCGACGGCGGTGTTGTAGAGGGCCATGAGATCGACGACCGGTGCCAGCAAGGGCAGCACCACCTGGAACAGGGTCAGGTAACCCAGGCAACGCCGCCCGAACGGGCCGCGCTCGATCAGCGCGCGCCGGTGCTTCCACATCGCCTGAAGGGTGCCGTAGCACCATCGGTAGCGCTGCTTCCAGAGCTGGCCGAGCGAGTTGGGCGCCTCCGTCCATGCCAGCGCCTTCTCCTCGTAGACCACGCGCCATCCCGACCTGCACAGCGCCATCGTCAGATCGGTGTCCTCGGCCAGGGTGTCGACACTGACCCCGCCCAGCGCGACCAGGGCCGATCGGCGGAAGGCCCCGATCGCCCCCGGCACCGTCGCCATGCAGTCGAGCAGTTCGAAGGCGCGCCTGTCGAGGTTGAAGCCGATGACGTACTCGATGTGCTGCCAGCGTCCGATCATGCCCCGCCTGTTGCCCACCTTCGTGTTGCCGCTGACCGCGCCGACCGCGGGATCGGCGAGCTGACGCACCAGATGCCCGATGGTGGCGGGCTCGAAGACGGTGTCGCCGTCCACCATGACGAGCAGCTCGTGGCGGGCGTGCGCGATGCCGGTGTTGAGCGCCGCCGGTTTGCCGCCGTTGGGCTGTCGCACGACCCTGACGTTGGGCAGGCCCAGCGCCGCGGCGAGATCGGCGGTCGCGTCGGTGGAGCCGTCGTCGACGACGATCACCTCCAGCTCGCCCGTATAGCTCGTCCGCACGAGCGACAGCACGGTCGCCTGAATGCCCGCCTCCTCGTTGTAGGCGGGCACGATCACGGTCACCGGAGGTGGCGCTTCCCAGCGCGCGACCCCTCTACGGCGTCTGCCTCGCCGGGTTCTACGGGCGTGCATCCACGCGAGCGCCGCGAAGAGGCCCAGCCGCGCCAGGGTGAGCGTGCCCGCGGCGAACAGCACCCACGACAGCGCGGCGGTGAGCGTGCCGGCGGCACGCTGGGCCGTGTTGAGGGCCCAGCCGGTGAAGCGCTCCACCCCTGCAGCCGGTTGGTGCGCGGACGGCATACCGAGGGCGCCCGTCACGGTGACCGCCCGGTATCCCCTACTGCCGAGTTCCTTCAGTGCCAGGTCCAGCCCCTTGACCGTCCGGCTCCGGTCGCCGCCCGAGTCGTGCATCATGACGATCGCGCCGCGCCCCTTGGCGGGAAGCGCGCTCTTCGCGATCCGTCCTGCCGTCACCTGACTCCAGTCCTTGGTGTCCAGGTCCGTCAGCGCGATCAGATATCCCTCTGCGGCGACGGCGCGCAGGCTCTGCCACTGCGGCTGCGTGACGGCCGCGGGGGTCGAGGAGTACGGCGGGCGGACGAGGGTGGTGTGCAACCCTGTCGCGCCCGCCAGCGCCTTCTGCGTCAAGGAGAGCTCCAGCCGCAGGCGCCATCCGGGAACGGCCGTGAGGTCGGCGTGGGCGTAGGTGTGGTTGCCGATCTCGTGTCCCTCGGTGACGATCCGCCGCGCGAGGTCCGGGTACCGGGCGACCTTCGAACCGACGGTGAAGAAGGTCGCCTTCGCCCCATGGCGCCTGAGCACGTCGAGGACCTGCGGCGTCCAGGTGGGGTCGGGTCCGTCGTCGAAGGTCAGGGCCACGCTCCTGGCGGGCGGCCTGGCGCTGGCCGCCGCACCCGCCGTGAGGTTCAGCACGGGGCCGCCTCGCCGTACCCCTTCCAGCTCGGGCGTGGAGACGTCGATCGCGGGCGGAGGCGTCTGCGTTTCGCCGACGACGTTGGTGACGTAGCCGTTGAGCACCAGCGCGCAAGCGATCAGAACCATCCCGACGGCGAGGAGGAGCCAGTGGCCGCGGGGGTCTGCCGCCTTCGCGCTACCCATGGTGATCGTCGGGTCCGCGGCGCCGGCGGCGCGACGCCTGTCGGTGGGAACGCTCACCCCTTCGGGCCCTTCGTCCTGTCGGGGTCATGACCCGGTGGCGTCTTGCCGTCCAGGCCAGGCGGCGTTTCAGGGGCGGTCGGCTCGGCCGTGATGGTGGGATCGGATACCGGGTCGGGCCGGGCGCTCGGGGCGGAGGGCGACTCGTCGTGTCCTTCGACACCGTTGGAAGGTCGTGCCATCCGCACGCTCTGCTCGGGCCGAGACGTGCGCGAGGGTGTGGGCGGCCGCTCGGCGCTGGGCGTGGGCCGGATCCTGGCACGCGTCGCGGTCGGCGTGGGCGACTCGCGCGTGGCCTTGCTCCTGGACGGCTGCGGCGAGGCCGTGTCCTCCGCCGGTGAGCCACCCCCCGGCCAGCCGCTCACCGAGAGCGTCGTGCCGGTGAACAGGCCGCCGAGCACGACGACCAGCAGGGCGAAGGCCAGCGAGCTCGCGACGATGGAACCAACCATGATCAGCCGCCTGCGGCGGCCGCTGTGGTCGACGAACACCGCCTGTGGCGGGGGTGTGGAACGGTGGCGCTGAGAGGACACGCCGAGCGATCCTAGTGACCCTCGGTCACGTGTTGGGAACATCCGGGTTCATTGCGTTCTTCCGGGCCCGCTGAGGGCGCCAAGGCGCGCCCGAAGCGGGTCAGCAGATCGCGTAGCAGGTCGCGCTCTTCCGACGTGAAGGCGGCGGCGATCCTGCGCTCGATCGTCACGGCGGCGGCGTCGGCCAGCTCCAGCGCCCGCCTGCCCTCGTCGGTGAGGTGGGTCTCGAGCATCTGGCGGTGCCACGGGTGCGGACGGCGCTCGACGAGCCCGCGCTCCATGAGGTTCTTGAGCACGACGTTGGACGCCTGAGGGGTCACCAGGCACTGCCTGGCCAGGGCCGCGTTGGAGATGCCCGGATTGCCGGCCAGCACGAGCAGGGCCGCGTACTGCGGCACGGTGAGGCCCGCCTTCTTGACGGCCGCGTGCTTGGCCGCCATCAGCAGCTGCTCGGCGCGTTTCACATCGAGCCCGAGGCGCTCCTCAGCCGGCATTCCCATGCCCGAACTATACAGACATTGAGAACCATCAATACTTTGATAGTGTGCGCGCCATGAGTGTGATTCCAGACAGCCATCTCGATCTGCTGACCCGGCCGCTGTTCGCCCACCTGGCGACGTTGATGCCGGACGGGACGCCCCAGGTGACGCCGGTGTGGACGATCTGGGACGGGGAGTTCCTCCGCTTCACCACCACCACGGACCGGCGCAAGGGCAAGAACGCGGCCGAGCGTCCTTCGGTCAGTCTGTCGATCAACGACCCCGACGCGCCGTACCGCTACCTGGAGGTGCGCGGCGTGGTGGAGCGGGTCGACCCCGACCCCGAGGGCGACTTCTTCGACGTGCTGGCCAGGCGGTACGGATTGGACTACGAGCGCCCCGTGGGCGACGCCGAGCGGCGGGTGGTCCTGGTCGTGCGCCCGACCAGGTGCACTAAGCAGTAGCCGCGCGGGCCAGCAGCGTGTCCTCGGTGATCGGGTTCTCGTGCGTGCCCTCGGAGACGCAGGCGTGGGCTCCCGCGATGGCGCCGAGGCGCGCGCACGCCTCCACGAATTCGCCGCGCAGCATGCCGTACAGGAAGCCGGAGACGAAGGCGTCGCCCGCGCCGTTGGAGTCGGCGACCGGTGCCGGCAGCGGCGCGGCGGGGAAGGCGCGCACGTCGCCGTCTCCCGTCAGGACCAGGCAGCCGCGCGCCCCGTCGGTGCAGACGACGGTGTGGGCGCGCCCGTGGCGCCTGATGTGACGCATCGTGGCGCGCGGGTCCTCCAACGCGGTGGCCGACAGGAAGACCAGGTCGGAGCCGTAGGCGAAGTCCTTGTGGTAGTCGGACAGGCCGTCCCAGTCGTGCAGGTCCGTGGAGATGGGGACGTCGGTGAGGTCGGGGTAGACGTGGCGGGCGAAGTCGGTGATCGAGACGTGCACGTGGCGGGCGGGGTGCAGGTAGAGCTCGCGCGGCAGCCGCTCCCCCTCCACCTGGCGCGCGTCGAAGAGCGAGGTGCGCCGGCCGTCGGGGCCCACGAGCAGGAGGCTGCGCCTGGTGCCCGCGGCCGCCGGCGCCCACGCGAAGTCGACGCCCTTGGCTGCCAGGTGCTCCCTGATGAGCCTGCCCTGGGGGTCGTCGCCGATCAGGTCGGCGAACCTGGTCCGCAGCCCCAGGGCGGTGCAGCCGAGCGCCACACCGGCCCCCGTGTTGCCGATGCGGTCGACGACGGGAGGCACGTGGTAGGTGTCGGCGTATGGCAGGGGCAGCGCGGGCACGTAGGCGGTGGAGTCGATCCCCGCGCCACCGATGACCAGCACGTCGTACATTTCTCGACCTCCAGGAATTCGGCCTTCGGCGAGCCGCGTCAGCGGTTGACCAGTGGCCCCGAGCCCGTCGAGCCGCGGACCACGAGCTCGGGCTGGAAGATCAGCTCGAGGTGCCGTCCCGGCGTCCCGTGGACCTCTTCCAGCAGCGTCTGCACGGCCGCCGACGCCATCGCCCCGATCGGCTTGCGGACGGTGGTCAGCGGCGGATCGGTGAAGGCGATCAGCGGCGAGTCGTCGAACCCGACCACCGAGACCTCGCCGGGCACCGACCTGCCCCGTTCCCTGCACGCCCTGATCGCGCCCAGCGCCATGAGGTCGCTCGCGCACACGATGCCCGTGCAGCCGCGGGCCAGCAGCTGCGCGGCGGCGGCCTGCCCGCCCTCGACGGAGAACAGGGAGTGGGCGATCAGGTCGTCGACGTCGTGGACCCCCAGCAGCTGGGCCATCGCCTGCCGGTAGCCCTCGATCTTCCTGATCACCGGCACGAACCTGCGCGGCCCCAGCGCCAGGCCGATGCGCTCGTGCCCGAGATCGACCAGATGCTGGACGGCCAGCCTGGAGGCCAGCCTGTCGTCGGGCGAGATGAACGGCGCGTCGACGTTCTCGTTGTAGCCGTCGACCAGCACGATCGGCAGCCCACGGTCGGTCAGCCGGGTGTAGCGGTCCATCCGCGCGGTGGTGTCGGCGTGCAGGCCCGAGACGAAGACGATGCCGCTGACGCCCCTGTCGACCAGCAGCTCGGTGAACTCGTCCTCCGGCGCGCCGCCGGGCAGCTGCGTGCACAGCACGGGCGTGTAGCCGTGGTGCGTCAGCGCCTTCTCGATGGCCTGCGCGAACGCGGGGAAGATCGGGTTGTCCAGTTCGGGCGTGACCAGCCCGATGAGCCCGTTGCTGCGCTGGCGCAGCCGCTGCGGCCGTTCGTAACCCATGAGGTCGAGCGCGGTCATGACGGCCTGGCGGGTCGCGGAGGAGACCCCCGGCTTGCCGTTGAGCACCCGGCTGACGGTGGCCTCGCTCACCCCTGCCTGGGCGGCGATGTCGGCGAGACGGGCGTGACCGTTCATGGTGGACACTTTACGCACCCTTGGCCCGCCACCACGTGGTGGAATCGGGAGCGAGACGGCCCTGCTCGACGGGGCCGCTGGACAGGATCGGCCGGCCGTCGACGGCGTGGGCGACGGGCTCGCCGGTGAGGTTGACCGTGCAGACGAAGCCGTCGTCGCGGCTGAAGACGAGCGTGCCCGCGGGCGAGTCGTGCCAGCGCAGCTCGCCCGACACGGTACGGCGCAGCCGCAACGCCTCCCTGTAGAGGGAGAGCATCGAGCCGGGGTCGCCGGTCTGCGCCTCGACCGAGAGGCGGCCCCAGTCGCCGGGGACCGGCAGCCACGGGCGGTGCCAGCCGTAGCCGTCGGAGGAGGTCCACGGCAACGGCACCCTGCAGCCGTCGCGGCCGCTGTCGGGGTCGCGCAGCCGCTGGGGGTCGAGACAGACCTCGGCGGGCAGGTCGAGCACCTCCGGCAGGCCGAGCTCCTCGCCGTTGTAGACGTAGGCCGAGCCGGGCAGCGCGAGCATGAGGAGCGCGGCGGCGCGGGCCCTCTCGAGGCTGCCGAAGCGGGTGACGTGCCGCTTGACGTCGTGGTTCGACAGCACCCACGTGGAGGGCGCGCCGACGGAGTCCGCCGTCTCCAGCGACTCGGTGATCACCTCGCGCAGTGCGCCTGCGTCCCATCGCGCGTTGAGGTAGTGGAAGTTGAAGGCCTGGTGGAGCTCGTCGTCGCGGACGTAGCGGGCCAGCCTGGCCGGCGTGGGCGCCCACGCCTCGGCGACGCCGATGCGCTCGCCGGGGTAGGAGTCGAGGACCTTGCGCCACGAGCGGTGGATCTCGTGGACGGCGTCGTTGTCGAAGTACGGCACGACGTCGTTGCCGATGAGGCGGACCTGGTCGGAGTGGCCGATGTCGGGCAGCCCCTCCGGCTTGACCATGCCGTGCGCGACGTCGACGCGGAAGCCGTCGACGCCCAGGTCGAGCCAGAAACGCAGGACCGACTCGAACTCGGCGCGCACCTCGGGGTTGTCCCAGTTGAGGTCGGGCTGCGAGGAGTCGAACAGGTGCAGGTACCACTGACCGTCCTCGACCTGCGTCCACGCGGGCCCGCCGAAGATCGACTCCCAGTCGTTCGGCTCGTCGCGGAAGATGTAGCGGTCGCGGTTGAGGCCGCGCAGCGCCTCCTGGAACCACGGATGGGCGGAGGAGGTGTGGTTGGGCACCACGTCCACGATCACCCTGATGCCCAGGCCGTGCGCCTCGTCGATGAGCGCCTTGGCGTCGGCCAGCGTGCCGAACAGCGGGTCGACGTCGCGGTAGTCGGCCACGTCGTAGCCGAAGTCGGCCATCGGCGAGGTGTAGAAGGGGGTCAGCCAGATGGCGTCGACACCCAGGTCGGCGAGGTAGCCCAGGTGGTCGCGCACGCCCATCAGGTCGCCGACGCCGTCCGCGTCGCCGTCGGCGAAGCTGCGCACGTACACCTGGTAGATCACCGCGTCCCGCCACCAGCGGGTCGGTGTCGAAGAGTGGGTCATGTGACGTCCCCCGGAACAACTAACAGGTCCCGCCGCACGACAGGACCACTACATATGAAAGGGCTTGCCGCAAGTTTACGCAAGCCTTTCCAAAGTGGGATTTTTCGCAATAAGTCAAGGCAGGGGATGGTTGCGGGCATACCCAAACCCGACCAGGGAGAGCACGAAAGTCGGCGGCGCCGGGGCTGGGCTTGAATCAGGAACGCGACGGTTACAGATTTTTCATGTCAAGTCTGGACAGCGCAGTGAACACGCGATGTACTACCTCAACATTCAGCCCCGTCACAGGTGACGTCTCATGCCCGCCAAGCAGCGATGACTCCCTCAGCCCCGGGAGTCTGATGCGTATCGACAAGCGTGGAGCAGACCCATGAGCACGGTCGTCCTGGACAAGGTAACCAAGGTCTACCCCGGGGGATACCTGGCGGTCGACCGGCTGAACCTGCGTGCCGCCGACGGGGAGTTCCTCGTCCTGCTCGGACCGTCGGGTTGCGGCAAGTCGACACTCCTGCGGATGATCGCGGGCCTGGAGGAGGTCACGGACGGCGACCTGTGGCTCGACGGCCAGCTCGCCAACCACCTGCCCCCGCGCGACCGCGACGTCGCGATGGTCTTCCAGAACGGCGCGCTCTACCCCCACCGCACCGTGCGCGGCAACATGGCCTTCCCCCTGGAGATCGCCAAGGCCGACCCCGCGCTGGTCAAGGAGCGCGTGACGGAGCTGTCCAAGGCCTTACACATCGACGAGACCCTGGACCGCAGGCCGGGCACCCTTTCCGGCGGTCAGCGCCAGCGGGTGGCCATGGGCCGCGCCATCGTCCGCCAGCCGAAGATCTTCCTCATGGACGAGCCGCTGTCCAACCTCGACGCGGGCATGCGCACCGAGCTGCGCATGGAGATCTCCTCGCTGGTCCGCTCGCTCGGCGTCACCACCATCTACGTCACGCATGACCAGGTCGAGGCGCTCACGCTGGCCGACCGCATCGCCATCATGAACAGGGGCGTGCTGCAGGACGTCGGAACTCCCGGCCAGATCTACAACGACCCCGCGACCGCGTTCGTGGCGGCCTTCCTCAGCTCCCAGCAGCTCAACCTGCTGCCCGCGACCGTGCGGACGCCCCAGAACCAGTACGTGCTGCTCGACTTCGGCCCCCACCAGCTGGTGATCCCCTGGAGCGACCCCAGGGCGTACGCGATCTCCCAGCACACCGGCGGCCAGATCATCGTGGGGCTGCGGCCCGACGGGCTCGCCCCGGTGGCGGAGTCGTACGACGGGCCGAGCTTCTACGGCAGGGTCAGGGCGCTGGAATACCACGGGCACGAATGGCTGGCGTACGTCGAGTGCGGGGTGCCTGCGGTGGCCGTGCCCGAGCCGCCCGACCCCAGGCGCAACGCCAACGGCCACCAGAACGGGAACGGCGGGCTGCGCGGAATGGTGCGGCGGCTGTTCGGGGCGCCGGAGGAGGAGCACGCGGAGCAGGAGCAGGTCGGCCACAACCTGCGCGACGGCAGCCACCGCAGGGCCGACCTGATCGTACGGCTCGGCGTACGGCCCGCGTGGCGGACCGGAGACCCCGCCAAGATCGGCGTGGACATCAGCAGGCTCATGCTGTTCAAGCTGGACGGCGCGCGCATCGACCCGCCTCGCCGCTGAGTCGCCCTCCGATCGCCCTGGTGATCGGGTTGGGCCCGCGCGGGTGGCGGCCGCTGCCCTGAGACCCGCGCGGGCGGCCGGCGGTCAGTCGGCGACCGGCTCGAAGCGAGCGGCCACGCGAGAGACGACCTCGACGATGCGTGCGGCGCGGTCGAGTTCGGCCCGGTGGAAGGGCGGGCCCTCGGAGCGGGCGACGACGACGTGCATGGCCGTGCTGGCCACGGGGAGGACCATCAGGCGCTGTTCGCCTGTCACGTGGGAGGCGGCCCTGAGCGGCAGTTCCCCCAGCTCGAAGGCGGGGGGCGCGGCGGGGCTGGCGTGCCGTACGACGCCGTCGGCCATGGCGAGCGCCCATTCCCCTCCGCACAGCGAGGGCAGGGCGTCGACCATCGTGGCGAGCCCGCGCGCGGGCTCGGTCGCGACGTGCAGCAGGAGATCGTAGTCGGGTGCCGAGCCTGGGACCTCCCTGGTCGGCCACACGCCCTCTATCCGCATGCCGGGAACGGCCGACAGCTTCTCGCGCACTGACGCCGGGGTGGCGGTGCCTGGCCACGACACGGTGAAGTCGTCGACCGCTCGGCCCATCTCGCGTTCGAGGACGGTCACCTGGAGTATGTCGGCTCCAAGCGCGCCGAGCGCCTTGGCGATCTGACCCAGACCGCCTGGGCGGTCCGGCAATGAAACCCTGAGTCTCAGCAACATCGCATCTCCCCCTTTCGAAGGCTCAACACAGTGCCGCAGGGAGATTTCGCGCGCGTTTCCGGGCTATGTACAGAATGCTGCCCAATCACCCGTTTTGTCGACAGTTGGGCGATGGACGCCCCCGAGTGCGTTGGAAAATCAAATGGTAGAGTGCATCCAGTTTTCCAACTAACTAGGAGGCGCGATGCGTGACGCCGTGATCGTGCAGGCCGTACGGACGCCCATAGGCAAGGGCAGAGCCACCGGCGCGCTGGCGCACGTCCACCCTGTCGAGTTGCTGGCGCACACCCTGCGGGCGCTGGTCGAGCGCAGCGGTGTGGACCCCGCACTCGTGGACGACGTGATCGGCGGATGCGTCGACCAGGTCGGCGAGCAGGCGATGAACACCACTCGCTACGCGTGGCTGTCGGCGGGCTTTCCCGACGAGGTGCCCGCGGTCACCGTGGACAGGCAGTGCGGGTCCTCCCAGCAGGCGGTCCACTTCGCCGCCCAGGGCGTCATGTCGGGCGCCTACGACCTGGTCGTCGCGTGCGGCGTGGAGTCGATGAGCAGGGTGCCCATGTGGTCGAACGTGCCTCAGGGCACCGACCCCTTCGGTCCCGGCATCGCCGCGCGCTTCCCCGAGGGCCTGGTCCCGCAGGGGATCAGCGCCGAGCTGATCGCGGCCAAGTGGGGCCTGACCCGTGAGGCGATGGACGCCTTCTCCATGGACTCGCACCTCAAGGCGGCCGCCGCGGACTTCTCCGCCGAGATCGCCCCGATCGACGGCCACGACAGGGACGAGTCCGTACGGCCCGGCACGACGATGGAGGTGCTCGCCGGGCTCAAGCCCGCGTTCGCCGACCCCGGCTACGCCGAGCGCTTCCCGCAGATCAACTGGTCGGTCACGGCGGGCAACACCAGCCCGACCAACGACGGCGCGGCCGCCGTGCTGATCGCCAGCAGTGAGACGGCGGCGAGGCTCGGCCTGCGTCCGCTGGCCAGGCTGCACTCCTTCGCCGTGACGGGCTCCGACCCGCTGCTCATGCTCACGGGCATCATCCCCGCCACGGAGAAGGTGCTCAGGAAGGCGGGCCTGAGCCTGGCCGACATCGACCTGTTCGAGGTCAACGAGGCCTTCGCCAGCGTCGTGCTGGCCTGGCTGCAGGAGACCGGCGCCGACCCCGCGAAGGTCAACGTCAACGGCGGCGCCATCGCGCTGGGCCACCCACTCGGGGCCAGCGGCGCGCGCATCATGACCACCCTCGTCAACACCATGCGCCAGCGGGGCTCCCGCTACGCGCTGCAGACCATGTGCGAGGCCGGCGGCCTCGCCAACGCCACCATCCTGGAGCGGATCCAATGAAGATCGACGGCAGTGTCGCCCTGGTCACGGGCGCCAACCGCGGGCTCGGCGCGGCCTTCGCCCGCGCCCTCGTCGAGCGCGGAGCGAAGACCGTCTACGCGGGCGTCCGCGACCCCTCGACGGTGACCGACCCGGGGCTGGTCCCCGTACGGCTGGACGTCACCGACCCGGCCCAGGTCGCCGCGGCCGCCGAGCTGTGCGGCGACATCGACCTGCTGATCAACAACGCCGGGGTGCTCGGCACGCCCGAGCGGGAGATGGCGACGAACTACCTGGGCGTGATGGCGATGAGCCGCGCCTTCGCCCCCGTGCTGGCGCGCAACGGAGGCGGCGCGCTGGTCAACATGCTGTCGGTGCTGTCGTTCCTGACGTTTCCCCAGGTGGCCACCTATGCGGCGTCCAAGGCCGCCGCGTGGTCGCTGACGAACGCGCTGCGGATGGAGCTGCGGGAGCAGGGCACGCTGGTGGTCGGCGTCCACGCCGGCTACATCGACACCGACATGGCGGCAGGCGTGACGGTGCCCAAGCTGGCCCCCGCCGAGGTGGCCGCGCTGGCGTTGGACGGCCTCGAGGCCGGCCTGACCGAGGTGCTGGCCGACGAGCTGAGCAGGACGGCCAAGGCCGCACTCTCGCAGCCACCTTCCTGAGACGGCTCAGTGCTGGTAGGCCCCGGCGTCGGGTGCGGCGCCGAGGGCCTTGCCCGCGAAGTCCTTGGTGATGGCGGTGCCGCCGAACCACACGGGGCTCAGCACGGCGGCACGGCCCAGCGCGGGCGAGCCAGGGCGCAGGCGCAGGTCGGTCTTGGAGACGAAGCGCGGGTCGGCGATCACCGACTTGGGGCCGAGCGTGAACCGCTTCCTCCTGCCCTGGTAGACGCTGCCCGCGTCGTCCGCGCCCTTCCCATCCTCCCAGCCCATCTCGCCGCCGACCGCGATCACGTTGTTGCGCAGCTTGAGGATGTCGGGCGCGCACCCGTCGTGGCACGACCAGCCGATGGTCTTGGCCGCGGGCAGGGAGACGGAGTTGTGCACGGCGAGGGTCCCCTTCACGGGCCCGACGATGTGTCCCGAGCCGCGCGTCACCAGGAACGAGCCCAGCTTGCGGCTGGAGGTCACCACGTTGAAGGCGAACACGTTCCCCGTCGCCGTGCTGCCCTTCCGCGCGCCGAGCTCGGTGAAGGTGACGTTGTCGCGGGAGAGGTTGTGCGTGATCCTGTTGCGGTCGCCGTTGAAGATCTCGATGGCCGCCCCGTCGAAGCCGTAGTCCTTGCTGCTGGCGTAGCTACCGGTGATCGTGTTGCCGGTGATGAGGTTGTCGTCGCCGTTGACCAGGACGCCGAAGGCTCCGGAGTCGTTGTCGCCGCCGTCGTCGTTGACGCTCATCCGGTCGTTGCCGGTGAGCGTGCTGTTCCTGATCGTGTTGCGGCTGCCCTCGGGGGTGACGTGCACGCCCGCGATGTTGCGGTCGGCCGCCACGCCGGTGAGCTCGTTGCCGTCACCGCTGATCTCGAACCCGGCCCACTGGCAGTTGCTGGCCCTGATCCCCTCGACCTTCCAGTGGTCACCGGTGATCACGACGCAGGCCTGCTCCTGGCCGCTGAGCTTGGGGGCGGCGCCCGTGCCGTACGGCTGGAGCGTGATCGGCCTGGCCGCGGTCCCCTTGGCGGCGAGGGTCAGCGTCTCGCTCCAGCCACTGCCCCGCTTGAGGTTGACCGTGTCGCCGGGCTTGAGAGTGGCGGCGTTGAGCGGGGCCAGGCTCTTCCACGCCTTGGCGGCGCTGGTGCCCGCCGCCGCGTCGTCGCCCGCCTTGGAGTCGACGTAGTACGCCGTCCCCGCGATGTTGCTCTCCAGGTGTCCGGCGGGCAGCAACAACAGGGCCACGACCAGCGACTTCATCGGCGCACCACTCATCTGGTTGAAAGACGAACCTTAGGTAGGTGCATACCGTAGCGTGATCAGCCACGCACGGCGAGACGCCATACCTTGAAGGATGGCCCTTCTCCCGGTAGGACCAGAGAGTCAAGGTCGTCGGCGTCGTGGACGCCGCGTGCCGTGCCCTCCAGTGGCAGGGTGACCGGCTCGCCAGGCGCCCTGCGCGCGCACACCAGCAGCGACTCGACCGGGGTCTCCCTCAGGAACACCAGGCAGTCGGCGGAGACGTGCGCCCAGCGCAGCCCTCCCCTGCGCAGCGCGGGCTCGGCCCTGCGCAGGCCCAGCAGCGCGCGGTAGGCGGCGTGGGTCTCCTCGTCGCGGTCGGCGGGCCTGTTCCACGGCATCGGGGTGCGCGAGTACTCGCCGTTGTCGCCGGTGAGCCCGAACTCGCTGCCCGCGAACACCATCGGCGTGCCGGGCAGCGTGGCCTGCAGGCCGAGCGCGACCAGGTGCCGTTCGGGCGAGCCCGTGACGGTGCGGATGCGAGGCGAGTCGTGGGAGTCGAGCAGCTGCCAGGAGTGGACGAGCGAACGCCACGACATGTGCGCGGCGAACTCCCTGAAGGTGGCGACGGTCGCCGCGCCGTCACGGGTGGGCACGCCGCCCGGAACCCCGAGGAAGTGGGTCAGGCCGAGCGACTCGCCGCGCAGCCACGCCCACACCGGGCGGGTGAAGCCGCCGTAGTTCATGGTGCCGTGCCAGCCGTCGGCGTCCAGGTCGGCGGAGGCGTCGTGGTTGTGCTCGGCGATGAAGGCGGCGCCGCGCGGCCTGAGCAGCCTGGCGACCTCGTGGTTGTGGTCGTCGGCGCCACGCCTGCCCGTCATGTTCGCCACGTCGACGCGCCAGCCGTCCAGCGGTCCCAGCCACGTGGAGAGCACGGCGGCCATCCTGTCGCGGACGAGGTCGCTGCCCCAGTTGAGCTTGGGCAGCGTCTTCACGCCCCACCACGACTCGTACTCGCCGCTGTCGTCGTCGAAGTAGTACATCTCCCGCTCGGGCGCGTCGACGTCGGAGACGGCGGCGGTGAACCACTCGTGCGAGTCGCCCGTGTGGTTGGTGGTGATGTCGCCGAGCAGCCGCATCCCGCGCTCGTGCAGCGCGGCCGAAAGCCGCTCCAGCGCCTCGTCGCCGCCGAGCAGCGGGTCGACGGCGTCGAAGCGCGCCGCGTCGTAGCGGTGGTTGGAGCGGCCGGGGAAGATCGGCGTGAGATAGACGGTGTCGGCGCCGAGCGCCTGGATGTGGTCCAGGTGCTCGACGATGCCGTCGAGGTCGCCGCCGTAGAACTGCTCCTGGGTGCCTGGACCCTGCCCGATGACCTCGTCGGTGTCCCACTCGGCGGGCAGCGCCCACGCGGGGGGCTCGCCGCGCTCGCGCGAGCGGGCGAACCGGTCGGGGAAGATCTGGTAGACGATCGCGTCGGCCATCCAGGCGGGCGGCGCCTCGTGGGCGACGAGCCTGAAGTCGGTCGAGTCGGTCACGTCGTGACCGGTCAGGCCGCGCGCGGTCAGCCACCGCTGCCCGCCGGGCGACAGGAGCAGGAAGCGGTACGGCACGACGGGGTTGACGGCCGTGATCGTCGCCTTCCACCAGGTGTCGGCGGTGCCGTACCCGCCGAGGCCCTGCCTGGACGGGTCGGGCGCGGCGGCGCTGTAACGCGGCTCGCCGTCCTGGACGGTGCGGACGTGCACCGCCTCAAGCGGGAAGCCCGGGGGAACGCGCAGCCACACCGTCACCTCCTCCCCCAGTGCCGGGGCGAGAGTGGAGACATAGAGGGGCGAGCCGTCGTGGTGCGGCTGGTGGAGCAGGTGCACGGAGCGTCCTTAGCCCTTGACCGCGCCCGCGGTCAGTCCTGAAACGATGAACTTCTGCAGCCAGAGGAACACGCTGACGGTCGGGACGGCGGTGAGCAGCGTGGCCGCGGCGAACATGCCGAAGTTGGCGTTGCGCCCGTCGCCCGCGATCATGCCGTACATGCCCACGGCCAGCGTCTTGCTCTCGGGATCGCGCAGGAAGATGTTGGCCATCAGGAACTCGCTCATCGTGCCGATGAAGGCCAGCAGCGCGGTGACGGCGAGGATGGGTGTGACCAGCGGCAGGATGATCTTCCAGAAGACCTGCGCGTGGGTGGCGCCGTCGACCGTGGCCGACTCGTCGAGCTCCTTCGGGATGGTGTCGAGGAAGCCCTTCATCAGCCAGGTGTTCACGCCGAGCGCGCCACCCAGGTAGAGCAGCAGGATGCCCCACGTGGTGTTGAAGCCGAACGCCGGGTACAGCTCGGTGACCCTGGTGAAGATCATGAAGATCGTCACGATGGCCAGGAACTGCGGGAACATCTGGATCAGCAGCAGCGCGAGCAGGCCGACCCTGCGTCCGGCGAAACGCATGCGGCTGAAGGCGTAGGCGGCGAACATCGACAGCAGCAGGCTCGCCGAGGAGGCCGCGAGCGCGATGAACACCGAGTTGATGAACCAGCGGCCGAAGGGGTAGATGTCGGAGCCGAACAACTTGACGAAGTTGTCGAGCCCCGCGCCGTTCGGCAGCAGGTCGGAGGAGGCGAGCGTGCCCAGCGGGTTGATCGCCGCCGAGACCACGAACAGGATGGGGAACAGCGCGAACGCGCACACCAGCAGCACGTAGGCGTGCCGCAGGGCCAATTTCATGCGTACACATCCTCCTGCTTGCGGGTCCGCCTGAACGTGATCGCCGAGATGGTGGCGACGATGGCGAAGATGAACACCGACATGGTGGCCGCCAGGCCGAACTGCGCCGATCCCGTGCCGAACGCGAGCCTGACCGTGTAGCTGATCAGCAGGTCGGTGCCGCCCACCGTTGGGCTGTCGGCGGGGAAGGGCCCGCCGTCGGTGGTGAGCGCGATCGCGTTGTAGTTGTTGAAGTTGAAGGCGAAGGAGGAGATCAGCAGCGGGCTGAGCGCCACCAGCAGCAGCGGCAGCGTCACCTTGCGGAAGGCGTAGGACGGCGGCGCGCCGTCGATGGAGGCCGCCTCGGTCAGCTCGCGCGGGATCGCCTGCAGCGCGCCGGTGGTGACCAGGAACATGTAGGGGAAGCCCAGCCACAGGTTGACCAGGATGACGGCGACCTTGGCCGACACCATGCCGCCCATCCAGTCGACGTCGAGCCCGAACAGGTTGTTGATGAGGCCGAAGTCGCGGTTGAACATGTCGCGCCAGACCAGCAGCATCGCGAAGGCGGGCATGGCGTAGGGCAGGATCAGCACGATCCGGTAGATCTTGGTGCCGCGCATCCTGGGATGGTGCAGCGCCAGTGCCACGGACATGCCGAGCGCGAAGGTGGCCAGCACCGACAGCAGCGCGAAGGCCACGTTCCAGGTGAACATGCCGAGGAAGTGGGCCGAGAGCGTCGGGTCGGTGACGACGCGGGCGAAGTTGGCCAAGCCGACGTTGACCTGCCAGCCCTGGGCGAGGTGCTCGCCCTTGGCGTTGACGAAGTAGCCCTGCGACTCGTCGGCCTTCCAGGTGTCGCCGTTGCCGTTGACGCAGTCGCAGGCGGCGTCGTAGGCCAGCGCCGCCCTGCCCTCGACCGCCCTGCTCAGGCCGTTGGCCTTGATCAGCCCGCCCTGCGTGGGCACGGCCAGCTCGGCGATCTGCTTCGCGCGGGCGGCGGCCTCCTGCGTCTTGAGCACGGTGTAGCCGGGCGCCTCGAGGACCTTGCCCGTCACGCCGAGCTTGGCGCCCTGGACGGGGGCTAGCCCGTCGGCCGTGCCCGCCTGTACCTGCTTGGTCTTGGGGTCGACCAGCAGGAAGACAAGCGCGTCGTCCTTGAGGGCGGCGCTCAGGCCGTACTCGGGCGAGCCTGGCGCCTGCCGTACGGAACCCGTCTCGATCGCGGTGATCGCGGCCGCCTTGTCGCCGCGGTGGCCGTCGCCGAAGTTGGTGAACGAGGTGCTCACGGTGTAGAGCACGGGGAAGACCTGGAAGGCGATCAGGAAGAGCGTGCCGGGGACCAGGTACTTGGCCGGCACGAAGCGGCGGGTCAGGTAGAGGTAGCCGATGACCGCGCTGGCCAGGCCGAGCAGGGTCAGCGAGACCCACGACTCGGCCGCGACCAGCGGCGGCACGGCGTAGAGGAGGATCGCGGCGGCCACGGCCAGCACGGCGATCCTGCTCACCACGAACGCGGTCGTCAGCTCGCGACGGGGCCGCGGAGTGGACCTGACCTCCGCGGCCTCACGCACGTCCAGGGACATCGGCTAGTTCTTCAGCGAGCCGTCGATGGTCTTCTGCGCCGACTCCGCGGCCTTGACCGGGTCGCTGCCCTTGACGACGGCGGCCTCGGCGATGCCGAACGGCTCCCAGATGGCCGACATCTCGGGGATGGCGGGCATGGGGATGCCACCGCTGCCGGCCTCGAGGAACTTGCCCGCGTCGGGGTCGTTCGCCTTCACGGCCTCCAGGGCGGCGGTCAGGGCCGGCGGCCGCGGGTCGGCGTCGTACAGGGCCTTGGCGACGTCGGCGTTGGTCACGTAGTTGGTGACGAACTCCTGGGCGAGGGTCTTGCTGGCGCCCTTGGAGGCGACGAAGAAGGACTGCACGCCCACGAACGGCGTGGCGGGCTTGCCGTCCTTGAAGCCGGGGACGGCGCTGATGTCGTAGGCGACGCCGCTCTTCTTGACGTCGGCCATGGCCCACGGACCGGAGACGAGGAAGGCGCACTTGCCGCCCGCGAACGACGGGATGCTGTTCTCGTTGGTGAGCGAGGTCTTCAGCGCCGCGTCGCCCTTCTCGCCGAGCTTGGCGAGCTTCTCGAAGGCGGCCTGCGACTCCTTGGAGCCGACCAGCACCTGCTTGGGGTCGGGGTCGCCGCCGGAGGTGGTGCCGAAGATGGCGCCGCCCGCGGAGGAGAAGAGCGGGTAGACGTGGTAGGCGTCGCCCTTGGCGGTGACGGGCAGGCAGAGCACCTCGTCGACCTTGCCGGCCTTCTTCAGCTCCTTGCCCTTGGCGATCACGTCGTCGAAGGTGGCGGGGGCGTCGGGGGCGAGCTTGGTGTTGCGGATCAGCGCGACGTTCTCCACGGCGTACGGCGCGCCGTACACCTGGCCGTTGAAGGTGACGGCCTTGAGCGCGATCGGCGAGAAGCTCGCCTTCTGCTCCTCGGTCAGGTTGACGGGCTCGATGGCGCCGTTCTGCACCAGGTTGCCGATCCAGTCGTGCGCGCCGATCATGACGTCGGGGCCGCTGCCCTGCTGGGAGGCGGTGAGGAAGGTCTGCTGGTTGTCCTTGCTGATCTCCTTCACCTCCACCGTGACACCGTTCTCCTTGCCGAACTGGTCGGCGAAGGGCTTGAGCGCCTTGGTGCGGTTGGGGTCGGCCCAGATCACGAGCTTGCCGCTGCCCTTGTCGGCGGTCGCCGAGGCCGTGGCCGAGGTCGCCGAACTCGGCGCCGCAGACGGCGCGGGCTCTGAGCCGCCGCACGCCGCGGCGCCGAACGCCACAGTCGTCAGCGCGGCCACACCCAGTGCTCGGATGCGCATGGGACCCTCCTGAGGTCAAGCGGCGCATGTGGGGGAGCGCCGCTGAAAGATCCTGAAACAGCCGCCTTTGCGGCTTATGTTTCGGGGACGTTAGCGAGTCTTTGCAAGAATTGGAAGAACTTGCGTAAGAGAGTTACCTCACCGCTACCTGCCACGAAGCGGCATATGGGGGACGTCCAAGACGATCGACGCTCTTGCAACTTTCCGAAACTTGCGCTTGACCATCTTCACGCGGGATCCTCTTTCCGACATCGTGGACATCGGGGAAGGACGGCTCCATGCTCGGCAACGACGACTGGTGGCGCGACGCTGTCGTGTACCAGGTGTACCCCCGCAGCTTCGCCGACGGCAACGGGGACGGGACAGGCGATCTGATCGGGCTTCGCGAGCGCCTGGGATACCTGTCGGAGCTCGGCGTGGACGCCATCTGGCTGAGCCCCTTCTACACCTCGCCGCTCAACGACGGCGGCTACGACGTGGCCGACTACCGTGACGTCGACCCGCGCTTCGGCACACTCGCCGACTTCGACGCGATGATCGCCGACGCTCACGCGCGGGGCATCAGGGTGCTCGTGGACATCGTGCCGAACCACACCTCCTCGGAGCACCCGTGGTTCAAGGCGGGGCTGCGCGACCGCTACATCTTCCGCGACGAGCCGAACGACTGGGAGTCGATCTTCGGCGGGCCCGCGTGGACGCAGGTCGAGGACGGTCAGTGGTACCTGCACCTGTTCGACCCCACCCAGCCTGACCTCAACTGGGAGCACCCCGCCGTCCGCGAGGAGTTCCGCGACGTGCTGCGCTTCTGGCTGGACAGGGGCGTCGACGGGTTCAGGATCGACGTGGCCCACGGCATGGTCAAGGCGGAGGGGCTGCCGTCGGTGGGGCACAAGGACGGGCGCCAGGCCGAGATGCTGGGCGACGAGAGCGTGCCGTACTTCGACCAGGACGGCGTGCACGAGATCTACCGCGAGTGGCGGCCCATCCTCGACTCCTACCCGGGCGGCCGGATGGCGGTCGCCGAGGCATGGGTCTCCTCCCCCGCCAGGCTGGCCCGCTACATCGGCCCCGACGAGCTGCACCAGGCGTTCAACTTCGAGTTCATGATGGCCGCCTACGGCGCCAAGTCCTTCCGCGACGTCATCGACAAGGCGCTGGCCGAGGCGGAGCTGGTTGGCGCGCCGACGACGTGGGTGCTGTCCAACCACGACAAGCCGCGCCACGTGACCAGGCACGGCGGCCTGGCCCGCGCCCGCGCCGCCACCCAGCTGATGCTGTCGCTGCCGGGCTCGGCCTATCTCTACAACGGCGAGGAGCTCGGCCTGCCCGAGGTGCTCGACCTGCCCGACGAGCTCAAGGAGGACCCGGCCTTCCTGCGCACGGGCGAGAGCCGCGACGGGTGCAGGGTGCCGCTGCCGTGGACCGCCTCCGACGGGTACGGCTGGCGGCGGCCGTGGCTGCCGATCCCCTCCACCTGGGGGCCGCTGAGCCGCGAGGCGCAGGAAGGCGACCCCGATTCGACGCTCGCCTTCTACAGGACCGCGCTGCGGCTGCGCAAGGAACACCCCGCGCTCGGCGGCGGCGAGCTGACCTGGATCGACTCGCCGAAGGACGTGCTGGCCTTCCGGCGCGAGCCCGGGCTGCTCGTGCTGGTCAACTTCGGCGAGGTCCCCGTCCCCGTGACGGGCCGGGTGCTGCTGTCGAGCGGTCCGCTGGCCGCCGACGGCTCGGTGCCCTCGGACACCGCGGTCTGGGTCGCCACGCAGGAGAGCCCGCTCGGCTGAGCCGGGCCCCACGCGGACCCGAGCCTCATGACTGAGCGATACTGCCGATCGGGTCAGGCGGGTGACGGTTTCGCGAAGGAGGACGCGCGGGCGTGGAGACGCATGACGTCGTCGTGATCGGGGCCGGCGCGATGGGCTCGGCGGCCAGCCGTGCCCTGGCCGCCGCGGGCCGCCAGGTCGTGACGCTGGAGAAGTACGAGCTCGGCCACGACCGCGGCGGCTCGCACGGCGGGACGAGGCTGTTCAGGCTCGCCGTCGACGACGAGGACTACCTGCTCGGGGCGCGGCGGGCCGGGCGGCTGTGGGCCGAGCTCGAGGACGAGTCCGGTCAGCGGCTGCTCGAACTCACCGGCGGCCTCGACCATGGCGTCGACGAGCGGACCGTCGAGGCGTTCGGCTCCCTGTTCTCCCGCCATGGCCTGGCCCACCAGGTGCTCGACCCGGGCGAGGCCGCCGAGCGGTGGCCCGGCATGCGCTTCGAGACCCGCGTGCTGTACCAGCCGGGGTCGGGGCGGCTGCTCGCCGACCGCGCCGTCGCGGTGATCCAGCGGCTGGCCCGCGACCGCGGCGCCGAGTTCCGCCCCCGCTGCCCGGCGACGTCGCTGCGGGTCGTCAGGTACGGCGACGGCGTCGCCGACGGACTGGTGGAGCTGGACACGCCGGACGGCGCCGTGCGCGCCCGACAGGTCGTCGTCACGGCGGGACCGTGGGCGCCCAAGCTGCTCGGCGGACACGTCGAGCTGCCGGACATCGTGGCGACCCAGGAACAGCCCAGGTTCTTCGCCCCGCACCGAGGCGGCGATCCGTGGCCGAGCTTCGTGCACTGGCGGCAGGGCCGTGACCGGCTCTCGGCGGCCGGGGCGTACGGGCTGTTCGAGGAGGGCTCCGGCGTCAAGGTCGGGCTCCACGGCACCGGCCCCGTCGTCGATCCCGACCGTCGCGACTTCGCGCCCGAGGCGCGGGCCGACGAGGCGTTGCTGGCCTACGTCAGGGACTGGTTCCCCGGGCTGGACGCCGACGACTCGGTGCCGATCAGCTGTCTGTACGACAACACGGCACGCGACACGTTCGTGATCGACCGGCGGGGGCCGGTCAGCGTCGCCACGGGCTTCTGCGGACAGGGCTTCAAGTTCGTCCCGCTCGTCGCGCGCTATCTCACCGACCTCGTCACGGGTGAGGGATCGGTCCCTGACTCCTACGGACTGGCGGCCCACGCCCTCCGGATCTGATCGCCGGGGCGGGTGCCGTCCGCGTCGGCGCAGCCGTAAAGGATGACCTAATCTTTCCCTCTTTGCGGCATTTGGGAAAGTGGTCGCTCGTTAACCTCGTGGGCGTGTCACGCATGTGGGCGAGCTCCCTCCGCGGACGGGTCACGCTCATCGCTGTGGCCGTCGCGGTGTTCGTTCTGGTTCCCGCCGGGACCGGGGGGGTCGCCGTGACGCGGTCCGCCGTGACCGCGGGGGCGTGGAAGGACACCAGGGACGCCGCCGCCGCCGTCACCGCCTCGCTTCGCGAAGGACACCTGGTCACCGGCACGATCCCCGTCACCATCGACCAGGTGGACCTGCTGCAGGTCGTCACCAGGGGAGGCAGGGTGGTGGCCAGCAGCAGCGCGGCCGCGCACCTGCCTCCGCTTGCGAACGTCATGCCGCCGCCCGGCAGGCGCGCCTTCAACCTGGCCACCTGCGGAGCGGCGGGCTGCGTGCACCTGACCGCGATCAGGCTTTCGATGGCCCCCGACTCCGTGGTGGTCTACGCGGCGCAGCCGACGCCCAGCCTGCTGACCACCCGCACGCTCGAGATCGCCATCGCCGCCCAGGTGGCCCTGGTCATAGCGCTCGTGGGCTGGGTGACGTGGCTCGTCGCCGGTCGCACGCTGCGCCCCGTGGCCACGATTCTCACCGAGCTGGACGCGGTCAACGCCACCGACCTCAGCAGGCGGGTGACCGTACCGCCTGGCGAGCACGAGGTGGCGCAGCTGGCCAGGTCGATCAACAGTACGCTCGACCGGCTCGAACGCTCCGCCGAGCAGCAGCGGCAGTTCGCCTCCGACGCCTCGCACGAGCTGCGCACCCCGATCGCGGGGCTGCGCGCGCAGTTGGAGAGTGCCCAGCTCTACCCCGACGACACCAGCCTGGAGACGCTGGTGGACAGCGCCCTGCACGACACCGACAGGCTCGAAGCGATCATGACGGACCTGCTGCTCCTGGCCAGGATCGGCTCGCGGGTGGACGTGGTCAAGGAGCGGATCGACCTGCCTGAGCTGGTGCGCGAGGAGTTGGCCGGCCGCGTGGACAAGATTCCCGTCCGGCTCGAGATGACCGAGGGCCTCGTGGTCGAGGGCGTCCTGACACAGCTGCGCCGCGCGCTGACCAACCTGCTGGACAACGCCCAGCGCCATGCCGAGAGCTCGGTGGCCGTGTCGGTCCACAAGGTCGACGGCTACGCCGTGCTCGCCGTGCAGGACGACGGGGCGGGGATCTCGCCCGCCGAGCGGGAGCGGGTCTTCGAGCGCTTCACCAGGCTGGACGCCGCCCGCAGCAGGGACGCGGGCGGTACCGGTCTCGGCCTGGCGATAGTGCGTGACGTGGCGGTGGCGCACCGCGGGGACATCAAGGTGGACGACAGTCCCCGCGGGGCGCGCTTCGTGCTGAGGCTGCCCCTGGCATGAAGGGCGCCCGCACTGTCGGAAGGGGCCGGTCAGACGGCCGTCATCTCGCGTTCGTCGGCGGGCGGCTGCTCCTCGTCCTGCTTTTCGTCCAGCAGCGTCGCCTCGTCGAAGGGCACGTGACCGGCGAGGACCTCGACGGCACGCTCCCTGTCGAACTCGCCGGTCCAGGTGCCGATCAGCACGGTCGCCACGGCGTTGCCCGCGAAGTTGGTCAGCGCCCTGGCCTCCGACATGAAGCGGTCGATGCCGACGATGAGGCCGACGCCGTCCACCAGGTCGGGCCGGTGGGACTGCAGGCCGCCCGCGAGCGTGGCCAGGCCCGCGCCCGTCACGCCGGCCGCGCCCTTGGACGCGATGATCATGAAGACCAGCAGCGAGATCTGCTCGCTGATGGCCAGCGGCGCGCCGGTGGCCGAGGCGACGAAGAGCGTGGCCATGGTCAGGTAGATCGCGGTGCCGTCCAGGTTGAAGGAGTAGCCGGTCGGCACGGTGATGCCGACCACGGGGCGGGAGACGCCGAGGTGCTCCATCTTGGCGATGAGCCTGGGCAGCGCGGACTCGGACGACGACGTCGACAGGATGAGCAGGAACTCCCTGCCCAGGTAGCGCAGCAGCGACCACAGCTTGATCCTGGCGACCGCCCACAGCAACGGGCCGAGGACGAGGCCGACGAACAGCGCGCAGGTGGCGTAGAAGCCGATCATGATGACCGCGAGCGACTCCAGCGCCTTCACCCCGGTGGAGCCGACGACCGCGGCGATCGCGCCGAACGCCCCCACCGGCGCCGCCCACATGATCATGGCGAGGACGCGGAACACGAGCCGCTGGATGTGCTCGATGCCCTTGAGGATGGGCGCACCCTTGCCGCCCATGGCCTGCAGCGCGAAGCCGACCAACAGCGCGACGAGCAGTGTCTGGAGCACCTGACCCTCGGTGAAGGCCGACACCAGGGTGGTCGGGATGATGCCGAGCAGGAAGTCGACCGTGCTCGACTCCCCGCCCTTGGCCGCCTCCGCCTCCGCGGCCTGCTTGGCGGCGTCGGTCAGCTGCAGTCCGGCACCGGGGTCGAGGAGGTTGCCGACGACCAGCCCGATGCCGAGCGCGGCCGTGGACATGAGCAGGAAGTAGCCGAGCGCGAGCCCGCCCACCTTGCCCACCTTGGCGGCCTGGCTCACCGAGCCGACGCCGAGCACGATCGTGCAGAAGATGATGGGGCTGATCATCATTTTGATCAGCGCGACGAAGGCGGTGCCGAGAGGCTTGAGCTCCTTGCCGACCTCCGGCGCGACGAAGCCGACGATGATGCCGGCGACCACGGCGAGGATCACCGCCAGGTACAGGTACCGCGTGCGGTCACGCATGGGGCAACTCCTTGAACGCTTGTCTGCTGGTTGTGCGAATATGCGCCCAGGAGTGACACAGGTCACTATTGCGTAAGTTTCGTTCACCGGAGAGAGGAGGCGTCGGTGCGGAACTGGAGTCTGGCCAGGCAGATGCTGGTCCTCCAACTGGCGGTCGTGGTGGTGACGCTGACGGGCGCGGTGGCGCTGACGCTGATCCAGACCGGCGAACTGCTCACCGAGGAGGCCGGAGGCAGGGCGCGGGCCGTCGCCGTGAGCGTGGCCAACTCACCCGACGTGCTGTCGGCGCTGGGCGACGCCGCTCCTTCCGTACGGCTGCAGCCGTACGCCGAGCGGGTGCGCACCGCCACGGGCGTGGACTTCGTCACGATCATGGACACCCGTGGCCGCCGGTACACCCATCCCAACCCCGGGCTGATCGGTGGGCTGTTCCTCGGCCACATCGACCGCGCCCTGCGGGGCGAGACGTTCACCGAGACTTACACCGGCACGCTCGGGCCCTCGATGCGGGCGGTCACGCCGGTGAAGGGCGCGACCGGCACCGTGAAGGCGCTGGTCAGCGCCGGGATCACGGTCGAGCGGATCGACGCGAGGCTGCGCGAGCAGATCTCGTGGGCGGGCCTCGCGGGCGCCCTCGGGCTCGGGGTCGCCGCGGGCGGCACGTGGCTGGTCGGCGACCGCCTGCGCCGCCAGACGCACGGGCTCGGGCCCGTCGAGCTGGGGCGCATCCACGAGCACCACGACGCGATCCTGCACGCGGTGCGGGAGGGGTTGCTGCTCGTGGCCAAGGACGGCACGCTCACGCTGTGCAACGACGGCGCCCGGACGCTGCTGGGCCTGCCGCCCGACGCCGAGGGCCGCCACGTCACCGACCTCGACATCGCCGACCTCGTCGCCCCACTCCCGCCCGCACTCCCCCAGGAGCCGGAACCGGCGTCCGGGCCAGGAGCCTCCGACCCGCGGGAGGCGGCGCTGGAGGGCAGGGTGCACCTCGTCGGCGAGCGCATGCTCGTCGTCAACGTCGCCTCCAGCAGACTCGGCACCGTCGTCACCCTCCGTGACCGCACCGAGCTCCAAGCCCTCACCGGCCAGCTCGACGCCGAACGCGGCTTCGCCGACTCGCTGCGGGCCGCCGCCCACGAGTCCGCCAACCGCCTGCACACCGTCATCACGCTGGTCGAACTGGGCAGGACCGAGCAGGCCGTCGCCTTCGGCACCGCCGAGCTCAAAGCCGCCCAGGAGCTCACCGACAGGGTGGTCGGCGCGGTGCGCGAGCCCGTGCTCGCCGCCCTCCTGCTCGGCAAGTCGGCCGAGGCCGCCGAGCGGGGCGCCGAGCTGGTCATCACCCCCGACAGCGAGCTGGACGACCTGGGCCTCGACCCCCGTCAGGTGGTGACGATCGTGGGCAACCTCATCGACAACGCGATCGACGCGGCCGGCAGGGTGGAGGTGCACCTGCACGCCGACCGGGAGAGCTTCGTCATCAGGGTGGCGGACGACGGCCCCGGCCTCGCCGACACCGCCGCGTTCACGAAGGGCTGGACGTCCAAGGGCGACGGCCGCGGGCTCGGCCTCGCCCTCGTCGGGCAGGCGGTGCGGCAGCTCGGCGGCACGATCGAGGTGGCGGGCTCCACCTTCACGGTGAAGGTGCCCCTATGACGGGCGCGACGATCACGGTGCTGATCGTCGAGGACGAGGAGATCACCGCCGAGGCCAACCGCGTCTACGTGGAGCGGGTGCCCGGCTTCACTGTGGCGGGCGTGGCCAGGTCGGGCCGGGAGGCGCTGCGCTTCCTGAGGACCACGCCCGTCGACCTGATCCTGCTCGACTTCTACCTGCCGGACATGCACGGGCTGGAGGTGTGCAGGGCGGTCAGGGCCGCGGGCCTGTCCTGCGACGTGATCGCGGTGACCTCGGCCCGCGACCTGGCGGTGGTGCGCAGCGCGGTGTCGCTCGGCGTCGCGCAGTACCTGCTCAAGCCGTTCACCTTCGCGACCCTGAGGGAGAAACTGACGCGTTACGCGGAGTTCAGAGCCGGCGAGGGCGAGGTGACGGGGCAGGGCGACGTCGACAGGGCCCTCGCCACGCTCAGGGGAGGGCCCTCGGGGCTGCCCAAGGGGATGACGCAGGACACCCTGGACGCGGTGGCGGCCGAGCTGCGCAAGGCGGCCAAGAGCGCGCAGGCCGTGGGCGCCGCGATCGGCGTCTCGCGGGTGACCGCGCGACGGTACCTGGAACACCTGGTGGAGACGGGCGCGGCCGACAGGGTCCCGCAGTACGGCGGGGTGGGCAGACCGGAGCTTCTCTACCGGATCCGCACGCAACGTTAAGGGGGAGTTCAGCTCCGATCCCCGGCACGGTCGGATGACGTGGCTAGCTTCCTTGGCACCCCAAGCAATTCAAGGAGCCACGTTGCGAGTCCTCGCCGTCATTCCCGCCCGCGGAGGTTCGGCGGGCATTCCCCTGAAGAACCTCGCCCAGGTGGGCGGCGTCCCGCTGGTGACGCGCGCCGTCAAGGCCGCGCTGCGCGCCGAGCTGGTCGACCAGGTGGTGGTCAGCACCGACCACGAGGGGATCGCGAAGGCCGCCCGCGAGGCGGGCGCCACGGTCGTCGAGCGGCCCACCGAGCTGAGCGGCGCGAGCGCCTCCAGCGAGTCGGCGGTGCTGCACGCGCTCGACACGCTGGGCGGCGACCCGGAGATCGTCGTGCTCGTGCAGTGCACGAGCGCGTTCATCGACCCCTCCGACCTGTCGGAGGCGGTCCGCAAGGTGCTGGACGGCGAGGCCGACGCGGTGCTGTCGGGCGCGCCGAACCACGCCTTCCTCTGGACGCCCGAGGGCGCGGGGATCAACCACGACCGCTCGACGCGGCAGATGCGCCAGGACAGGCCCGCCGAGTTCCGCGAGACCGGCGCCTTCTACGTCATGCGCACGGCCGGCCTGCGCGAGCACGGCCACCGCTTCTTCGGCGAGGTCACCGTCCAGCCGGTGCCGACCCGCCACGCGATCGAGATCGACGACCCCGAGGACCTGGAGATCGTCAGGGCGCTCGCGCCGCTCGTCGACCTGCCGGAGCCGATCGACGTCGACGCGGTCATCACCGACTTCGACGGCGTGCACACCGACGACCGCGCCTACGTCGACTCCGAGGGACGCGAGATGGTCCTGGTGAGCCGCGCCGACGGCATGGGCATCTCGCTGCTGCGCCGTTCGGGCGTGAAGCTGCTGGTGATGTCCACCGAACAGAACCCGGTCGTCGCCGCCCGCGCCCGCAAGCTGGGCGTGCCCGTCCTGCAGGGGCTGGCCGAGAAGCGGACCGTGCTGCGCGACTGGCTGACGATCGAGGGCCTCGACCCCGCCCGCGTCGCCTACGTGGGCAACGACGTCAACGACCTGGGCCCGATGTCGCTGGTCGGCTGGCCGATCACGGTGCCCGACGCGCACCCGAGCGTGCGGGCGGCGGCGCGGGTCGTGCTGACCAGGGCCGGCGGCGACGGCGCCGTCAGGGAGCTGTGCGAGCGGGTGCTCGCGGCCAGGCCCGAGGTGCGGGAGCCGGCCGCCCCCGCCCCCCTGACCAAGGCGTCGCTGCGGGTCGGCCGGCCGAAGCCGGTGGCCGTCGGCGACCTGCTGGTCGGCGACGGCGAGCCGGTCTACGTGATCGGCGAGATCGGCATCAACCACAACGGCGACATCGACATCGCCCGCAGGCTCATCGACGTGGCGGCGGACGCGGGCTGCCAGGCGGTGAAGTTCCAGAAGCGCACGCCCGAGATCTGCGTGCCGGTCGAGCAGCGCTCGCAGATCAGGCAGACGCCGTGGGGCGAGATGACCTACCTGGAGTACAAGGAGCGCACCGAGTTCGGTCGCGAGGAGTACACCCAGATCGCCAAGTACTGCGACGAGCGTGGCCTGCACTGGTTCGCCTCGCCGTGGGACGTGCCCTCGGTGGAGTTCCTCGAGGAGATGGACGTCCTCGTCCACAAGATCGCCTCGGCCAGCGTCGCCGACCACGAGCTGCTGCGCGCCCTGGCCGCGACCGGCAAGCCGCTGATCCTTTCGACCGGCATGTCCACGCTTCAGGAGATCGACCAGGCGGTCGAGATCCTCGGCACCGACAAGCTGATCATGATGCACGCCACCTCCACCTACCCGCTGCCTCCCGAGGAGGCCAACCTGCGCACGATCACCACGCTCAAGGAGCGGTACGGCGTGCCCGTCGGCTACTCGGGTCACGAGCGCGGCCTGCAGGTCTCGCTGGCGGCGGTCACCCTGGGCGCGGTCACCGTCGAGCGGCACATCACGCTCGACCGCACCATGTGGGGCTCCGACCACGCCGCCTCGCTGGAGCCCGCCGGCCTCGAGCACCTGGTACGTGACATCAGGATCATCGAGCAGGCCATGGGCGACGGCGTCAAGCGCGTCTTCCCCGGTGAGGAGGCGCCGAAGGCCAGGCTCCGCAGGGTCACGGTGTAACGACGCGTGATCACCCTCTCCGTCGTCGTACCGGTCCGCGACGGCGAGCGCTTCATCCCTGACGCGCTCGCCTCGCTGGCCCGCAACACCCGGCGTGACTTCGAGTTCATCGTCGTGGACGACGGCTCGGTCGACGACACGGCCGCCATCGTCTCCGAGTCGGAGGTGCCGGGACTGTCCCTGGTGCGCAACCCCGCCCCCGTCGGGCTGGCCGACGCGCGCAACACGGGGCTGAAGCTCGCCTCGGGCACCTACGTCACGTTCATGGACGGCGACGACTGGCTCGCCCCCGGGTACCTGGCCGACCTCGTCGCGGCGATCGACGGGCTCGGCTGCGACTTCGTCCGGGTCGACCACGTGCAGGTCGAAGGGCGTAAGCGGGTGGTGCACCGGGCCCCGGAGGCGCGCCGGGGCCTGGTGTTCGACCCGCGCGACGCGATCCTGCCCGCGAGCGTCAGGACGATGGTCGACTACCCCTACGCGTGGGCCGGGATCTACCGGCGCGCGCTGGGGGACCTGTTGCGTTTCCCGGGGTCGCTGCACACCGCCGAGGACAGGCCGTGGATCTGGCGCCTGCACAGGCAGACGGCCTCGTTCGGGGTGGTGTCGCTGGCGGGGCTGTTCTACCGCAGGGGTGTGTCGGGGTCGCTGACCCAGATCGGCGACGAGCGGCAGTTGCACTTCTTCGACGCCTTCGAGCTCGTCTTCGAGGACCTGGAGCCCGAGTTCATGCCGAAGGCGGTGCGCAACTTCTGCGCGTTGTTCGCCCATCACCTGGAGATCGCCGACAGGTTCACGCCCGAGCTGCGGCACCGGTTCGAGGCGCGGGGGGCGGCGATGGTGCGGGCCCTGCCCGCCGAGCTGGTCGCCGACGCCGTGCCGCGCATGTCCGTCGAGCGCGAGCAGACGCTGCGCGCGCTGCTGCCTGAGATCCCCGCCGGGGTGCGGGTACGGAGGGAGGAGCCGTGACGCGGGTTTTCTACGCCTCTACGCTGTTCGGGGCGATGTCGCTGGCGGCGGCGATCGACGCGGGCCACTTCGGCGAGGGCGGGCGCAGGCTGCTGATCGTCTCCACGAACACGGCCGTCCCCGAGGTGTCCACCCCTCTGGACCAGACGCCGGGGTTCGCGGCGCTGCGCTCCCGCTTCGACGAGGTGCGTTCGTGGAACGAGCTCATCGCGCCGCTGCATCCTTCCGACTGGAAGGCGCGCATCATCGAGGTGCCGATGATGAGCAGGCTGATCAGCGCGTCGTTAGGGCTGGACACGGTCGAGGAACTGGTGCTGGAGTCGATCGCGGTGCCGCCGGCGCGCACGATCGCGGGCCTGGTGCGCGACTGCCCCATCACCGTCTACTCCGACGGGCTCATGAGCTACGGCCCCACCCGTGACCCGCTGCCCGCCGAGATCTTCCGGCGCGTCACCCGCCTCCTGCACCTGGACCTGGTGCCCGGACTGAGGCCGCTGCTGCTGTCCGAGTACGGCGTGCCGGCGACCACCCTGTCGTCCGAGTCGTTCCTCTCGGTGGTGGGGCAGGTGGCGGGCACCGCGCCCGACATGATGGCGGGCGAGGCGATGATCCTCGGCCAGTACCTGTCGTCCCTCGACATCGTCACTCCCGAGGAGGAGCACGGACTGCACGAGGCGATGCTGCGCGGGCTCGTCGCGCGCGGGCACAGCAGCGTGGTGTTCAAGCCGCACCCCGCCGCCGGTCGCCGTCACACGCAGTTGCTGCGGGCCAGCGCCGACAAACTCGGCGTACGGCTCGTCGTGGCGGGCGAGAGCGTGCCGGCCGAGGTGTGCTTCGCGGCGCTGCGGCCCTCGCTGGTCGTGGGCTGCTTCTCGACCGGGCTGGTGACGGCTTCGCGCTACTTCGGGCTCGAGGTGGCGGCGCACGGGACGTCGATGGTGCTGGAGCGGCTCTCGCCGTACGAGAACAGCAACAGGATCCCGGTGACGGTCGTCGACGCGCTGCTGCCCCAGCTGGCCGCCGACGGGTCGCTGGACTCGCCGCCGCCGGTGGACATCTCCGACCTGGTGCGGGCGGTGGGGTACTGCATGCAGAGCGAGACCTATCCCGAGCTGCGCCCGGTCGCGGAGTCGTTCATCGGCGAGCACGGCGTCGGCCGGTACTTCAAGCGGCAGCGGCTGGGGGCGATCGGGCTCCTGCCGGAGGGGGAACGGCCGGGCACGCTGAGCCGTATCCGCCGCCGCCTGTCCCGCACCCTCGGCTGACCCGCCCCCGTCCCCTCCACCGCGAGGCGGGAGACCGCGCCACGTCCGGTCTCCCGCCTCGCGCGGTGGAGGCGAGAGAGCGGGCGTGGTGCGGTGCGGGACCCGTCTCGGTCGGGCACGCGCTGGGGTCAGGTGAACGACCTGATGTAGCGGCGGACCCTGCGCTTGGCGCGGTAGCCGGCCCGCAGCACCTGGGGCGGCACCTCCACCCGCAGGCGGGCGCGACGTCGCGCGGCCACGTGTTCGGGCCCGTCGAGCAGGGAGCGCGCCGGCATGCGCGGCCCGATGACCAGCGCGGTGAGCAGCGCCACCCAGTCGCTGCGGCCGGCGGGGTGGAAGTAGTTCTCCGCGCACCACTCGGGCGACGGCGAGCGGAACGCGCCGCCGGCCACCTCGTCGAGCGTGCCGAGGACGCCGCTGCCCTCGAACACCAGGTTGATCATCTCGGCGCTCACCCCGAAGTCCGACAGGACCAGCAGCGGCACCTCTTGAGCGATCGCCTCCAAGGCGGCGGTGGAGCTGACGGTCACGAACCCCGCGGCCTGGGCCAGGTGCTCGTGCATCGGTCCTGCCGCGAACCTGACCGCCCCTTCGAGGCCGAGCTCCCGCCACAGCCGCTGGTAGTGGTAGCGCTCGTTGTGCGTCTGCCGCTCGTCCTCCAGTGCCCGCAGCTTGACCACGACGTCGAGGTCGGGCCGGGCGGCGGCGAGCGCGGCCAGGGAACGCAGGATCAGCTCGCGGTCCTCGCGCCGCCCCGGCACCTTGGCCTGGGTGGCGAAGACCACGCGGTCGCCGCCGTCGACAGTGGGGACGTCGCGCAGGAAGGGCAGCCTGGCCAGGCCGAGCGCGCCGCCGCCGCCGAGGCGTGCGGCCAGCTCACCGAACTCGGCGACCTCCCTGCCGCTGTGGACGACGAACAGGTCGCAGCCGCTGCGGAACAGCCACGCCTTCTCCGTCGCCGGCACCGAGATGCCGGGCAGCCCGGTGACGAAGACCGGCCTGGGCCGCAGGCCGTCGAACACCTCGGCGACCAGCACGTCCACGACGGGGCCCGTGCACGCCACGAGGATCGCGTCGGGACGTATCCGCTCCGCCGTACGCCTGAGTGCTCTGGCCGACAGGACGGGGACGGCCGAGGCCCTGGTCCCCGCGACCGCGGCGGCGATCTGCTCGGGCGAGGGGGTGATCGGGGTGCGCACGACCGCCAGCTCCGTCACGCAGTCGGGAGGCAGGTCGTCCAGGAGGCTGGCCGCCCACTTCAGGTACGAGTCGGAATCGGCCAGGGCCAGGACCTTCAACTGGGCACTCCCGTGAACATCTGCAGGTGGGAACGGAGGGAAGGCGCCGCGCGGCTGGTCCACCAGTCGTCGGGCACGTGCACGGGCTCGACGGCGACGCCGCGCGGGGAGAGCAGCACCCGCAGCGAGCTGATCGCGGTCGAGGGAAGGCTGACCACGCGCTGCCCGGCGGACAGGCCGCGCAGCGTCAGCTCGGCGGGGACGCCGGGGGCGTGGACGGTGATGCCCGGCCGCTCACGGATGATGGCCAGGTCGACGGGGTCCTCGCGGCGGTGCGGGTAGTAGGCCAGCGGCTCCTCCGCGGCCAGCCCCGTCAGCCAGCGCAGGTAGTGCTCGCGGTGCACCAGCCCGTTCCTGACCAGGGAGGTGCCGAGCACGACGGTCCGCTCGGAGGGGCCCGGCGCGCTCATCGGCTGCTCACGCAGCCAGGCGAAGTCATGGCGCTCCAGCCCGACGCCCGCCTGCCGGACGGCCTCTGCCAGCCCGCCTTCCACGGGAAGGGCGGTGAAGACCGACAGCGCGCCCTTGCGGGCGGTGCCGCGCAGCCTGCGAGCGGCCAACAGGCCGAGGGTGTTCCGCCACGTGCTCGGGGTGGCGCGGGCCCGAAGCAGCGGCTTGACGGGGCGGGCCGACAGCAGTTCGAGCAGCCTGATGGTGGCCAGGCCGTCGTCGACGATCACGACGCGGCCCGGACGGATCGTGACCCAGCGCAGCTGGACCCTCCCGGAGAAGGCGTCGCCGACGGCGTTGAGCCTGCGGGGCATGCGCTCGCTGGGCTGGGCGAGCTCGAGCCCCTCTGGCAGGTCGAGCCTGACCAGCTCACGCCTGGTGGCCGCCAGCGGGCGCAGCCCGGCGCGCGGCACCACCAGCGTCCGGTCTCCCAGCAGCCCGGCGTGGTGGGCCTCGACGGCGCAGAGCATCTGTAGTGGCGACTCCACCCAGGCCACGGATTCCTGTTCGTTCACGACACGCGCAACGCTAGGACGCCCACTCGAAGCGCCAGCTAACGCGGAGTGAACAATGGAGGCATGAACATGAACTCGCTGCTGCTCAACACCGACGGTGTTCAGATACCGCAACTCGGCTTCGGCGTCTGGCAGGTCCCCGACGACGAGGCGGAGCGAGCCGTGTCCAGCGCGATCGAGGCCGGCTATACCAGCATCGACACCGCCAAGCTGTACTACAACGAGGAGGGGGTCGGCCGCGCGATCGCCCGCTCGGGCGTGCCGCGCGAGAAACTGTTCATCACCACCAAGCTGTGGAACGACGAGCACGACAAGGCCGAGGCGGCCTTCGAGACGAGCCTGTCGAAGCTGGGCCTCGACCATCTCGACCTCTACCTCATCCACTGGCCCGTCCCCGCGCAGGACAAGTACGTCCAGGCGTGGAAGTCGATGGAGCGGCTCTACAAGGACGGCAAGGTCCGCGCGATCGGCGTCTCGAACTTCACGATCGAGACCCTCGAGCGGCTGATGAACGAGACCGAGATCATCCCGTCGATCAACCAGATCGAGCTCCACCCCAACTTCCCCCAGGCCGAGCTGCGCGCCTTCCACGAGGCCAACGGCATCCTGACCGAGGCGTGGAGCCCGCTCGGCCAGGGCAGAGGGCTGCTCGACGACCCCGCGCTGGCCACGCTGGGCCACAAGCACGGCAAGTCGCCGGCCCAGGTCGTGCTGCGCTGGCACATCCAGCTCGGCAACGTGGTGATCCCCAAGTCGGTCACCCCTTCGCGGATCAGGGAGAACATCGACGTCTTCGACTTCACCCTCGACGCGGAGGACATGGCGGCGATCGGCGCGCTGAACAAGGGCACGCGCCTCGGCCCCGACCCCGCCACCTTCAACTGGATGGGCTGAACCGCCCACCGGGTACGGCCTGCGCCCCCAGGCGCGGGCCGTACGCGTGTCCGAGGTGATGGGAAGATCGATCGCCGACAGAGAGGACTCTCATGCGTGACTTGGGTTGGGGAATCGCGGCCACCGGCGGGATCGCCAGGACGGTCGGCGCGGTGATCGCGGCGGAGCCCGGCATGCGGGTGGCCGCGGTGGGCTCCCGCGACCAGGGCAGGGCGGCCGAGCTGGCGGCGACGCTCGGCGCGGACTCGGCCTACGGCTCCTACGCGCGGCTGTGCCAGGACCCGGCCGTGGACGTGGTCTACGTGGCCACGCCGCACGCGCAGCACCTGGAGGTGGCCGAGGCGGCCATCGCGGCGGGCAAGGCGGTGCTGTGTGAGAAACCTCTCACCGCGAGCCTGGCCGACGCCGAGCGGATGGTGGAGCTGGCCAGGCAGGCGGGCGTGTTCCTCATGGAGGCCATGTGGATGCGCTTCAACCCGCTGATCAGGGGGCTGCTGGCCGAGGAGCGGTTCGGGGCGCTGCGCTCGGTGCACGCGTCGTTCGGGTTCGTCATGCCGTACGAGGAACGGCATCGGCTGTGGGACCCGGCGCTCGGTGGCGGAGTCCTGCTCGACCTGGGGATCTACCCGTTCGGGTTGGCGCAGCTCCTGCTCGGCGAGCCGGCTGAGACGCATCTCACAGGTTCGCTCGGTCCCTCGGGCGTGGACGCCGAGGTGGGGGCGCTGCTGACCTACGAGGGCGGGGCACGGGCGCTGCTCGACACGTCGTTGCTCAGCCCGCTGGCCAACACCGCGACCGTGGTGGGGACGGGGCTGCGGGCCGACATCGCCGCGCCGTTCTGGGCGCCGCAGCGGATCCTGTTGTCCGGGCCGGGCGTGGAGCCTGAGGAACTCGTCCTCGACCCCGCCATGAACGGCTATGCCGAGGAGGTGCGCGAGGTGCGCCTGGCGCTGGCCGAGGGCAGGACGGAGAGCGCGATCATGCCGCTGGACGAGAGCCTGGCGATGATGCGGATGCTGGAGGACGCGCGGATCAGGCTAGGCGCTCGTTAGCGCGGGCGGCGGCCTCCTCGTGCCCTGAGCCCGCGGCCATGCGGAAGTGGGCCCGTGCCCGCGCGGAGCGGCCCTCCCTGTCCTCCAGCAGGCCCAGGTTGAACATGGCGCGCGGGGCCGCTTCCGCGTGGCCCGATTCGATGGCCTTGCTGTACCAGCGGCGCGCCGCATCGGTGTTCCCGCAGCAGTCCTCCAGGACGCCGAGGTTGAACATCGCCCTGGGCG
Organism: Nonomuraea sp. NPDC049152; assembly: GCF_040648355.1. Lineage (NCBI taxonomy): Bacteria > Bacillati > Actinomycetota > Actinomycetes > Streptosporangiales > Streptosporangiaceae > Nonomuraea > Nonomuraea sp. NPDC049152. The sequence continues at coordinate 18,876 of NZ_JBEZDO010000006.1, read as the reverse complement.
TGGCGGCTCTGCCGTACCAGTGGCGGGCCTCGTCGAGATGACCGCTCTCGTCCTCGATCAGCGCCAGGTTGAAGGCCGCCCGCTGGGCGGCCGCCGGATGACCGGATTCGACCGCCAGCAGATACCATCGCCGGGCTTCGTCCGGACGGTGTCCGTCTTCCAGCAGCCCCCTGTTGAACAGGTCCTGTGGCGACATGACCCGACCGTAGATGATCGCCAGACCTTTATCAATTTGTAAGCTACTTGCCTCATGTATTACCTTAGGCTCACTCAAGGCATAAACCGGGCAATCCGGACATAGCCAGACATTGCAATCATCACAGGTTCACCTGTGACCGCTGAATCCGCTCCATGCGGAACCGGGGACCCAATCTCTCTGGGGTGAATCGGCACACCGTGCCGTAGGGCAGCTTCGCGTCCGAACCCGTCAGCTAACCCGGTAAGCGGCAGGAAGCTAGCAAGGAGTTCCCCTTCTTATGGCAAAGCACAGCCGTAGCCGTGCCCCGAAGCTCAACTACGCGCATGCCGCGCTCGGCGCAGTCGTCATCGCCGGCTCGCTCGTACCCAGCCACATCGCCCAGGCCGACAAGCTCCCGCTTGCCGACGGCCCGCGCGTGGCCGCCCTCGCCAACGCTCCCAAGGAGGACGCGGGCAAGGTCAGCACCACCAGCACGACCCAGGCCAAGGCCATGCCGTCCGCCGCCGCCGTCCTCGCCGAGGCCAAGAAGCAGATCGGCATCAGGGAGAACTCCGCCGGCGGTGGCACCAAGTTCCAGAACTGGTACGTCAACTCGCAGCGCGCCAGGGAGACCGTCGCCAGGGACGGCGGCAACGTCCGCGCCTACGCCAACGCCGCGTGGTGCGCGATGTTCGTCTCCTGGGTCGGCGAGCAGACCGGCGCCCGCCCCCAGGTCGGCTGGGACGCCTACACCGTGGCCCACGCCAAGTGGTTCAAGGCCAACAAGCGCTGGGGCCAGACGCCCAAGCCCGGAGCGGTCGTCTTCTTCTCCTGGAGCGGCAGCAAGGCCCTCGACGACATCAACCACGTCGGTTTCGTCCAGAAGGGCAACGGCGACGGCACGATCACCACGGTCGAGGGCAACACCGGCAACGGAGCGGTCGAGGAGCGCGTCCGTCCGACCTCGCAGGTCGTCGGGTACGGCTACCCCAACTACTCCAGCTGACAATCCGTTCACACCCCCCAGGCCCCGTTGCCAGGATGGCCCGTTGACCGATACACGATTCAGCGGGCGCGTCCCTTCGGTGACCGGGGCCCACCACGGGGTCGGATCCGCCGCCGCCAAGCCCTCGCCGGGCAGGCGGACAGCCTGAAGGCCGACCTCATGGATCCCACCGCGACCACCCCCCTGTTCCACCACGCGGAGAAGGTGTTCGGTCCCGTCGAGCCCCTGGTGAACAACGCCGGCGGACGGATGCGGAACACCTTCCTTCCCGACACCCCCTGACGCCTACGGCCGCCTGGCTCCGTGTTCACGAGACACACGCCCGGCAACTCGCCGTGGCCGCCATGGCGTCCGCCCTGCCGATCGCAGAGTTCACGCGGGCGACCTGGCCAGACCCACCAGGCAGGGGCAGCGGGACCTGACCAGAACCGCCAGACACGGCACCGCCACCTGGCGGGACCGCCAGATAGGGCGGCCTCCTCATCGGCCCGACGTCCGGTGGCCCCTGGGCTTCATCCCCGACCGAGGTCTCCGAGGCTCGCCCAACGGTGCCGCCCGCGTTCCGGAGCCATCGACCCACGAGGCGGCGACACCCCCGGCCCCCAAACCACCCCCCGCTCCCCCAAGCAAGCCACCCCCGGTCTCCAAACCACCCCTCGGGCGCCCTCCCCCTTGCCACGCCCTTCAGCCCGCGAGCCTCTCAGCCCGGCAAGCCCTTCGGCCCGGCAAGCCCCTCAGCCCGGTGAACTCCTCAGCCGGTGAAGTCCTGGGCCGGTGAGCCGTCGGTGAGCGTACGGTGAGCCGCCGCCGCGACTGTTGAGCCATCGCTGGATCCGCCGAGGACCAGCCAACTGAGCGAGGAGCGGAGATGGACGTTCTGACCGGCAAGACAGCGCTGGTGACGGGTGGATCGCGGGGAATCGGCCGGGCGGTCGCGCTGCGGCTGGCCGCCGAGGGCGCCCTGGTCGCCGTCCACTACGGCGGCAACGACGCCGCCGCCAAGGAGACCGTGGCGCGGATCGAGGAGGCAGGCGGCCGGGCGTTCGCCGTACGGGCCCGGTTCGGCGAGGACGGCGCGGTGGACCGGCTGTTCGAGGGCCTGACCGCGGGACTGGCGGGGAGCGGGCTGGACATCCTGGTCAACAACGCGGGCATCGGCTCGGGCAACCCGATCTCGCAGGTCACCCAGGAGGAGTTCGGCAGGCTGCTCACGATCAACGTCAGCACGCCGTTCTTCGTGATCCAGCGCGCGCTGCCGCTGCTGAACCATGGCGGCCGCGTCATCAACATGGGCTCGACGGCCAGCCGGTTCGCGGTCTCCACACAGATCGGCTACACCATCAGCAAGGCGGCGCTGGAGTCCATGGCCCCGTCACTGGCCAACGAGCTCGGCGGGCGCGGTATCACGGTGAACACGGTCGCGCCCGGCGCGGTGCGGACCGACATGACCGCGGGCTACACCTCCATCCCCGAGGTGGTCGCCGGGCTCGAAGCGATCACCGCGCTCGGGCGGCTCGGCGAGCCCGAAGACGTCGCCGACGTCGTCGGCTTCCTCGCGGGCCCGCAGGGCCGGTGGGTGACCGGCCAGACCATCGACGTCTCGGGCGGGACCTACCTCGGCCCGATCGCCCTGGCCTGATCGCCGCCGCTCCAGCCGCGCACGGGAATGGGTGTCCGTCAGGTGCTCACCGGCGGGCGGCATACCCGGGGGGAGAGGACCATCCGAACGGCGACGACGCCGTCGACAAGGTCCGCCGCGTGGTCGACGGTTTCCTGACGCCCGGCCACTGACCAGTCGTCCGCCCGGCCGCCGCGAGCGGCCGGAGCATCGGGGCCCGTTCGTGACCCATCGCCCGCCGGCGCCGACGGCTGGGACCGGTCCTGGGCGGGCGGCCGGAGCTCCCGAAGGAGTCGAAGCTCGGGTTCAGAGGAACATGGCACGGCCGAGCCTGCTGTCAGCGGGCCGGCCCACTGTGACGGGGAGCCGTACGACCTGGAGCACGCCTATGAGGATCAGGGCGAAGCCCGCGACCTGGCCCAGCGGAGGCCATTCGCCGCGTGCCGCGTAGACGTAGGCGAACCCGGCGACGGTCTCGACGTTGATGAGCATCCCCGCGGCGGTGGGCGACAGCCGGGCCGAGGCGACGTTCCACAGGCCCGTGGCCGCCCACGACACCACGATGCCCAGCACGAGCACGGCGAGGACGAACGTGGGCAGGCCCGGCGTCTCGCCTGAGGGGTGGGGGTCGGGCGAGAGTTCCCCCGACAGCGCGGCCACGGGGAGTCCTGCCAGGGTGACGACGCCGGTACCGAGGCCGATCACCGTCGACCACGCCCCGCCGGGCACCTCGCGGTGGCGGCTCAGGAAGCGGGCGTTGGCCAGGCCGTACCAGGTCCACAGGAGGACGGCGCCGACGGCGGCCAGCAGGCCGAGGACCTTGAGCCCGACCGGCCGGTCCTCGGTGGGGGCGGAGCCGCTCAGCTCCAGCGTGTTCACGACGGCCAGGCCGATCGCCACGAGTGTCACCGGCATGACGAGGGAGCGCCAGCGGTAGGCCCCCGACAGCACGTTGCCGAGCAGCGCCACGGTGACCGGGATGCAGCCGATGACGATGTCGGTGACGGGCGCGCCGACCAGCTCGATGCCGAGGACGAGTAGCAGGTAGTACAGGACGTTGCCGGTCAGCGCGAACGCCAGGGCCACACCCCAGTGCTGCCGCAGCAGACGCCACAGGACGCGGCCGCCGAAGGCGAACAGCACCAGGGAGATCAGGCCGTAGGCCAGGTACCTGCCGACCGTCACGGCCACCGGGCTCCAGCCGGGCAGGAGCACCGGTATCAGGAAGGCCAGGCCCCAGATGAGGCCTGCCAGCGTGCCCGCGGCGAAGCCGACGGACTGCTCCCTGCGGGTGAAACTCCTCATGCGCACGCTCCCAGGCAGCCCGGGACCAGGTGGTCCCGGGGGTTTCCGTTCAGCGTGGGCGTCCACGCTCTCGGGCGGCGTCTTCAGCTCGGAGAGGGCAGGCTCTCCCGAGCCATACCCTCGGCGGCGGCGATGACGCGATCCGTGCGTGCTGCTGGACAGCGCGCTCGCGGAACGTGCCGTCGGCCCGTCCGAGGCGCACGAGGAGCTGTGCGAGCGGTACGGCCTGGGCCGCTACGGCTTCCATGTCGGCGTCACCGGTCAGCCGGGGAACAGCAGGAACTCCGGCGGCACGGTGTCGGTGAGCCACACCCCGTTGGCACTGACCATGAACGCGTGCCCCGCCGTGTGCATCTCCCCCGCCGACACGACCAGCACCACGGGGACCCCTCTTCGCGACCCCACCCGGACGGCCGTCGCCCTGTCGGCGGACAGGTGGACGTGCCGCCGGGACATGGGCAGCAGCCCCGACCGCCTGATAGCGGCCAGGCTGCGGCCCACCGTCCCGTGGTAGAGCACGTGCGGCGGCTCCACCGGCGCCAGGCCGAGGTCGACGCGCACCGAGTGTCCCTGGCTCGCCCTGATGCGGTCGCCCGCGACGGCGTACCGCCGCTTGTCGTTGTCCGACACCACCGTGTCCAGCTCGGCCCTGGTGATGGGGAAGCCGTGCAGGGCCGCGGCGGTCAGCAGGTCGTCGATCTTCACCCAGCCCTGCTCGTCCAGCGTGATCCCGATCGCCGCGGGGTCGTGGCGCAGGTGCCTGGCGAGGTACTTGGAGATCCGCACGGTCCTGTCGGTCATGCGGGCATTGTGCCGACCGCCCGCCGTCCCCCGCAAAGGGGTTACGGCGGGCAGTGGCGCGCGCCTCAGCCGCCGCAGGCGGCGAAGACGAACGTGTCCTTGAGCATCGAGTAGGTGTCGCGCACCCTGGTCGCGCCCGAGGTCGGGTCGTGCTGCAGGACGGTCATCCTGGTGGCCTTGCCCTCGGGGTACTGCGAGACGTGCAGGGTCACCTGGTTGTCGCCGGTCCAGTCGACCTTGTGGACCGTGCCCTCCTTGGGCAGCTTGATCGCGTGCCCGCCGAGGACCTGGCTGGTGGCCAGGTCGTAGAGCGTGACCTTCGTCCCCCCGACCAGCACCGCGAGCGTCTTGCCGTCGGCGTTGAGCGCGTAGGGGCCGTTGGCGGCCACCAGCTGCGGCGGCGTGTCGCTCAGCAGCCGCCTGCCCGACAGGTCGTAGACGTGCAGCTCGACCACGGACTCGTCGCCGTCCATGCTGGCCAGCACCCTCTCCCCGTCGCCGCTGAATCCGACGAAGGTGCTGAGCTTGGGCAGTGTGCCGAGCCTGCCGCCGGTGGCGGTGTCGAACAGCTGCACCCTGCCCGCGATGACCGCGAGCCTGGCCCCGTCGTCGGACAGCTGCAGCGTGACGTCGTACTGGTTGGTCCTGGCCGGCAGCGCGTCCGCGGGCAGCGGCTTGACGCCGCCCTTCATGGTGCGCACGACCAGCCGTCCGGCCTTCGTGAAGTAGGCGACCCTCGTGCCGTCGCCGGAGACCGCGATGGGGGCGACCGCGTAGTCGACGGGCTTGCCGTCGGCGCCGACCGCGCGCAACTGGGCGTCCTTCAGCAGCGTGACCTCGCCCTTGTGGGAGACCAGCCGCCAGGTGCCGCAGGGCACGACCTCGCCGCCCTTCTTCGGGCAGCCTTGGGCGGAGGCGTAGCGGATGGCGTCGCCCCTGCTGTCGCCGTGGCTCTGTCCGTGGTCGTGGCCGGGGTCGGCGTACGCGGCCGCGCCCTGCACTCCGAGCATCGCCATGGCGACCGCGATCGCCGCCAGGATCCTGAGCTTCATCTCGTCACTCTCCCGCCGTCAGCCAGGCGTAGTTCCTGGCGATGACCGTGAACGTGTCGACGGGCTTGACCGCGCCCGTTCCCGTGTCGACGGTGAGCACCCGTACCACCGTCGGCTTGCCGTCTCCGCCCGACTGCACCTTCACCGTCAGCTGGTCCTCGCCGGTCCACTGGGCGTGGTAGACGACGGTGCCCTTCTTCAGCCGCAGGTCCACCGCGGCCGCCAGCCGATCGGTGCTCAGGTCGTACAGGCGCAGCTTGGGCTGCGCGCCCGCGAACACCGCCACCGTGCGGCCGTCGGCCGCCAGCGCTCGCGTCGAGGCGTTGATCACCACCTGCGGCGGAACCTGCGCCACAGTGCTGCCGTCCGCGCCGAGGGCGACGAGCGTGGTGGTGTTGTCGGTGTTGTAGCGCAGGGCGAGCGCCTCGTCGCCGTCGCCGCTGAACCCCTCGAGATCGTCCCCCGCCGGCAGCTTCACGATCTTCCCCGTGGCCACCGTGACGATCTTGCCGGGCTCCTTCTCACCGGTTTCGCTGTACTCCAGCAGGACCCTGTCGCCCGAGGGCGACAGCCAGACCCGCACGATGTCCGTGCCGAGCCTGGTCAGCGACTTCGGCAGCAGCGTCACCCGGCCACCCGACGTCCTGCGTACGGCGAGGCGGTGGTCGCTCTTGCGCTCGTAGACGATCCACTCGCCGTCGGCGCTGATGGCGAACTTGCCCGTCTCCTCGGTCTTGCGTCCGTGGGCGTCCACCGAGGTGGCGGCCGCGTCGGCGACCTTGATCTGCCCCCCGGACCTGAGCCTGACGCGCCAGGCGCCGCAGGCGTGGCTGATCTCGTCCTTGTCGTCGCACGAGCCCACCCACGCGACCCTGGCCGTCCCCGCGCTGTCGGCGTGGGCGATCGCGGGCAGGCCGGCCGCGGCCACCGCGACCACCGCCGCCGCCCCCAGAAGTGTCCTTCGCATAGTGCCTCTCCTCCTTTACCGGGTTGGACTCCCGATGGGACGGAGAGGTTGGTCACAGGTGGGACACGGACTCGGCCGTCAACGCGTGGTGGGCGCGTCCGAAGGCTCGTAGGCGTGCAGGAGCAGCCGTTCGGCGTCGTCGAGGTAGAGCTCGAGGAAGGTGGCCGCCTCGTCGGCGCGCCCGGCGGCCATCAGCTCCAGCAGTTGCCTGTTGCGCACGACGAACGGCTCGTGCAGCGCGCGGGGGTTGTGCATGACGTGGAAGACCAGGCGGAGCTCGGCCAGCAGCTGCCGCATCGCCTCGTTCAGTCGCGGGCTGCGGTGGAGTGCGACCAGCGCCTGGTGGAAGCGGCTGTTGGCGGTGCCGACGTCCTGCCAGCGGTCGGCCACGGCGGATCGCTCGGCCTCCTCGACCGTCTCCTTGATCAGCGCGAGCGCCTCGGGGGAGGCGGCGCGCCGTACCGCCGCGCCTTCGAGGACCCTGCGCATCTGGTAGAGGTCGGAGACGTCGGCGGCCGACAGGACGCGGACGAAGACGCCCCGGTTGAGCTTGTGGTCGAGCAGCCGCTCGTGCCCCAGGAGCCTGAAGGCCTCGCGCAGGGTGTTGCGGGAGACACCGAGAGCACTGCCGATGGCCTCCTCCGACAGTCGCTGCCCGGGGGCGAACAGGCCCTCGATGATGTGCTCGCGCAGGATGTCGGCCACCCGTTCGGCCGTGCTGCTGCGCCCCAGACGCACCCGTTCGTGTTCAAGCGCCGCCACCGCGTTATCCACAACTGACAGGGAATCATCGAACAAAACTCTTGTCGAATTGTTCAACGATCCTTAGATTCAGAGGAACACCCCCCTCCCATCTAGGAGCGATGACAATGCACCAGACGCGGCGAGTGATCCTCGCCAGCCTGATCGGCACGTCGCTGGAGTGGTACGACTTCTTCCTCTACAGCACGGCGGCGTCGCTGGTGTTCGGCAAGTTGTTCTTCCCGACGTTCGACCCGGTCAGCGCGACGCTGCTCGCCCTGGTCACCAACGCGGTCGCCTTCGTGGCCCGCCCGCTCGGCGGCGTCGTCTTCGGCCACTTCGGCGACAAGGTGGGGCGCAAGACGGTGCTCGTGGTCACGCTGCTGGTGATGGGCGTCTCGACCTTCCTCATCGGCGTGCTGCCCACCTACGACGCCATCGGCGCGGCCGCGCCGATCCTGCTCGGCACGCTGAGGTTCGTCCAGGGCCTCGGCCTGGGCGGCGAGTGGGGCGGCGCGGTCATCATGTCCATGGAGCACGGCGACCCGAGACGGCGCGGCTTCAACGCCAGCTGGCCGCAGGTCGGCGTGCCCGCGGGCTTCATCCTGGCCACTGCCCTGCTGGGCCTGCTGGACGCCACCATGTCCGAGACCGCCTTCCTGTCATGGGGCTGGCGGGTGCCGTTCCTGCTGTCGGGCGTGCTGGTGCTGGTCGGGCTCTGGGTCCGCGTGAAGATCACCGAGTCGCCGCTGTTCGCCGAGGTCGAGCAGAAGGGCGTCAAGGCCAGGATGCCGCTGCTCGAGGTGCTGCGCACGCACCCGCGCGCGCTGCTGTCGGCCTTCACCGCCCGCATCGGCGTGGACGTGGCCTTCTACACCTTCACCATCTACATCCTGCTCTACATCACGACCGTGCTGCACATGGACCGCTCGGTCGGCCTCAACGCGGTCCTCATCGGCTCGGCCTGCCAGCTGGTGCTGATCCCGCTGTTCGGCGCGCTGTCCGACAGGTACGGCAGGCGCACCGTCTACCTGGCAGGCGTGATCGGCGCGGCCATCTGGGTGTTCGTCTTCTTCCAGCTGCTCGACACCAGGTCGTTCCCGCTCATCGTGGTGGCCGCCGTGGTCGCCCTGGTGACCCACGCGGCCATGTACGGCCCGCAGGCCGCCTTCATCGCCGAACTGTTCAGCACCCGCCTGCGCTACAGCGGCGCGTCGATGGGCTACCAGGTGGCCGGCATCGTCGGCGGCGGCATCGCGCCGATCATCGCCCTCCACCTCTACACCACCTACAAGACGACCACCGCCGTGTCGATCTACGTGGTGATCGCTCTGGCGATCACCGCCTTCGGCCTCGCGATCGCGCCCAAGAGCGAGGACGTGGACAGGCCCGTTCCCGTCGGATAGCCGCGAAAGGGACGTGGGCGGCGGCTGCCACCGCCGCCCACAAGGGAGGCTCGCGTGAGAATCACCCTGATCGCCGTCGCCGCCGTGGTCGCGTTACCCACCCTGCTCGGCCTGGCCGGCGGCTTCGAGAGCACCAGCGGAGGCCAGGTGTCGTGACCGTGCCGAGCAGCGACGGGGTCAATCTCGGCATCGAGGGCGCGCTCCACTTCACCCTCACCCTCGATCCCGCGACGCTGAAGACCTTCGACGACAAGTACGGCACCCGCACCTACAGGGGCGGCCTCTACGCGTGGGAGGGCGAGGAGGGCTGGGCCGCCTTCTTCGGCCAGGCCGTCAGGCCGGTCATCGACAACGCGCTGCGCGTCCAGATCGGGAGCATCTGGGTGGCGACTACCTCACGGGCTGCGCTTCACGCTGGCCCGCGTGACGCTCCCCTCGACCGTGCAGCAGGCGGTGGACAGGTCGCTGGCCGCCAACGCCGCCGTCTCCGAGGCGCAGGCCAAGGTCGCGCAGGCGAAAGCGGAGGCCGAGGCGAACAGGGCCAGGCAGGACGGCTACGACACCTGCCCCGCCCGCGCGGAGATCGAGAAACTCCGGTCGCTGCCGCAGGGCATCACCGTCTACGCGCCCGGCAACCCGCAGTCGGTGGTCGTCCCCTCGAGATGACTCAGAAGTAGACGCCGCAGCGCAGGATGACGTTGGCGTACGGCCTGGCCTCCCCCGTCCGCACCACGAGCCTGACCTCCTTCGCCATGCGCTTGAGCTCCTCGTGCGGCACGTGCTCGAGGCCGGGCAGCCGGTCGGCGAGCATGGCCGCGCAGGAGGGGTTGGCCTCGGCCACCTCGCCCGCGGCCACCGCGCCCTCGACGACGAGCTCGGCGAGCAGCCCGTCGAGCACCTCGGCGAAGGACGGCACGCCCGGCAGGAAGGCCAGGTCGACGGTCTCGACGCTGGGCGGGATGGGCATCCCGCTGTCGCAGACCAGCACCTGGTCGGTGTGGCCGAGCCTGGCCAGCTGCCCCGCCAGGGCGGCGTTGAGTATCCCCGTGCGCTTCACTGAACCTCCCGGAGGATGCTCCGGCCTTCAGGCCGGAGAGGAATCCGGGTCCCGTCAGGGATGGCCCGGCGCAGCCAGGACAGCCCCGAGCACGGCGCGCGCAGGACACCACCACGTCCCTTCGCCTTTGCCTTACACATGCCTCTCCTTAACGTAAAGTGTGTCGTGTGAGGACGGCGTACAGGTGCCGGACCTACCCTGACCCCGAACAGGCCGCGGTGTTGAATCGCACATTCGGATGCGTTCGCCTGGTATGGAACAAGACCCTCGCCGAACGGCACCGCGCCTTCCACGCCGACGGCGTGAAAACCTCCTACAAGCAGACCGACGCCGCCCTGACCGAGTGGAAGAAGACCCAAGACCTCGCGTTCCTGAGCGAGGTGTCGTCGGTTCCGTTGCAGCAGACGCTGTGCCACCAGCACACCGCGTTCGCCAACTCCTACGCCGGACGGGCCAAGTACCCCCGGTTCAAGAACCGCAACTCGCGGCAGTCCGCGCACTACACCCGCTCGGCGTTGCGCATGGCCAACGGCGAGCTGCGGATCGCCAAGACCCCCACGGCGGTCACCTCCGACGGGGACCGCATCGCCAAGGTGCGCCGGGCCGACACCATCGTGATCGAAGACCTCGCGGTCAAGAACATGGTGAAGAACCGCAGCCTGTCTGCGGCGATCTCGGACTGCGGCTGGGGCGAGTTCCGGCGTCAGCTCGAGTACAAGGGAGGCTGTCGCCGCGGGGCCAGCCGCCAGACGAGTGCGCCGCTGTAGGCATCGCCCGCGCCCGTGGTGTCGACCGCCTCCACCTCGGAGCTCCCGGTCCTAAGCAGGGCCGCGTGCCCGCCGAGCCTGGCGGCGGCGACGGCCTGGTTGGCGCCCTTGCCGCCGGGGAAGGTGTCGAGGTCGGAGCCCAGCACGGTCTCCCCCGGCGCGGGCCGCCGCGCGACCCGCACCACCAGGTCGGCGTTGACCGACCCCACGACCACTACGTCCATGGTCAGCTCGCGAACTCGGTGATGTTCTCCTTGGTCGCGACCTTCACCGGCACCCCCACGACCTTCTGGATGCTCTCGCCCTTGGCCGCCTTGACCGCGTTCTCGATGGCCTGCTGGCCCAAAAGCTTGGGCTGCTGGGCGACGCTCGCGGCGAGCGTGCCCGCCTGGATGGCCTTCAGCCCGTCGGGAGTGCCGTCGAAGCCGACGACCTTGACCTCCTTGCCGGCCTTCGCGCCCAGAGCCTTGATCGCGCCGAGCGCCATCTCGTCGTTCTCGGCGAAGACGCCGGTGATGTCGGGGTGCGACTGCAGGAGGTTGGTCATGACGTCCAGGCCCTTGGTGCGGTCGAAGTCCGCGGGCTGCTGGGCCACCACGTGGATGTTCGGGAAGGCCTTGATGCCCTCGGCGAAGCCCTTGCCCCTGTCGCGAGAGGCGGAGGTGCCCGGGACGCCCTGGAGCACCACCACGTTGCCCTTCTCCCCGATCTGCTTGGCCAGCTCCTGCCCGGCCAGCTTGCCACCCTCGACGTTGTCGGAGGCGACGGTCTGCGCGACCTCGGCGCCGTTGACGCCGCGGTCGACGGCGATCACCGGGATCTTGACGCGGTCGGCCGCCTTGACGGCGGGCGCCGCCGCGTCGGAGTCGACCGGGTTGATGACGATCGCCTTCATGTTCTGGCTGGTGAAGTTCTGGACCTGGTTCACCTGCTGGGAGGCGTCGTTCTGGGCGTCGGTGACCGTCAGCGCGGCGCCGAGCTTCTTGGCCTCCTCCTCCGCGCCGGCGCGCAGCTGGACGAAGAAGGGGTTGTTCAGCGTGGACACCGACATGCCGATCTTGATGTCGCCCGCGCCGCCGGAGGCGGTGGACCCGCCGGAGCCGCCCGAGCCGCCGGAACCGCAGGCGGCGAGACCGAGTGCGAGCGCGGCGCCTGCCGCGATGATGCCGAGTTTCATGATGGTGCTTCCCCTCAGTTGGCTGATCTGCGGCGCAGGGTGTCGACGAGGACCGCGAGCGCGATCACCACGCCGATCACGACCTGCTGCCAGAAGGCGGAGACGGACAGAAGGTTGAGGCCGTTGCGCAGGACGGCCAGGATGAGCGCGCCGACGAAGGTGCCGAAGGCGCGGCCCTTGCCGCCGGACAGGCTCGCCCCGCCGATGACGACGGCGGCGATGGCGTCCAGCTCGTACCCGGCCGCGGCCTGCGGCTGGGCGGAGGCCAGGCGGCTGGCCAGGACGATGCCCGCGACCGCGGCGAAGCCGCCCGACAGGGCGTAGGTGACGAGCTTCTGCCTGTCGACCTTGATGCCGGACAGCCTGGCGGCCTCCTCGTTGCCGCCGATCGCGTACATCGCGCGGCCCGCATAGGTGCGGTTGAGGATGACCGCGGCGATGACGCCCATGACGACCATCACCAGGACGGGCACCGGCAGGTAGCCGCCGATCGTGTCGCCCACGTGGGAGACCGCGTCGGGCATGGCGATCGGGCTGCCCTGGGAGATGACCAGCGCGAGGCCTCTGGCGATGCCGAGCATGGCCAGGGTGGCGATGAAGGGGGGAAGCTTGCCGTACGCGATGAGCGCGGCGTTGACCAGGCCGCACACGACGCCGACGGCCAGCGCGATCACCGTGGCCAGCGGCCACGGCAGGCCCGAGGTCGTGGACAGGTAGGCCAGCGTGATCGCCGACAGCGCGGCGACGGAGCCGACCGACAGGTCGATGCCGCCCGTGATGATCACGAAAGTGGCGCCGAAGGCGAGGATCGCGGTGACGGCCGCCTGCACGCCCACGTTGAGCAGGTTGCTCACGCTGAGGAAGTCGCTGGACAACAGCGACAGCGCGACGGCCAGGACCACGAGCGCGACGAGAGCGCCGTTCTCCGAGAGCCAGGCTCTCGTCTTACTGGACACGAGTACCCTCCACCTCGGTGACGGCCAGCGCCATCACCGCGTCCTGTGTCGCCTCGTCGGCGGGGAGCTCGCCGACGAGCCTGCCTCTGGCCATGACGAGCACCCTGTCGCTCATGCCGATCACCTCGGGGAGATCGCTGGAGATCATGAGTACGGCGTGGCCAGAAGCGGTGAGTGAGTTGATCAGTTGGTAGATCTCGACCTTGGCGCCCACGTCGATGCCGCGCGTGGGCTCGTCGAGGATGAGCACGCTGACGTCGGCCAGCAGCCACTTGCCGATGACGACCTTCTGCTGGTTGCCGCCGGAGAGCGTGCGGACCTCCTGGCCCAGGCCGCTCATCCGGACGCCGAGCTGTCCCGCGACCTTGGCCGCCGCCGTGCGCTGCCCCGAGCGGTCGACGAAGCCGCCGCGGGTGGCCCTGCCGAGCGTGACCAGGCCGAGGTTCTCGGCGATGTCGGCGCCGAGCACCAGCCCCTGGCCCTTGCGGTCCTCAGGCACCAGGCCGAGGCCCGCGGCCATCGCCGCGTCGATGTCGCCGTGACGCAGCCGCTTGCCGCCGACCGTGACCTGTCCCGCGTCGTAGCGGTCCGCGCCGAAGATCGCCCTGGCGACCTCGGTACGGCCCGCGCCCACCAGCCCCGCGAGCCCGACGACCTCGCCCGCGCGCACCTCGAAGGAGACGTCCTCGAACGCGCCGCGCCTGGTCAGCCCCTCCACCTTGAGCAGCGGCTGCCCCGGCTCCTCGGCCTCGCGCGGGTACTGCTGGTCGATCGGCCGGCCCACCATGAGCCTGACCAGCTCGTCCTGCCGCGTGTCGGCGGGCACCTCGGCCACCGAACGGCCGTCGCGCAGGACCGTCACCGTGTCGCCGATCTGGGCGATCTCCTCCAGGTGGTGGGTGATGAACACGACGGCCACGCCCTGGTCGCGCAGCTGCCTGACGATCGAGAACAGCTTCTCGACCTCGCTGGTGGTCAGCACGGCCGTCGGCTCGTCCATGATGAGCACGCGCGCGTCCAGCGCCAGCGCCTTGGCGATCTCGACCATCTGCATGCGGGCGATGCCGAGCGAGCCGATCCTGGTGCGGGGGTCGATGTCGAGGCCGACCCGGTCGAGCAGTTCCTTGGCCTTGCTGTGCATGGCCTTGACGTCGACGAAGCCGTACCTGCGCGGCGGGCGGCCGAGCGAGAGGTTCTCCCCGACGGTCAGGTCGGGCACCAGGTTGAACTCCTGGTAGATCGTCGCGATGCCGAGCCGCTGCGCGTCGCCTGCCGTACGGATCTCCACGGGTCGACCGTCGAGCAGGATGCGCCCCTCGTCGGGATGGTAGGCGCCGGAGAGCATCTTGATCAGGGTGCTCTTGCCCGCGCCGTTCTCGCCGAGCAGCACGTGCACCTCGCCCGTGCGCAGCTCCAGGTCCACCCCATCGAGCGCGAGGACGCCGGGGAACCGCTTGCGCAGGCCCTCGACCCTGAGGATCTCCTGGTTCAACATGCACCCTTCCTCTCGCAGGACCTGCGGATGACCAGCTCGGCGGGGAGCGCGATCGACTCGGCCGCCCGCCCCGCGGCACGGTCGAGCAGCAGCTGTACGGCCCTGCGGCCCAGCTCCGCGGTCGGCTGGGCGATCGCGGTGATCGGCGGGTCGACGTGGACGAACCACGTCACGTCGTCGAAGGAGGCGACGGCCACGTCGTCGGGGATGCGCAGGCCTCTGGCCCTGATCTCGTCGAGTCCGCCCAGCGTCATCAGGTTGTCGCCGAAGAAGATCACTTCTGGGGGTTCGGCCAGGTCGAGCAGGTGTCGGGTGATCGCCCTCCCGCTGCTCTCGCGGAAGTCGCCCGCGGCCAGATACTCGGGCCTGACCTCGAGCCCCGCCTCGGTCATCGCGGTGACGAACGCGTCGGTCCGCTCGCGGCCCGTGGACAAGGTGGCGGGACCTGAGGCGAAGGCGATCCTGCGGTGGCCCATCGACTTGAGGTGCGCCACGAGGTCGGCGATCGCCTGGGCTCCGTCGGCGCGCACGTACGGCACGTCGAGGCCGCTGATCGTGCGGTCGAGGAAGACCAGCGGCCTGCCGGTGGAGACGAGCTCCTGCACCAGCGGGGTGACCTCGGCGGTGGGGCAGATGAGCAGGCCGTCGACGCGCTGTCCGACGAGCGTGCGCACGTAGTGGTCCTGCTCCTCCGCCCGCTCGTCGGCGTTGCCGATGATGACGGTGTAGCCCGCGCGCCTGGCCTCGTCCTCCACTCCCCTGGCCAGCTCGGTGAAGAACGGGTTGAGGATGTCGCCGATGATGAGGCCGAGCGTCCTGGTGGCCTCGGTCCGCAGTGAGCGGGCGACGGCGTTGGGCACGTAGCGCAGCGCGGACATGGCGGCGTAGACGCGATCGCGGGTCTCCGCGGTGACCGACGGGTTGTCGTTCAGCACGCGGGACACCGTGGCGACCGAGACGCCCGCATGTGCGGCCACGTCTTTGATGCGTGCCATGCGCCCTCCATGAAATCGATTACATCACCATAGGTAATCGATTACATGGAAGTAAACGGCAAAAACTCGTGACCCGCGTCACATTTGTCCGAATATTTAGGCAGATGTCGCGGCGGCTTTAGCCGTACTCCAGCGGCCTCGGAAAGCGACCATGGACACGAGGAAGACGACCTGGCCCGCGAGGGCGACCAGCAGCCACGTGCCCCAGCCGCCCACGGCGACCACCTGCGGCGCCACCAGCAGCAGGACCACGATCATGATGCGGACCACCATGCCCCAGATGCCGAGCGCGGCCCCCTGCAGGCGCGGCTCGACGTCCTCGGCGTCCTCGGAGAAGTTGGCCATCCACGGCACGTAGGCGACGCCGAGCACGAGGAACAGCGCCGCGTAGACGGCGGTCACCACGCCGCCCGAGGCGCCCTGGCCGATGAGGGCGACGAACGTGCCGAGCGCCGCGATCGTCAGCACCGTTCCCACCAGCGTGAACGGCTTGCGCAGCTGCAGCCGGTCGGACAGCCGGCCCACGACGATCACCGCGACGGCGTTGAGCACGATCCCGAACGCGACCACGCCGTTGGCCTGCGCGGCGGTCATCCCGAACGAGTCGACCATGATGGTCTGACCGAAGATCGCGAAGGTCCAGTAGAGGATCTGCCAGCCGGTGTTGCCGAACACGTGCGCCCACAGATGGGGGTGTCTGAGCAGCTCGCGCACCTTGCCCGGGTCGATCTTCTCCTCCGCCGCCACCTCGGACTCGGCCGTCAGCACCCGCGCCCTGAGCGCGGCCGAGGGCTCGGCGATCTGCCAGATGATGATCGCGCACAACAGCAGCGAGATCCCGCCCATGATGATGGCCTGCGACTGCCAGGCGTTGTCGAAGATCGGCAGCGTCACACCGGCGATCGCCGAGGCCAGGAAGGAGGCGCCGACCGGGCCCCACGTCCAGAACCCGAAGGCCTGCGCCCTGCCCATCCGGGGCGAGAAGTCGCGCACCAGGCTGGCGGTGATCGTGATGGCCGCGCCCTCGATGAACAGCATCAGGCAGCGCACGAAGAACAACTCGCCGACGGTGTCGACGGTGGCCAGCAGGAAGTTGCACGCGGCGGTGACGGTGAGCGTCGGCACCAGCAGCGTCACCCTGCCCCACCGGTCGGACAGGACGCCGCCGATTCCCGCCGACAGCCCGCCCACCAGCACGGACAGTGCCGCGATCAGGCCGTAGACCTGCAGGGACATGCCGAGATCGGCGCGGAGGAGGGGAAGGATCGTGGCGAGAGTGATCTCGAAGTTGGCCACCAGGCTCGCCAGGACGGCGACCGCCAGCAACCTGATGCGGCGCGCGCCGACGGGGTAGACGGTGAGCTCGCGGACGTAGAACGGTTTCATACCCAACCTCCATGCGGCGGAAGGTCGCTCTAGAACCCGCTTCTACTATTACGAGGTGACATCACGATGTGATCTCGGTCACCTGACTGGCTGGTGAGACTGGTGAGGTTGTAATGCAATCGCCGCCGTTTTCGAGCACACGGCTTTCCAAATAGCCATAAACTCCGCGCCGTGAGCCTGCCTGTACGTGAACGTTCCCCCCGGCCCGGCGGCGGTCGCCACCGCCGGCCCGTTCCCACGTCCCTGCCGCCGGACGCCCCCGTCCTCGTGCTCGTCAACCCCGGCGACACCGGTGACCTGGCCGCGGAGATCGCCGCGCTGGTCCGGGTCGACAACCCGCACATCGAGGTGCGGCTGGCCACGCTGCATGACCTGGCAGACCAGCTCCCCCAGGATCGCGGTGCGATCGTGGTGCCGCTGACGCTCTGGTCCGACCCCCGCGTCACCGAAGAGATCACCAAGACCATCGCCGCGACCGGCGGCGACGCCACCGTCACCGACGCCCTCGGCCCTCACCCGCTGCTGGCCGAGGCCCTGCACATCAAGCTCGCGGAGAAGGAGCTGGCCAGGGCCGACCGCATGCGGCTGCTCAGCGTCTCCAGCCCCGTCGACGCCGTCATCCTCGGCACCGTGGGCGGGGAGCATGCCGTACACGCCGCGCAGGCCACCGCCGTCCTGCTGGCCTCGCGCCTGACGCTGCCCGTCGTGGCGGCCTCGCTCGACAGCGATCCCGGCGTGGCCGTCGCCGCCGAACGCCTGCGCGCCGCCGGCGCCGCCCGCCTGGCCATCTCGCCCTGCCTGATCGGCCACGAGACCGACGCCTCCGTGCTCGAGTCGGCCGCCGCGACCGTCGAAGCGGGCTACGCCGACCCCCTCGGCGCCCATGGCGCGGTGGCCGAACTTGTCGCGCGTGCTTACGGCAGTCAACTGGCGACTTGACAGCACTTGTGAAGATCGTCCCATAGGCGTTACCGTCTGCGCATGCGGAGCGTCCACGTCACCGGCAAGCGCCTGGGGCTGCGCGAGGTCACGGACGAGGACGTCGACGCCCTGCACGCCGTCTACGGCGATCCCGCCGCGACCCAGCACCTGCCGTTCGACCCGCGGACCCGCGCGGAGGTCGTCGAGATCGTCGACGAGGCGGTCGCGGCGGCCTTCGCCAGCCCCCGCCGCCTGTACGTGCTGGCCGTCACCGAGACCGAGGGCCACGGCGTGATCGGCGTGGCTCGCCTGCACATCGAGGCCGATCATCCGCACAGCGCCGAGATCGGCCTCGGTCTCAGGCCTGACCTGTGGGGGCGTGGCATCGGCACCGACCTGTTCAGGCTGGTGCTGAACTTCGGCTTCAAGGACCTCGGCCTGCACCGGCTCTGGGGCGCCCGCTCTCCCGCCAACACCGCGGCCCAGCTGGCCATGCTGGTGGCCGGGATGGTCGAGGAGGGCCGCATCCGCCACCACGTGGCCACACCGGACGGGTGGCGCGACTCCATCGTCCACTCCGCCCTCTCCGACGAATGGGCCGCCGACCGCTCCCTCTGACCTGGTCTGCATAGCCGGGCCGCCCGCGCCGGTTCCTCTCAGGTCCGCCCCTGTACGGCAAGCCGGCCTGAGCGCTTCTCGCGGCACGCCGATCAGGCCGCTTCCTCAGCGCTGTGGCGCCCTTCCGCAGGTGGCCGCGCCGTACCTGCCCGGTGCGCGCCATTCGACACCGAAGCCCGACTCCTCTGCGCGCGACGGGTCCATGGCGGCCGAACAAGGGCTTTCCACATGCGTCTTTCAGGGTCACCGACAAGGCGCACGACCGCGACCGCAGGACTGCCCATGAGCGTTCGCACGGGTGGCTAACGGCCTGTCCAGACGCCCGGCCACCCCGTAATGGGGCGCGGTTTTCCCCACGGATACGGGATTCCGACAAATCACCCATACACACTGCTATTGGCATGAAAGGGATATGCAAGTCGACTCCGGT